>NZ_LT627734.1:1200000-1500000 GCF_900100865.1 Candidatus Aquiluna sp. UB-MaderosW2red
TTGGCTAGTACTGGCCACCCTGGTCGGGGGAGCACTCAGTGCTGGGAGCGCCAACTCCTTTAACTGCTACATCGATAGAGATATCGACAAGGTGATGAATCGAACCAAAAAGCGACCCTTGGTGACTGGTGAGCTTACCGATAAGGAAGCTCTGCGGTTTGCTTGGGCGCTGGGGGTCATTTCAATAATCTGGCTCGCGGTGTTGGTAAATCCGCTCTCCGCAGTTCTTTCGCTGATTGCAATTTTGTTTTACGTGTTCGTTTACACGCTCGGCTTAAAGCGCCGCACGCCGCAGAACATAGTTTGGGGAGGAGCGGCGGGCGCTGTTCCAGTTCTAATCGGCTGGGCCGCAGTGACCAATGAAATTTCCCCGGCTGCCTGGGTGCTTTTTTTCATTATTTTCTTGTGGACTCCGCCGCACTACTGGCCACTGTCCATGAGGTACCTAGAGGATTATAAAAAAGCAGGAGTGCCGATGCTCCCCGTTGTGGCAAAAAATGAGCTGGTAGGCCGCCAAATCATTCTCTACGCCTGGGCCTATTTGGCTGCCACCTTGCTACTGATCCCGGTGGCAAACATGGGATTGATTTACTCGATCACAGCGGTTGTCGCGGGCACCTGGTTTACCTGGGAGTCACACAAGCTCTACAACGAAGCAAGGGTTCGAATTCCCCAGAACCCGATGCGGCTATTTCACGGATCGATAACACATTTAACGCTGCTATTTCTAGCGATTGCGATTGATCCGCTTTTGTACTTCAGCTTCTAATTCCTAACCTTTATTTCCTCTAGCCTCGCCAGAGACTCGTTGCGCTCAGTTGCGTGATCAAGAATCGGGGCCGGGTAGCCTTGCGCCAAACCGTCGATTAAAAGCCAGGGTTCGTGAACCTGGCCGCCAGAGATGTGCTCGAGCTCATGGACGAACCTCCGAACGTAATCTCCGTTGGGGTCAAATTTTTTACCCTGCAAAATCGGATTAAAAACCCGGTAATAAGGGGATGCGTCCGTTCCGGAACCTGCCGTCCACTGCCAACCGTGAGCATTTGAAGCTGGATCGAAGTCGGTCAAGTGTTTTTCAAACCAATCGGCCCCAACTTGCCATTCAAAATGAAGGTCCTTGACCAAGAAGCTAGCGACCATCATGCGAGCCCGATTGTGCATCCAACCCGTGGTAACAAGCTGACGCATTGCGGCATCTACCGCTGGGAAACCCGTTCTACCTTGCTGCCAGGCCTCCAATAGTGCTGCGTCTTTGATTGGGTCGCTATAACGCATTTTTGCGAACCTGGGTTCGTAATACTCCGACTCGGTTTCCGGGTTGTGAAATAAGACGTCCGCGTAGAATTCTCGCCAAGCAATTTCTTTTCTAAAAACTTCCTCACCCTCAGAGTTTCCCAACTGGGCCAATAGGGTGCGCGGATGAATTTCCCCATGAGCTAGCGCGTGTGATAGCTGGGAGGTGCCCGCCAGGTCCATTCGATTGCGAGCCTGCGAGTAATCAGCGAGTGCTCTTTTTTGGAATCGGGCGAAGGTCCTTTTCGCAAATTCCTCGCCGGCTTTTACCTCGAAAGGGCTCTGGCTTATAGGGAGAGAAAAGTCAAAGCTTTCGGGCACCTTGGCCCAATTCACACTCTGCACATCCAATGCAAAGGGCCTAAAGTCAAGCTCCAAAAGCCAGCGTTTATAAAACGGTGAATAAACCCGGACGTTAGTGCCATCGTCTTTGCGAACGCTGCCCGGGACAACGGCGTAATTGCTGCCCACTAGCTCTAGCTCAATTCCGATTTTGGCAAGTTCCTTTGAGACCGAAACCTGCTCGGCAATACCTTTTTTATTAAAGGACTCGGTTGCGACCACCGAGGTCACCCCCAGGGTCTTGGCAATGCTCGCCATTGACTCCAAAGGGTCCTTATCAAACACCGAAACAAGATCCTGAAGATCGAGGCGGAGAGAAGAAACTGATGCAAAAACTGAGTGCTGACGAAGCGGTGACAGGTCGTGGTAGTCATTCGGCAAGAAAAACAACGGAAATAAGGAATTATCTAAATCGCTGTGGGCGAGGGCGGCAGCGTGAGTGAGAGCCTGGTTGTCCTGAAGCCTCAGATCCTTGCGAAACCAGAAGGCCCTAGACATTATTTTTTTGGCGCATAAAAAGTAGCTGAAAAATAACCAGTGCTGCCAGAACGGACGCACCGAGCATGTGAATGCCAACTAACAACGCGGGCACACCGAGCCTGGCTTGAATAATGCCGACAACAGCTTGACATATTGTGACCAAAAACAAAATGAATAGGACTCTGGTCGGCAGGTCACCGAAGAGCCTCTTGGAAAGCCTGAGCTGAAAAAATAATTGCACGGCAATCAAAGCCAGCATTAGGTATCCCGGGTAGCTGTGGAAGTGTTGCCAAATCTCGATACTGAAGCCATTTCTTGGCGTGTTGAGATCTCCAGCGTGCGGGCCAGCTCCGGTGACGATGATTCCCGCCAATATAGAGGCCAGCGAGACAAAAACCGTCGGCCAAGCTAATGCCCTGGACACTGGAGAGACCGGCCGAATTGGTTTGGGTAGTGCTCGGAACACCAGGACCGCTGCTATGGCAATCAAGAACATAGAAACCAAAAAGTGAGCTCCCACAATCCAGGAGTTCAATCCTGTTAGCACCGTGATTCCGCCAAGAACCGCCTGCACAATGACGCCCAGTCCAAGTGCAAAAGCGGGCACCACAATGCCGGATCTCTTTGTCTCTCGAACTCTTAGTACTAAGAGAATTCCGAAAAGGGTCATCGCTGGAAAAGAGATTGCTATCCCGACAAAAATGTGGTCCGCAATCAAAAACAAGACCATAGCGATCGCAGAGGAGAAGAAACCAACTATTGGAAGGCTCAGCCTTCTAATGTTGCCGTGGACCCTTATTGCAACGGCAAAGGTTAAAATTGCGATTATCAAAAGAACAAACGTGAGCAATCGGTTACCGAATTCGATGATGCCGTGAAAACCCATTTCCGGAGTAGTGGTGAGTGATTCATCGGTGCACATCGGCCAGGTCGGGCACCCGAGACCAGAACCGGTGAGCCTGACGGCGCCTCCGGTTACCACAATGAGAATCTGAGTCGCCAGAGAAAGCCAAACATAAAGCCGCAACCTCGACTTGGAGGCAAGCCCATTGAGCCAAATGGATTTAATAATCCGCACCGCGCACCTTTACTTAGGCAACCCTAAGTCCTTCATTTTAGCATTAGCGTCTATCGTTAGACGGTCTTAACTTTAATTCTCTCACGAGTTCTTTAGAGGAATAACGAGCTGAGCTGAGAGTTGTATCTAAAGAAAGCAGGAGGCACTAATGTCAGAAAAAATCATAGATCGCCCCGAACTTGACGAGCTAGGTAACTACGAGTTTGGATGGTCTGATAAAGACGATAAGGGTGCGTCAGCGCGCCGAGGTATCAGTGAAGAAGTAGTTCGCGATATTTCCGGGCTCAAGAATGAGCCGCAGTGGATGCTTGACATCCGCCTCAAGGGATATGAGTATTTCCTCAGAAAGCCAATGCCAACCTTTGGCAGCGATCTCTCCGGTATTCACTTTGACAACATTAAGTATTTCGTTCGGTCGACTGAGAAGCAGGCTCAAAGCTGGGAAGACCTGCCAGAGGATATCCGGAACACCTATGAGCGTCTAGGCATCCCAGACGCCGAGCGTCAGAGACTTGTTGGCGGAGTTGCAGCACAATATGAATCCGAAGTTGTCTACCACCAGATTCGTGAGGACCTAGAAGAGCAGGGAGTCCTATTCTTGGACACCGACACTGCCCTAAGAACTCACCCGGAGCTATTTGCAGAGTACTTCGGTACCGTAATTCCAGCTGGAGACAATAAGTTTGCTGCTCTGAACACCTCGGTGTGGTCGGGTGGCTCCTTTGTTTATGTACCCAAGGGCGTTCACGTTGAAATCCCGCTGCAGGCCTATTTCCGAATTAACACTGAGAACATGGGCCAGTTTGAGCGCACGCTGATTATTGCGGATGAAGATTCCTACGTGCACTACATCGAGGGCTGTACCGCTCCGATTTATCAATCTGATTCCCTTCACTCCGCTGTTGTTGAAATCATCGTCAAGAAAAACGCGAGAGTTCGCTACACCACCATTCAGAACTGGTCCAACAACGTCTACAACTTGGTCACCAAGCGAGCAATTGCTCACGAGGGTGCCACCATGGAGTGGATCGATGGCAACATCGGTTCGAAGGTCACAATGAAGTACCCGAGCGTAATTTTGGCCGGCGAGCACGCTCGCGGTGAGACTCTCTCGGTTGCATTCGCAGGTGAAGGTCAGCACCAAGACGCCGGAGCCAAAATGATTCACTTGGCCCCTTACACCACCAGCTCCATTGTCTCCAAGTCAATCGCTCGCGGTGGCGGAAGAACCTCTTACCGAGGTGAGATTCGCGTGAACCCGGGCGCCCACCACTCGGCAAACACGGTTCGCTGTGATGCCTTATTGGTAGACACCATATCTCGCTCTGACACTTATCCATCGAACGACATTCGTGAGGACGACGTGTCGATGGGTCACGAGGCCACCGTTTCACAAATCAGCGCGGAGCAGCTTTTCTACCTGCAGTCAAGAGGTATGAAAGAGGACGAGGCTATGGCGATGATTGTGCGCGGCTTTATTGAGCCGATCGCGAAAGAACTTCCTATGGAATATGCGCTAGAGCTAAACAAGCTAATCGAAATGCAAATGGAAGGTGCGGTGGGTTAGTCGATGGCACAGCACGGTATCCAGGAACATAGCCACGGCATTCCCATCCAAACCAGGTCTCAGAGACCGCAATCAACCTCAGTTTCAGACTTTCCTGAAGTTTCCAAACTTCAGGAAATCTGGCGCTACATCCCTCAGGACTTACTTCGCGGTCTAGACCAAGAGGTAATGGGGGAGCTATCAGAGGCTGAGATTGAAATCAGTTTGGCTGAGGGAGTCACTAGCCGATATGTCGATTCAACCGATGAATTAGTCGGCAAAGCCGGTATCCCAGAAGATAGAGTTGCGGCCGCGGCTTGGACGAACGCCTCAAAGACGCTAATTATCGAGATCCCGGCCGAAGCGGAAATTCAAGGCCCAAGTTTTATCAGAATCGATCCAAAGTCTCAGGATGCCAAAGCGGTCCATATCGTTATTTCAGCAGGACGTCACAGTTCAGCGACTATTGTTTTGGATCATTCGGGTCTGGGTGTACTGGGTGAAAATGTCGAGATTTTGGCAGGGGATTCCTCGAACCTAAACGTCATCACGATTCAAGAGTGGGACAAGGGCTCGAGCCACGTCTCAAGCCAGTTCGCAAAACTTGGCCGTGACGCCAAGCTCAAGCACGTTGTGGTTTCGCTGGGTGGCGACTTGGTTCGTATCACTCCGGCGGTCTCGCTGAGTTCACCGGGCGCTGAAATCAACATGTTCGGTGTTTATTTAGCTGATTCTGGAAACTATTTTGAGCACCGGCCATTTGTTGACCACATTGCCGAGAACTGCGTCTCTAATGTTGCCTATAAGGGAGCCTTGCAGGGCAGGGGAGCTCACACGGTTTGGGTCGGTGATGTGCTGATTCGTGAAACAGCAGAAGGCACCAGCACCTACGAGCTAAACCGCAACTTATTGCTGACCGATGGAGCAAGGGCAGATTCTGTGCCAAATCTCGAGATTGAAACGGGCAAGATCATTGGGGCTGGCCACGCAAGTGCATCTGGTCGATTCGATGATGAGCAGCTGTTTTATTTGCAGGCTCGCGGAATCTCAGAGCACGAGGCAAGAAGACTCGTGGTTCGAGGCTTCCTTCACGAAATCATCCAAAAGGTTGGGGTCGAGGAAATCGAAAATCGCCTGATGGCCGCGGTTGAGCAAGAGCTAGAAAAGGTGCGTTCCTAATTGGCAACCAGAATTTGTTCGCTTGATGACCTCAAGCCGGGAAAAGCTATCCGTGTGAAAATCGGAGAGGCGACAATAGCCGTTGTCCGGGAGCCCTCGGGCACGGTCAAGGCCTTAGACGATAAATGCTCGCACGGTGAGATTTCGCTCAGTGAGGGTTTTGTCGAAGACGGTGCAATCGAGTGCTGGGCACACGGCGCGAAGTTTGACCTGAACACGGGCAAACCTCTCAGTCTGCCGGCTTACGAGCCGGTAGCGGTTTACGAAGTGCTGATAGACAACAACGACATCTTCATCGAATACGAATAAGAATTTAGAAAAGGAAATCATGGCAATTCTAGAAATTAAGAACCTTCACGTTTCAGTCACAACCGAGCAAGGCCCGAAGGAGATTCTCCGCGGGGTAGACCTGATAATTAGATCTGGTGAAACGCACGCCATCATGGGGCCAAATGGCTCCGGCAAGTCAACCCTCGCGTATTCCATCGCTGGTCACCCGAAGTACGAAGTCACACAGGGGGAGATTCTCCTGGATGGCGAAAACGTTTTGGAGATGAGCGTTGACGAGCGTGCTCGCGCCGGTGTGTTCTTAGCAATGCAGTACCCGGTAGAAGTACCAGGAGTATCAGTTTCGAATTTCCTCCGCACCGCCAAAACTGCGATTTCAGGAGAAGCCCCTGCACTGCGACAGTGGGTGGGGGACCTAAAGACCGCGATGAAGAACCTGAAGATGGACTCCGATTTCACCGAGCGCAACGTGAATGAGGGATTCTCTGGTGGAGAGAAGAAGCGTCACGAAATTCTTCAGCTTGAACTTCTAAAGCCAAAGATTGCAGTTTTAGATGAGACAGACTCGGGCCTTGATGTTGATGCACTCAAGACAGTTGCCGAGGGAGTAAATCGCGCCAAAGAAAGCAACGACCTGGGAGTTCTTTTGATCACTCACTACACCAGAATCCTCAACTACATCAAGCCGGACTTCGTTCACGTTTTTGTAGCCGGCAAGATTGCGGAGCAGGGTGGCGCAGAATTAGCTGACCGCCTAGAGGCCGAGGGCTACGACCGCTACCTTAAGGAAGATGCATGACTGAACCGATTGAGCTAGGCCCAGAAAAATACGATCTGGTAATTGAGGCGATGAAGAATATCATTGACCCCGAGATTGGTATAAACATAGTTGACCTCGGGTTGGTCTATGGCCTCCAGGAATCTGAAGACGGCTCTCTTTTGATCAACATGACACTGACCTCGGCTGGTTGCCCTCTTCAGGAAGTTATCGAGGAGCAAACCGCCGACTCACTGGACGGTGTTGTAGAGGCCTTCAGGATCAATTGGATTTGGATGCCACCATGGGGTCCGGAGCACATCACAGACGATGGCAAAGAAATGATGCGAGCAATTGGCTTCTCAATCTAAGCATTAAACAAAAACAGGCCCTCCTCGATGGAGGGCCTGTTTTTTAATATTTAGGTGAATTTATTTTGTCAGCTTCCAAGCCAGAGGCAGAAGTGCTGCCGCTGCTATAGCCTTCGCCACATCCCCAAGAATAAAGGGTGCAACTCCGGCAGCCAGTGCCTGAGGGAAGCTCAGGCCGAGGGTCAAAATAAGCCCTAGCGTCCCGAGTGCATAAATAAGAGTGCTGCCCAATGCGAAGCTAAAGGCGACCTTGAGCGGGCTTGTTGAGAATCCCTTCGAAGCCAACCAGCCAACCAGTGCCGCTGCGGCCACAAAGCCGACCAGGTAGCCGGCGGTTGGCAGAACCCCGGTCAGAGTCTTGGCACCGGCAAAAACAGGAAGCCCTATGGCGCCGAGCACAAGATAAAGCGTCATTGAGATTGAGCCGCGCTTGAGGCCCAAAGAAGCGCCAACCAGCAACACTGCAAGAGTTTGCAGCGTCATCGGCACCGGGAACATAGGGATTTGAATTTGTGCTGCTAGAGCGGTTATTAGGGCTCCGGCACCGATGAGAGCGATATCCGTTGCCCTAGAACGATTGAAAACTCTGTCAGCCAAGATCATTGTGGTTGCGGTCATGATTCATCTTCCTTCGGGTTTTTTTCAGTCTATTGGTTGGCGTCTTCGATTTCAGCATCTATTAGCGCCTGGGTTCGCTTCTGAGTCTTTGGAGCCCGCAATCCGGCTTCCTCAAGCTGAATTCGGCGATCGTTTCGAATCGCCCAAATGAAGGCCCCGAAGGCCATTAAGCCGAACAAAACCCATTGCAAAGCATAGGAAAGGTGGTTTCCTTCACTTAGCGATGGTTTTGGTACTGCGGTTGGGAAAGTCTCAGAGCCTGGGCTTTCGCTCACCAGCCGGCCATAGTAATCCGTTATCACTTCGCCGCTTGACTGGAATCTCTCCGCGAGAGTCTTTAGGTCAATCGAGGATATCTGACCTGGTATCGGAGGTCGGCCCAGGTTCGCTTCGGACACTCGCAGGCGAACCACCAGCTGCTTAGGCTCGGTTAGGGGCAATGGGTTGTCAATTGTTGGGCTCAAATCAGATCCGGCTACTAGCCAACCCCGCTCGACAATGAGGACTCTGCCGTCATTCAACTCAAAGGGCACCAGCTGTAAAAAGCCGGCCTGGCCATTCAGTGGTCGATTTCTCACCAAGGTTGTTAGGTCTGAAAGGTAACGACCTGAGACCGTGACGGGTCGCCATTCTTGAGCGCTCTTCCCGTCCTCTAAAACAAATCCGATGTCAGCCAATGGAATCGGGGGCTTATCGTAATTAGCGATCACCTCATTGATTCGCTCAACAAGCTCTTCGCGTCGGGCAAACTGCCACCAGCTAAGCAGTGAGGTGATAGTTGCAAACACCACAACTAGCGCGAGCCATGGGCCCCAGCGTCTAAGTGTGCTCTGCTTCAAAGGGTTTGTCCTCAAGATAAAAGTCTCTAGCTAACAGATATTCAACCAGATACTCGCGGTGTTCATCACAGGCTGACCAGATTTTGACGCGATCTAGGGTGTGGATCTTAGGATTTCGCCAATGAATAAGGTGTTTGGCATCCAAGTTGCAGCCTGCCCTAGAGCATTTTTGCTCAAGATTCGTCGACAACACGAATCTGGTCCGCCTTGATGGTGAGTTTTGGGGCTATCGCATTGGATTGAGATTTAGGCTGATTAGGACCTTGGGAGTTGGCCAAAATAACTGCGAAATACGGCAGGAAAATTGCAAGAGAAAAGAATATCCACATCAAAATACCGGTGGTAAACACCCCTGCGATTAGACAGGCCATTCTTATCAGCATTGCCACGCTGTATTTGATTAGGCGAGACTTGCGTTCGTCCTCAGGGGAAATCTCAACCGATGTCGCACTTTGCCTAATTGCCAATTTGATCTCTCGCTCAATAATAAGAATCGGATTACTAGACTCTTGTTTATTCCAAACGCTAATCGGACAATGCTATTCCCAAAAATAAGGAGTCGGTCTTGGAAAATTCTCGTGTTGTTTTAGTCACCGGGGGCAATCGAGGAATTGGCTTTGCCATCGCCCAGGAATTTGTTCGCGCCGGATACCAAGTAGCGGTCACCGCCAGGTCAGGAAGTGGCCCCGAGGGGACTCTGAGCGTGGTGGCGGATGTCACCGATGCCGAATCGCTCGATGCCGCAATTTCCAAAATAGAACAAGAGCTTGGCCCGATTCAAATCTTGGTTGCCAATGCCGGAATAACCAAGGACACGCTCTTGCTCAGAATGAGTGATGAGGATTTTGAGCGGGTCATCGATACCAACCTCACCGGCGTTTTTAGAGTGCTAAAGCGCGTCACAAAATCTATGCTCAAGGCCAAATTTGGGCGTGTGATATTCATCGGCTCGGTAGTAGGAGTTCTGGGCAGTGCTGGACAGGTCAACTACGCGGCATCCAAAAGCGCACTAATCGGCATGGCGCGTTCGGTGACCAGGGAGCTGGGGAGTCGAAACATCACCGCAAACGTTGTTGCGCCTGGCTTTATCGACACCGACATGACGGAGGCGCTTGGCGAAGACCTTCAAAAAAGCTACATCGATAGAATTCCAGCTGGACGCTTTGCTTCACCCGAAGAGGTGGCCAAAGTGGTTCGCTGGCTGGCATCTGATGAGGCTTCCTATATCTCTGGCGCAGTGATTCCAGTTGATGGTGGTCTTGGAATGGGTCATTAGGTAGTAACTTTTTGAGAGCAAACAAGCTAAGGAGATTATTTTGGGAATTCTAGAAGGCAAGAAAATACTCATAACCGGGGTATTGACAGAGGCGTCGATTGCCTTCACCGCGGCGCGGCTGGCGCAAGAAGAGGGGGCCGAGATTCTCCTAAGCTCCTTTGGCCGCATGCTTCCAATCACTAAAAAAATATCTGAGCGCTTACCCAAGCCTGTAACTGTGATCGAACTCGATGCCACGAGCCAAGAGAATCTTGATGCGCTTCCGGATGCAATTCGCAAAACCCTGGGTTCGCTTGATGGCATAGTGCACGCAATCGCATTTGCTCCGCAGAGCGCTCTGGGCGGCAATTTTATGGAAACTCAGTGGGCCGATGTCTCTACCGCGGTCGAGGTTTCGGCATACTCACTCAAGGCAATTACCACCGCCTGCTTGCCAGTTTTGAATAACCCGAGTTCCGTAGTGGGCCTCACATTCGATGCCACCGTGTCCTGGCCGGTATACGACTGGATGGGTGTGGCCAAGGCAGCATTCGAGGCCACCTCGCGTTACTTGGCTAGATACCTAGGCCCCAAGGGGATTAGAGTCAACTTGATATCCGCAGGACCGCTTCGCACCACCGCTGCAAAGGGCATACCCGGCTTTGCGACCATGGAAGAGCTATGGACTGGCCGAGCGCCTTTAGGTTGGAACCTCACAGACACTGAAGCCGCAGCCAGAGGATTGATTGCACTTCTCAGCGACTGGTTCCCAGCCACCACAGGCGAGATGATTCACGTTGATGGTGGATTGCACTCAACTGGCGCTTAGGGCAGATAAGGAATTAGTAATGCAAGGTCACGCTCGTCAAGCGTGACCTTTGCAAATTCTCTGACAACTGGCTTCGCGCAGAAAGCCACAGACAGCCCGGCGACCTCCATCATTCCTAGGTCATTGGCTCCATCTCCAACGGCGATGGTGTTCTGGAGCTCAATCCCAAGCTTCGCAGCCCACCCAATCAAGGCTTCGGCCTTAGCTTCACGGTCGATAATGTTGCCGATCACCCTGCCGGTTAGCTTTTGATCTAAAATCTCCAGCCTGTTCGCTAAGTGAAAATCGAGATTGAGCTCTTTTTTTAGCGGCTCTAAAAGCTGAATAAAACCGCCGGAAACGGCTGCGGCTTTGCCGCCGCGGTTGTGAATCTCCTCAATCAGGGATTTGGCGCCCCTAGTCGGAGTCAGCGTCCTAGAGACCTGTTCCAAAACCGAAACATCGAGATTTTTGAGTGTCGCAACCCTCTGAATGAGGGATTCGGAAAAATCTAATTCCCCGAGCATTGCGCGTTCGGTGATATTAGAAACCAAATCCTTGCTTCCAGCAAAATCCGCAAGCAGCTCAATTGCTTCTTGGTCAATAAGGGTGGAGTCAACATCAAAAACCACTAAAAACTTTTTCAAGGTCGAACCAATAACCCCTTGGCAACCACGGTCAATCCAGATTCAGTCACGGTGAAGCCTCGTTCCAAATCGCGGTCTTTATTGACCCCGACGCTTGCCCCGTCGGTGATGATGACGTCTTTATCCAAGATCGCCCTTCGAACCGTGGCATCGCGACCGATAAGAACTCCATCAAGAATTACAGAATCCGTGACTAGAGACCTCGAACCGACTCGAACATTAGGGCTCAAGACGCAACGCTCAACAATCCCACCGGCCACAACCACCCCGAGGCTAACTATTGAGTCGGTTGTTCTACCCTGATTGCCCTCGGAATCATGAATGAACTTCGCTGGGGGAAGGTTTATTTGCTGGTTGAAGATTGGCCACTCTGAGTTGTAGAGGTTGAAGATTGGCATGGTCGATATGAGATCCATGTGAGCATCGTAATAAGAGTCAATTGTCCCCACATCCCGCCAATATGACTTATCTCTGTCAGTAGCTCCGGGAATCTCGTTATAGCTCAGGTCATAAGCACCAGCCTGCCCCTTGGACACAAAATACGGAATTATGTCCGCGCCCATGTCGTGACTTGAGCTCTCATTTTGGCCATCTAGCTCAATCGCATCGATGAGTGCGTCGGCGGTGAAAATATAGTTGCCCATCGAGACCAAAGCCTGTTCGGGATCACCAGGAACTGACTTTGGGTCGTTTGGCTTTTCCCGAAACTGGTCTATTTTGATGGGATTGGTCTCATCCACTTCGATAACTCCGAATTGATTGGCCAAAGAAATCGGTTGCCTGATGGCTGCAACTGTTGCCTCTAGGCCAGAATCGATATGCGATTGCAGCATTTGATCAAAATCCATCCGATAAACGTGGTCGGCGCCGACCACAACCACATAGTCTGGCCGCTCGTCACTCAGCGCGTTCATGGACTGAAATATTGCATCCGCACTTCCGGTGTACCAGCGTTTACCCAAACGCTGCTGAGCGGGGACTGAGGCCACGTATGATCCAAGCAGCGGAGACATGCGCCAGGTCTGTGACACGTGGCGGTCCAATGAGTGAGATTTGTATTGAGTCAAAACAACGATGCGCCGAATTTGCGAGTTGATTAGATTTGATAGCGCGAAGTCAACCAATCGGTAACTTCCCCCAAATGGAACTGCGGGTTTTGCTCGATCCGCGGTCAATGGCATAAGCCTTTTACCCTCGCCTCCGGCGAGAACCATTCCAAATACTCTGGTGCGTCCCATTCTCAAATGCTAGTTGTCAATTGCCCTCTCGGGCTAGCATTCAGCTATGAGAGTGGATTTTGTTACAAAAGAGTATCCGCCACACATTTATGGTGGCGCTGGCGTGCATGTTACCGAGCTGGTAAAGGTAATTCGCGAGCGAATCGAGGCTCACCTTCACTGCTTTGGCAACCCGGTCAGCGAGCCAAATACTTTTGGATATCCTGTGCCGGACGGATATGAAAATGCCAATCCAGCCCTGCAAACCCTCGCTGTGAATCTTGCGATGGTCGAAGCAATCAAGGGTGCAGACCTAGTTCACAGCCACACTTGGTATGCCAATAATGCGGGCCACTTGGCTTCCTTATTGCACGGGATTCCACACGTTATAACAGCTCACTCACTTGAGCCCCTAAGGCCGTGGAAAAAAGAACAACTAGGTGGCGGGTACTCGGTTAGTTCACACATCGAGAAAAGCGCTTACGAGCAGGCGAACAGAATCATCGCAGTCTCCCACGGCATGCGAAACGACATCCTGAACTCCTATCCGACTCTTGATCCAGCCAAGGTAGAGGTCGTCTACAACGGCATAGATTCAAATAAATGGCAGCCTGTGGCGGATCTTGAAACACTCAAAGAGCACGGCATCGACCCCAATAAGCGTTCAGTAATTTTTGTTGGTCGAATCACTAGGCAAAAGGGGTTGCCCTACTTTCTACGGGCCGCAAAGGCATTACCCAAAGACGTTCAATTGATTCTTTGTGCCGGGGCACCCGATACCGACCAAATCATGGCAGAGGTCGAAAACTTGGTCTTGGAGTTATCCAAAGAGCGCTCCGGAGTAATTTGGATTCCCGAGCACCTGGCGCAACCCAAACTGGCCGCACTTTTGACAAACGCTGACTTATTTGTTTGCCCATCAATTTACGAACCACTTGGCATCGTGAATCTTGAGGCTATGGCCTGTGCGGTGCCCGTATTAGCGACTGCCACCGGCGGCATACCCGAGGTTGTAATTCACGGCCAAACTGGGTGGTTGGTGCCAATTGATCAAGTGCAAGATGGCAGCGGGACACCCATTGACGAGGCGCAGTTTGTGGCGGATTGGTCAGCCGCTTTGAATCAAGCTCTCAATAGCCCTGAACTCGCTGAGTTTGGAAAAGCGGGCCGCAACCGAGTGATTGAAGAGTTCAGCTGGGACACCATCGCGACTCGCACACTTGAGGTCTATCAAAGAGCCCTTGAGAGCTAGGCTTAGCGTGATGTCAACGGTATTAGATCTTAGAAATGTCAGCATTGTGCGCAATGGTCGCGCAATTCTCGATTCAGTCACCTTCCAAGCCGATTCTGATCAGCGCTGGGTAATTTTGGGCGCAAACGGCGCTGGCAAAACAACAATGCTCCGAGTTGCGGCCGCTCAGATTCACCCATCCGAAGGCGAAGCAATAGTTCTTGGCCAAAGGCTTGGTGAAGTAAACGTTTTTGAACTGCGAACCAGGATTGGCTTTGCTTCAAGCGCACTTGCCAATCAGATACCCAACAGTGAAAGCGTTCTAAACGCCGTCATGACAGCCAGCTACGGAGTCACCGGTCGCTGGAAAGAGTTTTACGACTCGGTAGATGAGCGCCGGGCTAGAAGAGTGCTGGGGGAGTGGCAGTTAGCTGATTTTGAGGAACGCCCCTTTGGGACCCTGAGTGACGGTGAGCGTAAGAGAGTCCAAATTGCTCGCTCGATTATGACCGATCCGGAAATGCTTTTGCTGGATGAGCCGGTGGCAAGCTTGGACATCGCTTCTAGGGAACTAACGCTGAAGCTGATAGGTGGCTACGCTCAATCCTCGGTGGCTCCGGCGATGTTAATGGTTACCCACCACCTAGAGGAAATTCCAGCGGGCTTCACTCATGCGCTCTTGCTGCAAGATGGCAAAATATTAGCCAAGGGTGAGATCGGCTCGACGATCACATCTGAGTCAATCTCTGAAGCCTTTCGGTTCCCGCTGAAAGTTAGCTATCAAGGCGGCAGATTTCAGGCTGTAGCCGCCTAGACTCCAGCCAAAGAACCTGCTATGCTTTGGCGCTGTTGCGCAATTCGCAAAGAGAATTTACAAAGAAGGAAATCATGAAGGCTGACATCCACCCAACCTACGAGCCAATCGTATTTCGCGACCTAGCATCAGGGGTTGCCTTTTTAACTCGCGCCACCATCACCTCTTCAAAGACAATTGAGTGGGAAGACGGCAAGACCTACCCAGTTCACGATGTGGAAATTAGCTCCGAGAGCCACCCCTTCTACACCGGAAAGCAGCGCATCATGGATGCAGCAGGACGCGTAGAGCGATTCAACGACCGCTACAAGAACTTCGGCTAGAGCTTCACCTAAAGCCTTACTGGCCATCCCAATTCCGCCTGGAAATCCGGGCGGTTTTGTGTTTTAAGGTATTCGGCAAAACTGATTGCCTGCTCATCAGCCCAACCAACTTGCAGGGAGTGGAGTGCGCCGGCGGTTAGGTCTAGCTCGGGAAACTTTAGAGCCTGAGCCTGAGCCAAACGTCCAGCAGCGATAGCGTCGGCGGTTGAATTATGAGCGTCGGTTAATTCGACCCCGTAGTCAGCGCAAAGCGCAATGAGCGTGCGCTTGCCCTTTCGATACTTCATGCACTTTTTATCCAACACCAAGGGGTCAATCACCGGGGTGGGAACCAAAGACTCGAGGCCGTATCTTTTGGCTTCAAAGTGCAGGATTGTGAAATCATAGGGGGCGTTAAAGGCCACTAGCGGCATGTCCTTATTGTGCTTTGCAAGAACTGCCAAAATCTCAGCAATCGCCTTTTCCGGACTCATGCCCTTATCGATTGCCATTTCAGTGGTAATGCCGTGCACGTTGGATGCTTGCTCCGGAATTTCAATCCCAGGGTTCACAAGCCACTCGTGTAGCTCAAGGGCTTTACCGTTGGTATCAAGCACGGCAACCCCAGCAGAAACTATTCGGGACTCCCTAAGATCAAGGCCCGTGGTCTCTAAGTCAAACACTGCAAGACTTCTAGCCCAAGCCGGTCTTTGTGGTTCAAAATCAAAATCTAACATTTTTACTCCTCGGCGTCAGACTAGCTGTTGGCTCATTCAACTTAGACTGGGGACGTGCCAATGTCGAAAACTACCGCGATGGAATTAGCCCTGAGAGCTAAACAAAGATCCGTGCGCAGGGACATCGGAGCAACTGCAGGCTGGTGGCTTGAGGGAGACAACGAAACCCCTCTGCTTATTCTGGTTCACGGCTTCAGGGGAGATCACCACGGACTCTCGCTAATTGCGGCGAGCATCACAAAATACGATGTGCTCATCCCTGACCTACCCGGTTATGGCAAGACCCCGATGCTCGAAGACGAGCACAACCTTCAGAACTACGCGAAATGGTTGATAGATCTGGTTTCTCAGGTCAATCGCGAGGTTGTTGTTCTTGGTCACTCTTTTGGTTCGCTGATTGTGGCAACCGCAATCGCTGAGGGCCTAAGAGTCAAAGGGATAATTTTGCAAAACCCCATCACCACTAGGGCTAGCTCGCAAAAAGACTTGGCAAATAGGATGGCCAGATCTTTTTATAAATTAACTTCAAAGCTTGGCGCCCCGGGTTCTTTGCTTCTTGCAAGCCCAGTAATAGTTAGAGGGATGTCGATGGTTATGGCCACAACAAAAAAACCCAGACTGAGATCCTTCATACACTCCCAACACTCCAGCTATTTCTCGAACTACCAGCAAGACCGAGTCGCTCAAGAGGGCTTTTTAGCAGCAATTTCTGGCAATGTGCTTGACCACACTGAAGCCTTCGATCTGCCCACTCTTTTGATTGCGGGGGAGAAAGACTCAATCGCTCCGCTAGTAAACCAAATTAAACTTCACAAGCAAATCCCAGGTTCGAGTTTGGAAATCATGCCAAAAGTCGGTCACCTCACCCATTATGAAACTCCAACCGAGGTGGCCTCGATAATCGAAAAATTTGTGGAGTCGCTTTGAGTGGCATTTGGTTCGATGGCCGCTTCGTCAAGCCCGGCAAGCCCGATGGCATCGGGCAATTTAGCTTGGGGCTCGCAAAAGAGCTTGCAAAACTCACCGATGTGACCGTCTTGGTTTCATCCAAGGCTCAGGCAGATGAGTTCGAGGGGCTAAAGCATTTTTTGGTCAATAGCCCCGAGTCACCAAGCGAACTAACGCTTGCCTTTAGGCTTCGAAAACAAAACATAGATGTTTTGTTTTCCCCTATGCAAACAACCTCGAGTTGGTTTCGAAACTTTAAGCTCGTGCTCACCCTGCACGATTTAATTTATTATCGCCATCGAACACCGCCAGCCTATTTGAATCCGATAGTAAAACTCGGCTGGTGGCTATTTCACCTGAGTTATTTGCCGCAGCGGCTGGTTTTAAATAAGGCTGATTCGGTGGTCACGGTTTCTCGCACCACCAGAAATGAGATAGTTCAACACCGCCTGACCAAAAGACCCATTCACGTGGTTTACAACGCGGCTGATCCTGTTGAGATAATGCCTGAGGGAAATCGGCATAACCAGCGAACCCTGATCTACATGGGCAGCTTCATCGGATATAAAAACGTTGAGACCCTGATTCAAGGAGCCGGGTTACTGAAAGAACACAAACTCATCCTGCTCTCTCGCATCAGCTCAAAAAGAAAAGCGGAACTCAAAGCACTAGCCAATATGGTCGGCGCAAACATTGAGTTCAGAAATGGTGTCACTAAGACCGAATACGGAGACCTTCTAGCAAGCGCTCAGGCGCTGGTCAGCGCGTCTTTGGATGAGGGGTTTGGTATTCCTCTGGTCGAGGCAATGGAGCGTGGCACGCCCATCGTGGTGAGCAACCTAGAGATCTTTAGGGAAATTGGTCAAGAGGCAGCCCTAAGGTTCATAGCAACTGACCCGCAAGCCTTTGCCAATGAAGTTTTGAGGCTTAATGACGCCAATAACTGGGATTGGTATTCAAACCTCGCGCTGAGTCAGGCTAAGGGTTTCTCTTGGGAGCGTTCAGCTCAGGCATTGTTCGAGGTCTTGCAGCAATTAAAAACCGCCAAAATCAGCTGAGGGGCTGCGGAGCCCAAGCCTCGAGCTGCCAGCTGCCCTGGTGACGCAAAAGGTGAAGTGAGGCATTTTCTAGCCTTTCACCCTTGGGAGGAACTGCACCTTCAGAAACCTGCGCCAAAACGACCCTGATTAGCGAGCCGTGCGAGACACCCAATATCTTTGCGCCAGCGTGCCGAGACTCAATCACAGCGAGTAAATCCCTCGCACGCTCACCAACTACCTTGGCAGTATCGGCCCCGGGGATGTCATCCAGACTGGCGTATTCCTTGTGCCACTCGTCGTATTTGAGTCCTTCACCAAGACCAAATGAGCGCTCCAGTAATAGCGGTTCTTCAATCAGTTCTTTGATTCCTAGTTTTTTTGCGACCAGCTCGGCCGAGTGCCTGGCCCGGCCAAGGGGGGAGGTGAGGATCATGTCCCAATCTTGCAGTGCGAGCCTTTCTGCGGCCTGCTGAATCTGAGCAACCCCAAACTCATTCATTGGAATATCCGTTGTGCCCTGCAGCCTTAGGTCGATGTTCCAATCGGTCTGACCGTGACGAAGAAGGCCAAAAGTTGTAATTGTCAAAACAGTATTTCCTTTAGTAGTTCGCTGGTGGAGCCATGTATTTTAAGTGTTGCCATTTGATCGCCTCTTGTTTCACCAAGATTCACAATCACAATTGGAATTCCACGCTTTTGGGCTCGTTTTATAAGCCTGAGACCCGAGTTTACCGTCAGTGAAGTGCCGGCCACCAAGACCGCCTGAGCTACATCCACTGCCGATTGAGCCTCAAGGACTCGGGTCATCGGAACCTGTTCGCCGAAGAAAACTACATCGGGTTTAAAGTGGGCCCCGCACTGGCCGCAATCTGGCACCCGAAAATTCTTGCCAACCTCAACCTCGGCGTCACCATCGGGTGTGTATTCAACATTTTGGTCTTGATAAACATCGGGGTTTAAAAACGAAATTCGAGCGTCCAGCTCGTTGCGCGAAAGAATATCACCGCAACCCGAACAAAGAACACGATCCAGCCGGCCGTGGAGCTCGAGAACCGATTTTGAACCAGAGCGTTGATGGAGACCATCAACGTTCTGGGTAATGATTTTTTGGACCATCCCTAGTTGTTCAGCTTCCGCTAGAGCAAAGTGTCCGAGGTTTGGCTCTGCGAGAGCAACTCTCGACCATCCCACGTAGCTTCTGGCCCAATAGCGCGCTTGATTTGCCCTAGATCCCATGAATTCATCAAAGGTAAGGGGATGCTTTTCAACTCTGCCGGCGCCTCGATAATCTGGTATGCCGCTATCTGTCGAAATGCCAGCTCCAGTAAGGACCAACAACTCTTGACCCTTCAATAAATCCCGGGCCCGTTGAATTGCCCCCAACTGGGTTTCGGGATTCGAGTTAATCACTTTGAAATTTTAACCCGATGTGACCCGAGCTGTCGCCACCCAGTTCAAGATGCATGTCTTGCGTTCAATTCATTCAACTGCATGCAAGAAGTAGTTATCCACAGATTTTTGCTTAGGCCCCCTTGAATCACGAACCTAAACTCAAAGAATTCGAAGGCTGGGGAAGGTTGAGCGTGACGAATCTTGTTGCAGTCAATGCCTCCACAGAGTTGTTTGAAACTTTGCTGCAAAGTGACTCAATGCTTGAGGTCTGTCGCAAATTTCTTTTTTCAGATCTAAACGATTTTGCCCACACAATCTTTGTTTGCTCTTTCTCGGATCGAGGGCTAGTCAAGATAGAGCATTCGCAAGGCAAGACTGCCGATGAGTTCACTCCACCAGAAGACATTTGGAAATCGGACTTTTTCTCGGAGGCACTGCGCGGCAATCAATATGTTCACAAGGCCGAATCCTTGCGAACCCTGCACATTCTGCCATTGCTACACAATGACCTTGCAATTGGCTCTCTGATTTTGATCGGAGAGCGGGGTTCGGAAATAAAAGATGAACTTCAGAGCCAACTTCGTCTAGTGCAGGTGCTCGGTGGATACTTTCTGACGCAGCACCTTGAATCGAAATTCAGAAGTGGAGGGCAGGCCGCGCCTGGGGATCTCTCCTCGAGACAGCTCGCCATCCTTGAGCATGTTTGTAACTCTCTAACCAATGCTCAAATAGCGACCCGGCTCCATGTCTCACTATCCACCGTCGGCCAAGAGTTGATGAAAATTTACAGATATTTAGGTGTTGCAAACCGAAACGAAGCTTGCGCGGCAGTCAGAGAGTCGGCTCAACAAGCAAAACCAACTGATTCGGATGAAGAAGAGTCTTCCAATTTGTCTAGCGATTCAGAGCTCATCCGCTAAATTTTGAATTTTGACCAAGGGGACTAAAGAGTTGATGAGCGATTCTCTGTAACTCAATTTGTGTCCGAGAGGGGACTTGAACCCCCACCCCCTTTCGGGGACTAACACCTCAAGCTAGCGCGTCTACCATTCCGCCACCCGGACAGGTGACTGCCTAAGTCTCTAGGCAACGGCCCTAAATATAGCATGTTCTGAGTCCCTCAAAATCACTCGGGTTTGTTTGCCTAATTGGTTTATAGCGGTAGCGTTAGGTTATGCATGAAGATCCGCAGGTTGCACTTAGAACACTAGTTGCCGCTCTTGAGCGACACCTTGACACCTGTTTATCTAAGCGTCCCGGCTCTGACCAAGAAATTGAAGAGGCCTACGGCCAAGTGGCGGATGCATTTGAGAAGTATGAAGACTTGCTAGAAGAGTCTTTCGGTGAATTTCTGCCGATTGTTTCCGAAGAAGAATGAGCCCATTTGAAGCAATTCTCTTGGGTCTGATCCAAGGAATAACGGAATTTCTACCAATTTCATCTTCCGCTCACGTTCAAATTGCGCAAGAGCTACTTGGGCTTTCAGAGCTCTCCAAGCCTCAACTAACCGCATTTATTGCGACCATCCAAATTGGCACCGAAGTCGCAGTGGTGCTGTATTTCTATAAAACCATCATTGAAGTCTTGGGCTCTTGGTTCAAAGCCGGCTTTAAACCCTGGAGGGCTCAACCAGCCCAAGCCAAGCTTGGCTGGTTGATCATTTTAGGAACCCTGCCGGTGGTGGTTTTAGGTCTAACTTTTCAGTCTCAAATCGAAAACGATGTCAGACAGCTCTGGGTGATTGGAATCACCCTGGTGGTATTTGGTCTGATTCTGGGTGTTGCAGACAAGGTCGGGAAAAAGCGAAAGCCGATTGAGGAGCTTGACTTCAAATCAGGCATGGCCTTCGGTTTCGGGCAGGCATTGGCCCTAATTCCCGGGGTGTCTCGATCCGGAGGCAGCATTACCGTTGGGTTGCTTTTGGGCTTCACTCGAGAAGCTTCGGCTCGCTACAGCTTTTTGCTGGCAATCCCGGCGGTCTTGGGTTCGGGTATCTATCAATTCCTAGGTAGCTATCGAGACTTACCGCCGGATCTTTTGGTTTCCACAATTGCAGCGACAATCGTGAGCTTCATAGTCGGCTATAGCGTTATTACGTGGCTTTTGAAATACCTCAGTCGGGGCTCGTTTATGCCCTTTGTGATTTGGCGAGTGGCCGTTGGAAGCCTGTTGCTGATTGGCCTTGGAGTCGGGGCCATTTAGTTTTAGCCTTTTTTATCGCCTTTATCTCCCGGTGATTCTGGAGGGTCTTGGAGGTAGCGCTCAAACTCCCGAGCCAGAGAGTCCCCGGAGGCTTGCTCGGACTCCAATGTGTCGTAGTTTTTTTCGAGCTGGGCGATGTAGGCGGATAGGTCATCATCATTCTCAGCGGCATCATCGATTGAGCGCTCCCAAGCGAATCCAGCCTCCGCCAAAGCACTCGAGTCAAAGCTAAAGCCGATGAGGGTTTGTAGCTCGTTCAAAAAACCCAGCGAACCCTTGGGGTTTATGGCGTTGTGGACATAGTGCGGTACCGAACCCCAAAGCGATAGCACGGGAATCCCTTCGTCTTCAAAGGCTTGGGTAAGAATGGCCAAGATGCCAACTAGGCCCTCATAATTTGATGTTTCAATCTGCATCGACTCCTGCAGAATTTTGTTCTGAGTGGATTTGAATACCGGCATTGGGCGAGTGTGAGGGACCTCGGCAAACATTGATCCGAGCATTATGACCTGATCGATTTCGCGGTCCTGCACCATCTCTAAAATTTCCGCGGCGAAGGCTAACCAGCGCCTCGAAGGTTCGGCGCCGACCAAAAGATAGAGTCGGTCAAGCTCCGGGTTTTGCTGAATGTTTTCCTTGGAAGCTTGCAATAGCTCGGTGGAGGGCCAAATAATTACCCGGTTACCCTCTTCGTCCAATTCGACCATCGGTCGAAAAAGCTGGAAATCGTAATATTCCTGCGGATCTACCGCTTCTAGAGTTTGAGCATCGGTCTGTTCGGTAATTGCGCTAAGGGCGCCCGAAGCCGCCTCTGTGGCATCGTTCCAGCCCTGCAGAGCCACTATCAGTATCCGGCCGGTCAGCATTGGAACTCCTTTTATCGCTTCCCCAAACTCTAATTGACCTTCGAACTACACTTGGTTAAATGTCTGAAAACAATTTCCCCGAAGCCGTCCTGTGGGACATGGATGGCACCCTTATCGACTCCGAGCCCTATTGGGTGGCGAGTGAGCACCGGCTGGCCCAGGATTATGGAACAACTTGGTCTGAACAGGATGCTCACGAGTTGATAGGGAAGAGCCTCTACGACTCATCCGAGCTACTAAGACAGAAGTTCGGAATTACTGACCTAAGCGTCGTCCAGGTGATTGAGCGACTCACCAGCGAGGTCGTTTCGGATCTGAGTCAGCGACTAGTTTGGCGACCGGGAGCGCTCGAGCTTCTGACTGATTTGAAAAAAGCAGGCATCAAGACAGCTCTGGTCACAATGTCAATGCGGCGCATGGCGCAGTCGGTGGTTGACCAGATCCCCTTCCACGCTTTTGACGCGGTGGTTGCAGGGGACGAGGTCGTTATGGGCAAGCCCCACCCGGAGCCATATCTAAAGGCCGCGGCGATGCTCGGGGTTGATCCAACAAAGTGCATCGCGCTCGAGGATTCTTCGACAGGACTAGCTTCAGCAGAAGCAGCCGGAACATTGGCGGTTGGGATACCAAATCTGATTCCACTAGTTCCAACGGCCAATGGTGTCGTTATAAAATCGCTCACCGAACTGACTGCAGCTAACATCGGGGAGCTTAGAAACCGTGGCTGAAGAGTTTCAAGCTGGCGATAAGGTCCAGCTCACTGGCCCCAAGGGCAGGCTGAACACGGTCGTGTTGGCTGTGGGCGGTCGCTTCGGGAGCCATAAGGGCGACCTAATGCACGATGACATCATCGGGCAACCTCAAGGAAGCGTGATTGCCAATCAATCAGGCATCGAATATTTAGCCCTAAAGCCACTGCTCACTGATTATGTTTTGTCGATGCCACGTGGTGCTGCAATTGTTTACCCCAAAGATGCTGCCCA
Source organism: Candidatus Aquiluna sp. UB-MaderosW2red (assembly GCF_900100865.1). NCBI lineage: Bacteria > Bacillati > Actinomycetota > Actinomycetes > Micrococcales > Microbacteriaceae > Aquiluna > Candidatus Aquiluna sp. UB-MaderosW2red. The sequence continues at coordinate 1,223,234 of NZ_LT627734.1, forward strand.
AATTGTTGTTGAAGCGGACATCTTTCCGGGGGCAGTAGTGGTGGAGGCGGGAGTTGGATCCGGCTCGCTTTCGAGCTACCTCTTGCGGGCAATTGGGGATACTGGAAAACTGATTTCTTTTGAGAGGCGCGAGGAATTTGCGCAGATCGCCAAGGCAAATATCACGAACCTTTTGGGCAAGGCCCCCACAAACTGGGATATTCATCTGGGCAGTCTCGAGACCGAGCTGCCGTTATTAGTTGCAGACCAAAGTGTTGATCGGGCAGTTTTAGACATGCTGGCTCCTTGGGAGTGCATCGAGGCCGTGGCCGACGCATTGAAGCCGGGCGGGGTTTTGATTTGCTACGTTGCAACCGTTACCCAGCTATCTAGAACTCACGAAGCATTCAGGGATTTTGGCGGCTTCACCGAAGCGGTGGCTTGGGAGTCGATGGTGCGCACTTGGCACTTGGACGGCTTAGCGGTCAGACCGGATCACCGAATGATTGCTCACACAGGTTTCCTAATTTCGGCCAGAAGGCTGGCGCCCGGGACCATTTTGCCAAAGTTTAAGGTAAAAACTGGGAGTAAAGCAGAAGGAACCGCTGCAGACATGGAGGCTTGGTTACCCCAGGCGATTGGTCAAAGGCCGCTGAGTGAGAAAAAACTGAGAAAAACCGTCCGCAGGGTTCAGAATGAAGCCAATCAGAGAGAGAATTAGCCGTTATCAAAAATGAAAGTAGTTTCACATTGCGTAAATTAGTCATTGCTCTATTGCCAATCTTGGTTCTCGCCGGTTGCGCCCCCGCCAATTCCGAGCCCGAGGGTCCTTTGGGTTACGACGTTATAAGCCAAAATCTCAGTGAGATCTGCGATGTGTATTCTGGGGGAGATGCGGTTGATCAAATCGAACTCTCAGGAGACTTTGGGGTGGCACCGGAAGTTACCTTCCCGACTCCGTTAGTCGGCACCGGAGTTGAGACCAAGGTTTTTATCGAGGGTGATGGCGGCAAGATCGTCGGAAACCAGCGAGTGGCCATGCACTTCACCGGCTTTAATGCCGCTACTGGAGAGCAGTTCCAGGGCAGTGAATTTGGCACGGAAACCACAATTATCCAAGATTTAGTGCAGGGCTCGACTCCCGATTTTTGCCACGCACTAACCGGGGTTTCGGTCGGGTCTCGCGTGGCCGTTCTTTTGGACCCACAGAGTGCCCATGGTGGCGCAGGGGTTGAAGGCCTCGCAGTGGGCCCGAACGATGGCATAATCTTCGTCTTTGACATTGTTACCGCTTACCTACCAACCGCAACCGGTGACCAAGTGGCTGCCAAATCCGGATTCCCAACCGTAATCTTGGCCCCTTCGGGCCAACCTGGGATTCAGATTCCAGCCACCGAAGCACCCGTTGAATTTATGAAGGCTGAGACGATTCTTGGCAAGGGGGAGCCGATTGCAATCGGCGATACCGTTGTGTTGCAGTATTCAGGTTGGACTTGGGATGGCGAGCAATTTGATAGTTCCTGGGAGCGCGGAGCTCCAGCGAGCTTCACAGTCGCCTCCGAGGGACTGATTGAGGGATTTGTTAGAGCACTCGATGGTGCCACGGTTGGTTCTCAGGTGATAGCGGTTATTCCTCCAGAGCTGGGGTATGGAGACACCGCACAAGGAGCGATTCCAGCCGGCTCAACACTGATTTTCGTAATTGACATCTTGGGTAAGCAGTAGCCAAATCGAAGGGGATTAGGTGAAACAATCGCCGGCCGAAAGGCTTTTCAACCTGACCTGCTGCCTTTTGGCAAGCCCGATTCAAGGGCTATCAAAACGAGACCTGTTTAATGCCGTTTCCTCATATGCCAGCGCAAAAACCGACGTAGCTCGTGATCAAATGTTTGAACGAGACAAAGAGCTCCTGCGCGGTGCCGGCGTCCAGGTGGAGGTATTCTTCAACGATTTTTATGAAGACATCAATGCCTCCCGCTATCGAATTGCGCCCGGCAGTTTCGATTGGCCCGGCGACTTATCTTTGAACCCGGCCCAGCTACAACTCTTGGAGCTCGCCGCCAAGGCTTGGAATAACCAGCTGATGAGCGCCTCAGCTCGGTCTGGAATAACTAGGCTTCGATCCTTGGGGCTCGTCACACAATCCGAAACCCTTGGCTTTTTTTCACCAAAGCTCCTGACCCGTCATGCCAGCTTCGCCCCGTTGGCTCAGGCCATCGATGCGAACCTTGCGGTCAGTTTCGAATATCAAAAACTTGATGGGCAGAAGTCTGTTCGCCTTTTAGAGCCATTAAAGCTGCGCATGATCGAGGGCCAATGGGTGCTTCTGGCAAGTGATTCTGGTGTCATAAAGAATTTTTTACTCAGAAGAATCAGCTCTCTAGTAACTGCGACCAAGGATGTTTTTGTACCAGCCGCAGCGGAAAAGATTGCCCTTGCCGAAGCAGACCTGGCCGCTTTTGCTGAGACCAACCTCGCCGTAATTGAGGTGCTGAAGGAGTCGGAGGCCTGGTGGCACTTCGGTGCCCCCGAGCATTCTCAGATCGAACTGCACTTCATGGATGAGGGATTGATTGCCCAGGATTTGATGGAATTTGGCGGGCAGCTAAGGGTACTGAGCCCCCTAAGTCTTGCCGAACGCATGGCTCGGGGTTTTAAAAAGGTGGTGGAAGCTCATGCCTAAACAAGAAATTGGTGGCGAGGAGCTCTTCAATTTAGCCCTGTCGATAGTAGGACTAGTCCTAAGAGATGGTCCAATGTATGTCACAGAGCTCTCTGAACACTTCGGCTACAGCGAAAAAGTAATCACCAAGGCCGCTTGGGCGGTTGCCAATAGTGAGGATTTGGGCCGCTACGAAACCCACTTTTATCTAGACCAAGACCTACTGAATGAGGGCGAGATCTCCTTTAGTGTCGCTCAGGGCAAACTCCAAGAGCCGCCAGTGCTATCAAAAAGGCAAGTCAGCGCTTTGGCGACGGGCTTGGATTACTTGGCAGCACTGCCTCAGTTCGATTTAAACCCCGATCTTTTGGCCTTGAGAAAGATGCTTGGAGCAGATTCGCAACATCGAAGTTCTGGGTTTATTGCGCCGCTGGCGGTTTCAGTGCTTGGTTTATTGCAGGAAGCCTTGGCGAGTCAAGCCAGAGTGCGCTGCGAATACACCAACCAGCTCGGAGATCGCACATCTCGTGACATTGACCCCCTAAGAGTCGACTTCATTGGTCAAAAGCACTACCTGAGGGGCTGGTGCCTCAAAAATGAAGCGATTAGATCTTTCAGGTTGGATCGGATTCTTGGGCTCGAGGTCCTCGAAACAACAATCAGCGACCAGGCAAAAAACGCCGTAATTCCCGAAGACGTTTTTGGCGAGGCTACCAATGAGCAAGAAATAGAGATATCCGCGAGCCTTGAAGCCCAGGAGATTTTTTGGAACTTTCCAACTACTTCAAAAGTGCTCCGAGTGGGGGACCGCCAGGTGGGTTCAATTCGGGTTGGAAACCTAGCCGCACTTGGTCGACACATCTCTCGCTATGGCGGTGAGGTGCTGGTTATTGGGCCTCAGAACGCGAAGGATGCGGTGCGCGATTTTGCTCTATCGGCTCTCAGCTCGGATCTAACCCCAAAGGACGAGGACTAGGTGGAGATCATCGGTTGGATAGTTGCAGTCGTTGTTATATCGGGGATATACGTTCTGGGCTTAGTCGCATATCGATTGAGCCTGGATGCCAAGAATCTATTAGCCGAGACTAAGAAACTCAAAGAGTTACTTGCGACACTTCAGAACAGCGCCGAGGCTGAAATCACCCAGGCCACCCCAAGCCTCGGTTCGGACTATTTTCAACTCGTTACCAAGCGAGCTTTGCTAAAGCGCAAGAGGTTGCTAGCGTCGCAGGCCCGAGAGCGTAGACTGATTCAACGAATTAGATTCATCGATTTAGATAAGAGGAAAAAATGAGACTACAGGGCTGGGAATGGATCATCATTTTGGCGATTGTGCTTCTACTTTGGGGCGCGCCTAAACTTCCCGCACTTGCTAAAAGTGCAGCGCAGTCAATGCGAATTTTCCGCAAGGAAATTGAAAAAACCCCTACAGATAAGACTGCTGCACCAGAACCAGAGGTAGTCGTCGAAGAAAGCGACAAGAAGCAAGGCTAATGCTCCGGCGCAAAAACAAAGAGCGCCGCATGACCCTTGGTTCTCACCTAAGAGAACTAAGAAAAAGACTGTCTTGGTCAGCGGGCTTCATACTCGTTGGAACCGTAGCCGGCTGGTTCTTTTTTGACCCGGTTTTTAAAATTCTGCAGCAGCCCCTGATTGAGATAACTCAGGAGCGCGGCATAGACGCTGTCATCAACTTTGGAACCGTAGTTTCCGCTTTCGACCTAAGGCTTCAACTTTCTATCTTTTTAGGAATTCTGGTAACTGCCCCGATTTGGCTTTACAACATTTGGGCGTTCATAGCACCTGGGCTCAAGGCCAAAGAGCGAAAGTATTCACTGGCCTTCATCTTCGCATCCACGCCGCTCTTTTTGGTTGGTACTACTCTGGCCTGGACCTCGCTGCCGGGCTTTGTGATTGCTTTGGTCAGCTTCACCCCGGAGGGAAGCTCGAATGTTATTAGTGCGGCCGAGTACGTGTTGTTCTCGATTCGAATTCTTCTGATTTTTGGTCTCGCCTTTGTAATGCCGGTGGCCTTGGTTCTTTTGAACATGGTCGGTGTTGTCACAGGTCGAGGGATTCTTAAAGCGTGGCGAGTCGCGATTCTGGTAATTTGCGTTGTTTCAGCCTTGGCCACCCCGGTAGCGGACTTATTCTCGATGTTCTTACTTGTGATTCCACTTACGGCCTTGTATTTTTCGGCCGTCGGAATTGCATTGTTGAACGATAAGCGCAAGAATTTGAAACTATCGAAACTCATGGACGAAGAACCGGCATTTGATTGAAATGAGCCCCTCGGAGCGCTATCGGCAATCCAAGCAAAAAGCTAAATATCGTCAACTCGAAGAGTTTGAATCTCAAATCAAGTTTCCGCTCGACGATTTTCAGATCAAGGCCTGTCAGGCGTTGGAGAGCGGATCGGGAGTCTTAGTCGCGGCTCCTACCGGAGCCGGCAAGACAATTATTGGCGAATTCGCAATTCACCTCGCGGTTGAATCCGGACAAAAAGTCTTTTACACCACACCCATAAAGGCCCTGAGCAATCAAAAATTCGCCGAGCTCCAACAGCGTTATGGCAAACAGAAGGTTGGACTTCTGACGGGGGACACCAACAATAATTCCGAAGCACAAATTGTAGTTATGACCACCGAAGTGCTTCGCAACATGATCTACTCCACATCAACCTCGCTGATGCGGCTTGGTTATGTGGTGATGGATGAGGTTCACTATCTTGCGGACCGAATTCGCGGGGCGGTTTGGGAAGAGGTAATTCTTCACCTGCCAAAAGACGTCAAGGTAATCTCGTTGAGTGCCACTGTGTCAAATGCGGAGGAGTTTGGGGCTTGGCTGCAGGAGGTTAGGGGCAACACCCAGGTAGTTGTCTCAGAGCACAGGCCAGTGCCATTGCATCAGCATGTTTTATTCGGTGATGAACTCATCGAGCTTTTTGAGCACGGCTCCCACAAGACGCGTGTGAACCCTGAACTGCTGCAAAAACATCAGGCTCGTCAGCGCACGCCAATGAGATCCAGTAGACGCCAAAGCAAAAATAATTATGGCTCTCGACCAGGCGGTGACTTTAGGTCTTTTCCAAGACTCGAAAAACCAGAGGTGGTCCAGATACTCTTCGATGCGGGGTTACTCCCCGCAATTTTCTTCATATTCTCAAGAGCGGGTTGCGAGGGTGCAGTCTCGGCTTGCCGTAGAGAGAATCTGCGCCTCACCAATCGCGAGGAGCAAGTGGAGATTCGGCGGGTTGCCGAGGCGCGTTGTGGCCAAATTGCCGACGAGGACCTCGACACCTTGGGATATTTTGATTGGTTGGCCTCATTGGAGCGCGGCTTTGCGGCTCACCACGCAGGCATGCTGCCTGCATTTAAGGAAGTGGTCGAAGAGCTCTTCTTGCGAAAACTGGTTAAGGTCGTATTCGCCACTGAGACTTTGGCTCTAGGGATAAACATGCCGGCCAGGACCGTAGTGCTGGAGCGTCTAGATAAATACAACGGCGAAGGCCGAGTGCCAATTACAGCGGGTGAATACACTCAACTCACCGGAAGAGCCGGCAGGCGAGGCATCGACACCGAGGGGCACTCTGTGATTTTGTGGGGGGCTCAACTCGACCCCAATATCGTTGCAGGGCTCGCTTCAAAAAGAACCTACCCGCTGAACTCAAGCTTTAAGCCCACCTACAACATGGCGGTAAATCTGATCTCAGCCTTCGGTGCCAAGCGAGCCTCAAAGGTCTTGGAAAAGTCGTTCGCCCAGTTCCAGGCTGATCGCTCAGTGGTCGGTCTGGCAAAACTCATAACCGATAAAAAAGAGTCACTCGAAGGCTACGAGTCTGCAATGCAGTGTCACTTGGGCGACTTCATGGCCTACGCCCGGATTAGAAGGGACCTAAGCGACCTAGAGCGCCAAGGTGTTAGTCAAAGAACCAGGGCCGGCAAAGACCTCACGGATTCAAAATCTGTTCGAAGAATTGATCAAGAAATAGGGGAGCTCAAGCGCGCGATGCGCGCGCACCCCTGCCATGGCTGTAATGACCGCGAATCCCATGCCCGCTGGGGTGAGAGGTATCAAAAACTTCGCAAGGAGATAGATGCTGCGGTGAATCAGATTGAGTCGCGCACAAATGCGGTGGCCAAGATTTTCGACCGAATCTGCCTTTTGCTAACGGACTTGAAGTACCTCAAGGAATCCGATGATGACCTCGATGTGACAGAAAATGGTCAGCGACTTTCCAAAATCTATGGCGAGCGTGACCTACTGATAGCTGAGAGCATAAACCGGAAAATCTGGATTGATCTTGACCCGCCGAATCTGGCTGCGATGGCGATGGCACTGGTTTACGAGAACCGGCGCGATGATGGCGACTACGAACCCAAGCTTCCAAAAGGCAATTTTCTAACCGCACTCGAGGCCACCGAAGAAATTCAAGGGGAGCTGCTGCACCTCCAGGAACGTTATCGACTGCCCAAAGAGTCCCAGCTTGAGTTGGGAATGTGCTGGGCCATGCACCGCTGGGCAACAGGAGCCAGGCTGGATGATGTCCTCAAGCTATCCGGTCAGGTACCGGGAGATTTTATTCGCTGGAGCAAGCAACTGATTGACCTACTGGATCAACTGAGCCAATCTGCCGATGCTCAGCTTGCTGAGAACGCTCATAAGGCAATGACCTTGGTGAAGCGTGGGATTGTGGCTGCAAGCTTCTACGTTTAGTTGTCTAAACTTTAGTAATGAAGTTAGGTTCGATGGCTTGGCGAATCCCTCTTGGTATTCTGGGTGGGGGACTGGGCCTCTGGGCCTTTCCCACTGAGAACTTTTGGATTATTGCTCCCCTGATTCCAGCCGTGATACTGATTGCAACACTGGGTCTTGGCTTTTGGAAGGCAACCCTAGTTGGGTTTATAGCCGGGCAGGCCTTCTACATCTCACACATTGAGTGGATAAGCCTTTATCTAGGGCCGGTTCCTCTGATTGGGCTAAGTACCCTTTGCTCGATTCCCTTTGCCCTTGGAAGCGGGCTAACCGCCTGGCTCCATGCTCGCAAGAGACCCAAAGGACTTGGGGTTATTAGGTTTGCCTTTGCTGCTGCTGGAATCTGGACTCTGAAGGAGTGGGTGGCAAACAATTTCCCCTACGGCGGATTCCCCTGGTCGAGGCTCGCAATGACCCAATCCGACAGCTTTTTTGCGAATTGGGTCTATTGGGGCGGGCTGTCGCTGCTGAGCTTTGTGATCGCACTACTGGGCTCGCTCATTGCGCTCGCGATTCTAAATGGCAAAAAACTCAAGAGTAGGGGCCGATTAGCGATGGTCGGAGTGGTGGGACTGAGCGTTCTAGTGCCACTTATCACACCAATCGGAATAACAACCCAAGCCGCCGGGACTCTAAAAGTCGCTGCGGTCCAGGGAAATGCCAACGCCGGGTTATTTTCCAATCTAGAGCGTGGCACGATTCTGCAAAATCACCTGGATGCCACGGAACTAGTTTTTAAAAACTTTCCCGATGAAAAAATTGACCTCCTGGTTTGGCCCGAGAATGCCTCGGATTTAGACCCGAGCCGATCGGAATTTGCTCGTGACAAGATCTCTGAGCTCGCAGACCGCATTGACGCACCTTTTGTCTTTGGAACAATTACCCAGCGCGGCGGCGAAAGCTTTAATTCGACAATTCTCTGGGAACCGGGTATCGGTCCAACAGATTTTTACGATAAGCAGGTCCCGGTGCCCTTCGCGGAATACGTCCCAGATCGAGAATTCTGGAGAGCACTTGCGCCCGATCTAGTTGACCTAGTTCCCGGGGGCTTTAGCTTTGGCACCAGAGACGGAATCTTTGAAATATCTCAGGGTTTCGTGGGTAGCTTGATTTGTTTCGAAATAGCAGAAGATTCGATACCTAGAACCCTGACCGCCCAAGGTGCCAGACTGATTTTATCGCAGACTAATAACGCTGATTTTGGCTACAGCGACGAAACTTTTCAGCAGGCAGCGATAGCTAGATTGAGGGCCATTGAGACCGGCAGGACCGTAGTGAACATATCCACCGTTGGTCTCTCAGTTATCTACCTACCCGATGGCAAAATTTTAGACGAATTAACTTGGTACACCCCGGCCGTCATGGTTCAGGATGTGCCGCTTTATGACGGGCTCACTCCGGCCACCACGGTTGGGCTCTGGTTTGATCTTCTGAATGCTCTGCTTGTAGCTCTCTCGGTTGGCGCAGGATTTGCGAGAGTGCGAAAGCGATGAAAAAAACTCTAGTTTTGATGCCAACCTTTAATGAAATATCAACCCTTGAGAGCTCTGTCCGGCAGCTAATGCTAATAAACCCTGGTTTGGATGTTTTGGTTATTGATGATAATTCCCCGGATGGGACCGGATATCTGGCAGATCAGCTTGCCAAGGATTTCGCAAATATAAACGTCTTGCATCGCAGTGAAAAATCTGGTCTTGGTCGAGCATACATAGCCGGATTTCACTGGGGAGTAGCCCGCGGCTATGAACTCTTGGTCCAAATGGATGCCGATGGGTCGCACAGACCCGAGGACTTACCAGCCCTATTGTCACAAGCCCAAAAGGTGGAGTTGGTCATCGGTTCACGCTGGATCCAGGGTGGAGAAGTCACGAATTGGCCAAAATCTCGACAACTCATCTCTCGGCTTGGTAATTGGTACGCCGCAACAGCCCTTGATTCAGAACTCAAGGACATGACGGCGGGTTTTCGTGTCTATCAGACCGATTTGATTAAACGCCTAGATTTAAATTCGATTGAGGCCCAAGGTTATGGTTTTCAGGTTGAGATGACATATCAAACCCAGAAGCTTGGTGCGAAGGTTATCGAGGTTCCAATTCAGTTCATCGAACGCGAAAACGGGGTCAGCAAAATGACTCTAGACATAGTTATCGAAGCGTTTTTGTTGTGCACAAAGTGGGGGATTTTGCGCCTAATCAGGCGATGAGTTTGCCGGCTTTACGCCTTGCCCTCATATCCCCAAGAACCTCTTGAAGAAGCTCTTCCAGCTCTTCACGACTCCGTCTTTCTAGGAGCATGTCGTAGTGAGTTCGAGGGCCATCAGGCAATTCTTTGGGGTCGGCTACAAACTCGCCGTCTTCCAGTCGTGCTGCAGTTTTTGAGCAGCTCTTGCACTCCCAGGTGAAGGGCAGCTCCGCCCCTTCTGAGAAGGTCAGGGTAAATTCGTGCTCAGCCGGGCAGCGGAACAGGACTCGCTGCCTAGGAGAGTATTCGACATTGCGATCAGACTCCATGGACTGCGATCCAAGTCTCATTCCGCGCATAGATTCAGCCATTACAACCCTTTCGATGAGAGCAACAACCAAATGGGTCCTATGGAATTCCTAATCCTGAGAAGCTAACAGTCTTCTCTCAGAAACTCTTTGGGCACCAAGTCCACCCGGTCCGTAACGATTCCGTGGGCACCTAGCTCGATGAGCTTGCGCATCTGATTTGCATCATTGATTGTCCAGTAATGAACCTCTAAACCGAGGCTGGAAACTCTCGCAATAAAGGATTTTCCATCAAAACGCAATGGGCCCTTGCTCACCGGAATCTGCAGAGCGGAGAGGCCTCTGAGCTGGCGCCCTAAACCGATGCCAAAAAAAACATAGTGTGAGAACCAGACCCGCAGCACTGTCATGGCCGAGCCCGAACTCAAGACCGGCTTAGACAATCCAGCGAGAGTTGCGATTCTCCTCGAGTTGGAAAAACTTGTAATCAGGATTCGGTGGTGAGCTTGTTGTTGCTCGATGGCGGCAACAGTCGCGCTAATGGCTTGCTCTGACTTTATGTCTAAATTCAGCTTGGCACCGGGCAACGCGATAAGTATTTCGGCGAGAGTGGGGACACGTCCACCCCTTTTGAGCTTGATCAACTGAAGCTCGGCAAGTGTGAGCTTTCCAACCGAACTCGATGAACTCGAAACGCGTGATAGATCAAAATCATGAAACAAGACGGCGTGGCCATCTGAGGTCGCCTGGACATCAGTTTCTAAGTGAGTGGCACCATTGCTCAGAGCTTCTTGAAAGCTTTCGAGAGTGTTTTCGCTTATTCCGTCGCGATGCATAAAGAGCCCACGATGAGCAATAATACGTGGCTGACCACCTTCGAAATAGTTCGATTCGAGCATCTTGATTCACTTTCGGCCATAGCATTTGGAAATGCAAAAGAAATCCTTCCCAATAAGGCTAGTGAACCTATTGGTGGGATTAGCCTTTTACGGCCTTGGGCTCGCCATGATGGTAAAGGCTAGCGTCGGGGTTCCGCCATGGGACGTGCTCTCACAGGGCTTAGCATCCCAACTCGGATTATCATTCGGTCAGGCCACTATTTTGGTGAGCGCTCTTGTGCTTTTGTTCTGGATTCCACTTCGAGTTAAGCCAGGTTTGGGCTCAATTCTGAATGCACTTTTGGTCGGTTTATTCGCCGATTTAGCGTTGCCAGTGCTGCCCGAGACCGAGATTTACTGGCAACAGGCAATCATGTTTATTTTTGGAATGTTGCTTATATCATTCGCAACCGGGATGTACATCTCGTCAGGCATGGGAAAAGGCCCGAGGGACGGGCTAATGATGGGCCTGGCGCAGAAATTCAACACACCATTTTGGATCGCTCGAACTTCTGTGGAGATAATTGTTGTTTCGGTTGGTTTTGCCCTAGGCGGTCAAGTTCGAGAAGGAACATTGTTGTTTGCTATTTCGATTGGCTATCTAAATCAACTGGGCCTAAGGATATTCAAGCTGGTGGGCAAGGACGGTCGCAGTTAGAGCCAATGAAACTAAGCCGTGTGAGGTGTTATATTCCGGCCACTTCTGGTCGCCCAAGGAGCACTTCCAAACAGCCGATAATAAACATTATGTCAAGTTAGGGAATTCGATCGGCCCCCTGAGCCGCTAGAGACCGAGTTAGATTTGCTGAGTCGCCTTAGACCAGGAAGTGAGCTTCTGTTTGGCTGCGCCAGATTCAAGTGCCTGAGTAACTTTGTTCAGGGCCGAATCAAACCTTGCACCAAGATCCAGCTGAACCTGAGTCGAATCCTTGGCTAAGTCATAACTAACAACACCGGCAGCCGCGTTTAGCAACACGACGTTTTTTATAGAGCGGTAGTTACCAAACTCTTCGCCCTCGAAAAGGCGCATTGCAACATCAGCGTTGTGATGAGCATCTCCGCCTAAAAGTTCCGTAATTTTGGCGCTAGGGTCAAATCCAAAATCAAGCGCGTGATGAATGACTTTCTTATTTGAGACCTCCCAGATCTCATTGGGCGAGGTTATCGAGAGCTCATCGAGACCTTCGTTGGATCGGAAAACCAGCCCGCTTCGACCTCGGTCGGCGAGCTCCTGAGCCATGAGCGGTGCGATCTGGCGATTGGCAACCCCCAAAGCTGTGGCAATCGGCTGAGCCGGGTTGGCAAGGGGGCCCAAGAAATTGAATGTAGTTGGCACCCCTAATTCCTTACGAATAGGCGCCACGTGACGCATGGCGGGGTGAAATACCGGCGCGTAAAAGAAGGTTATCCCCTGCGAATCAAAGACCTGAGCCACCTGATCAGGCGCCAAATCTAGGCGGATCCCTAGAACTTCGAGCATTTCGGAAGATCCTGTTTTTCCAGAAGCCGAACGGGAGCCGTGTTTTAGAACGGGCACCCCGGAGGCAGCGACCACAACTGCCGCCATTGATGAAATGTTAACTGTGCCAATCAGGTCTCCCCCGGTTCCGACAATGTCCACTGCGTCGTTTCCGGTCTCTAGGAGAACGGCGCTAGCGAGCATTACATCAACCAACCCGGCTAGCTCCTGAACACTCTCCCCCTTAGAGCGAAGTGCGAGCATAAAAGCACCCATTTGAGCTTGGGTTGCCTCACCCTGCATGATCTGCTCCATGGCCCATCTGGCACTGTTTCTATCGAGGTCCTCCCCCGCCAATAGGGCCGAGAGCACACTTGGCCAAGTTTGATTAGTCATGAACAAGAGTTTAGCTAGCGAAAAGAACTCAAAAACTCTAAAAAATCCAACGAAATGCTAGCTTCAGAGCGCTTTGGAGTCCGGCGTTCGGTTAGACTTTTTCCTATGACATCCTCCACAATGCCTCAAGCAGCGAATACGGTCATTAATAGACCTAACTCAACTTCGGTTGGAACAATTGTTTGGCTCGGCAGCGAAGTCATGTTCTTCGCTGGTCTTTTCGCGATGTATTTCAGCCTGAGAGCTGGTGCTCCAGCGCTTTGGGAAAGCGAAGTTGTCTTACTCGATGTTCCCTTCGCTTTCATCAACACGCTAATTCTTGTGACTAGCTCTTTTACGGCCCAGTTCGGAGTTTTTGCCGCCGAAAGACTGCAACCGAGAAGGACTGGCGCCTCCCCAGTGAAGTGGGGAATGGTCGAGTGGTTCATGCTTACTTATCTCTTGGGTGCGATATTTGTGTCAGGCCAGATTTGGGAGTATGCCGTCCTTATTTCTGAGGGCATGACAATTGCAACGAACTCTTATGGCAGCGCTTTTTACATCACCACCGGGTTCCACGCACTTCACGTAATTGGCGGATTGATGGCCTTCTTGGTGATTGTGGGAAGAGCATTCGCCGCGAGAAATTTTGGTCACCGTGAGGCCACTAGCGCGATCGTGGTTTCGTATTACTGGCACTTTGTAGACGTGGTGTGGATCGGCCTTTTCGTGGTCGTCTACATCCTTAGATAGACGGAGAGATTGTTGAAATCTGAAAAACCGATGAGACGCCGCCCCTGGGCGGCAGGGTTCGTTATTTTCCTGGGACTGGTTCTTTCAGGAGGCGGGTACGCTACGGCCACCAACGTTGTGCAGGCGGATGCCTCATCCCCAGCGCAAGTGGATGAAGGCCGCAAACTTTTCTTGGCTAACTGCGCAACCTGCCATGGCTCAAATGGTGAGGGTGCTGTCGGAGGTCCAAGTCTGATCGGTGTCGGAGCCGCATCGGTCGACTTCCAAGTCGGAACAGGGAGAATGCCCGGCCAAGGTTCAGGCGCTCAGCTAAGGAAGAAGCCAGTTCAGTTCACGGATCCACAGATTGCTGCCATGGCGGCTTACGTGGCGTCCCTGGCACCCGGGCCAGCCATCCCAACCGAGGAAATGCTCCGGGCCGACGGCGACGCAACTCATGGTGGAGAGCTTTTCAGAATTAACTGTGCAATGTGTCACAACGCTGTAGGTGCTGGCGGAGCGCTAACACAGGGCAAGTTTGCTCCCAAACTCCAGGGGGTCACCGAAAAACACGTCTACGAAGCTATGGTTACTGGTCCCCAGAACATGCCGGTCTTCAATGATGCCAATCTGACTCCTGAGGATAAAAAAGACATCATCACATTCCTGCAGTACGTGGAAGAGAACGACTCAGTGGGTGGATTTGAACTTGGTTCAATTGGTCCGGTCGCAGAGGGATTATTTGTGTGGATATTCGGGTTAGGTTTTATAATCGCGATCACTGTTTGGCTCGGCGCCAAATCGAATTAGGAAGGTAGCTGATGAGTGACATTGAAAAGGTCTATCCAGCTGGTCTAGCCGGTGAGATTGAAAAGCCGATTCCAAACCCAGGAATTGAGCCCCACCGGCTAAGAATGACCGATAAAAGCGAGAAGCACGCGAAGACTGCTGAAAAGCAGATCTCTGCGATGTTCTTTGTCTCTGTCATAGGTGCTTTCATAGCCATTTGGGGATTTGTAGCATTCCCAATCATGGATGGGGATCTATCTGCGACTCGCAACAACACACTATGGATGGGTGTTGGGATGGCTCTGAGCCTGTTCGGTATTGGATTTGGAGCAGTGCACTGGGCTAAGACACTGATGCCCGATGCTGAGGTTTCAGAGCCCCGCCACCAGGCCCGCAGCCCGGACGAGTCGAGAGCCGCAGCCGTTGAAATAATCAAGATGGCCGATGGTGAATCTGGCTTCTCGAGAAGAAAATTGATTCGACGCAGTCTTTATGGAGCCCTTGCCGTATTTCCGGTCCCTGCGATTGTCATATTCGGCGACCTGGGTCCTGTAGTCGGTGACTCTCTAAAGCACACCATGTGGAAAGAGGGCGTCAGGCTTACCAAAGATCCCACCGGAATTCCCATCAAGGCCTCTGAGGTCACAATCGGATCAGTATTTCACGTCATTCCGGAGGGCTTATCGGATCTCGATCACAAGTTAGAGGAAAAAGCCAAGGCGGCAGTTTTGCTCGTGAGGGTCAACCCCTCTGATTTGAACGAAGATCCGGAAAAGGCCGGTTGGAGCTACGACGGAATCGTCGCGTATTCGAAGATCTGTACGCATGTTGGTTGTCCCGTTTCGCTCTACGAGCAGCACACCCACCACTTACTCTGCCCATGCCACCAGTCAACTTTTGATTTAGCAAACCACTGCGAGGTAATCTTCGGACCCGCCTCCAGGCCTCTCCCCCAATTGCCCATAGCCGTTGATGCGGAGGGATACCTAATCGCGCAGCGCGACTTCGACCAACCAGTAGGCCCCTCATTCTGGGACATAAGGAAATAAATGAGCACTGTATCCAAGCAAAAAAAATCTGGCGGAGCGTTGGCAGGCACAGCCAATTATCTCGACGAGCGAGTCGGTCTCGGAATAGTCCTGAAGGGCTTTGGACGCAAAGTCTTTCCTGATCACTGGAGCTTTATGCTCGGTGAGGTGGCCCTCTACAGCTTCGTGATTCTGGTTCTTACAGGAACCTTCCTGACATTCTTCTACCAGCCCTCGATGGCTGAGGTCTACTATCAGGGCAGCTACGCGCCTCTCAAGGGTGCTGAGATGTCAATTGCCTATGCCTCTAGCCTCGACATCAGCTTTGACATACGTGGTGGGCTTCTTATGCGCCAGGTTCACCACTGGGCTGCCTTACTCTTCATAGCCGCTATCGGCCTGCACATGCTCAGGGTGTTCTTCACCGGGGCATTCCGCAAACCTCGCGAACTGAACTGGGTAGTCGGCTTCCTACTTTTCCTAATGGCCATGGGTGCTGGCTTCACTGGCTACTCACTTCCAGATGACCTACTTTCCGGAAACGGTCTTCGTATCATCGATGGAATGCTCAAGGGAATCCCCGTTATTGGAACTTCCATATCATCAGGCTTCTTTGGTGGCGAATTTCCGGGAACAGAAGTTGTTGCGAGGCTTTACAGCCTTCACATCATGATTATTCCAGCGTTGATTATCGTGTTCATAGCGCTTCACTTGATGATGGTTATCATTCACAAGCACTCCCACTACTCGGGCCCAGGACGCACCGACGAAAACGTCGTTGGCTATCCGCTAATGCCCGTGTATGTAGCAAAGGCTGGTGGATTCTTCTTCTTAGTATTCGGCGTCATCATGGCCATTTCAGCGACCTTCACCATCAATCCAATTTGGAACTACGGACCGTATGACCCGTCCCCTGTTTCGGCTGGAACACAGCCTGACTGGTACATCGGATGGCTCGATGGTGCACTTCGGTTAGCTCCGACCGGTTGGGACATCTCGATTGCCGGGTACGTAATTCCGATGGGCGTCATGGTTCCACTAGTCGTATCTTTGGTCTTCTTGGCTCTAGTGGCCGCCTACCCATTCATCGAGAACTGGGTGACCCAGGACAAGCGTGAGCACCACGTGTTGGATCGCCCAAGAAATGCCCCAACCAGAACCGCCATCGGCGCTGCTGGGGTAACTTTCTACGGTGTTCTTTGGGCAGGTGCATCCACAGACTTGATTGCGATCAACTTCCAAATGTCTCTAAACCAGATACTCCTCGCGATGCAGATACTGCTTATAATCGGTCCGGTCATTGCTTACTGGGTGACCAAGCGAGCCTGCTTGTCGCTACAGCGTAAGGACCGCGAAATTGCCCTGCACGGCCGCGAATCTGGCCGCGTGGTGCGACTCCCCCATGGTGAATACATCGAAATCCACGACAAAGTGGATAAGTATGAATTGTGGAAGCTTGTGGACTTCAAGGACTACCAGCCGACTATGGCAAGGCCCAACAAGGATGGCAAGATCACTCTGGGATCTAAAATCCGAGCGAGAGTGTCAAGCATCTACTTCGAGGACCGGATTGCTCCAGTCTCTAAGGCCGAGTACGAGCTGGCAAATGCCGATCACGCCCCAGAGTCAACACAGGAAGTCAAGCCAAAGCGCAAGGCTAAGGAATTAACTTCAAAATAATCTAACCTAACTAATAAACCCCCAACTGAATTAAGCAGTTGGGGGTTTATTAGTTAAAAAGAAAACCCTCAGGCCGTTGGTCTGAGGGTGCTCAAAGGTGGAGATGCCGGGAATCGAACCCGGGTCCAATGCAACATTCATGATTCTTCTACGGGTGTAGCTTCGTTATTCGTTCTACTTGGCCCCAGCATTTGTTTGAAGCAACTACGCTGACAGGCCCAGTTACAGTAAAAGTCCCAATCAGCCCTGCAACCCAGCTAACCAGCAAGATTTCTAAATGACGTCTAGATCCGGCACGAAATCACAACCGGTTAAACGGACTTCGGGGCTAGCTATGCAGCTAGGGCGAAGTCGGCGCGCTTTGTATTGGCACCTATAGTTTTGAACACATCGTTTACGAGATAAGTGCTCATCCTCGACCCGCTTCTTTCACTCATTACTACAATGTCGAAACCGATCATCCCCATGTTTAGTTGTATAAGTGTCGTGCCCTGGTTTGACCAAGGAGATAAGGATAACAGCTTTCAACTGTTTTCTCTTGCTGTCTAATGCAAATAGAGATCAACAGCAGGCACATTTGGCTAATTGAGGCGCATGCACCCGTTCGCAGCCCTATGAACGAGCGTGTGCTCCGCGACTGTACTCGAACACGAAGCCAATAACTGCAACGATTGCGAATGGGATCGCAAAATAAGTGAGCCACCAGCCGACAGCAAGCGAGAGAAACACGAAGGCAAGAGAAGCTCCAAGGATCAGTGGCCACCAACTCCATGGGCTGAAAAACCCGACTTCACCAGAGTCGTCTGAGATTTCAGCATCTAGGCGATCTTCTGGAAGCAAAGCCGAGCGCTTATCGGCAGCGTATAGGTAGTAAGCGATGAATAAACATAACGGAACCAATAATCCAATGACGATTGTGCCAATTGGCTCGGTGTAGCCCCAATAAATATTGGAGAGCAGAACATACCCGACCGCTGTCAGTGTGAAGAAAACGGCCAAGACAATTAGCATGCCAATGTTTGATTTCACTTAACTAATCCCTCCTTGACGTAGGCATCCTTTGCCTCTTGAGCCGCGTACTCGGGATGGTTCATGTCAAACGCAGGAGACTCGGAGCGAATTCTTGGAATGGAGTGGAAGTTGTGCCTTGGAAAAGGCGATTCCGTGGCCCACTCTAGCGAGCGGCCGTAACCCCAAGGGTCCTTGAGCCCAACCATTTTGCCGTGCCGCGCGGTGATGAAAACGTTCCAGAAGAATGGAATCATCGACACTGCCAGAAGCGCAGCCCCTGCCGAAGAGATTAGGTTCATTTCGGCAAAACCGTCCTCAACAAGATAAGTGGCATATCGACGAGGCATTCCAAGCACACCGAGCCAATGCTGAACCAAGAACGTAGTGTGGAATCCGATGAATAAGATCCAAAAGTGGATTTTACCCAGGCGTTCGTTGAGCATCTTGCCGGTGAACTTAGGCCACCAGAAGTAGAATCCGGCAAACATTGCAAACACCACAGTTCCAAAGACAACGTAGTGGAAGTGAGCGACAACGAAATAACTGTCAGACAGAGCGAAGTTTAAGGCCGGTGACGCCAATATCACTCCAGTCAGACCCCCAAAGACGAAGCTCACTAAGAAGCCCAGACTCCAGAGCATCGGAGTTTCAAAGGTAACCGAACCGCGCCAGAGCGTTCCAATCCAGTTGAATATCTTCACACCCGTGGGAACTGCGATAAGCATCGTGGTGAACGCGAAGAAAGGAAGAAGCACTTGGCCTGTTACATACATGTGGTGAGCCCATACCGTCATCGACAAGGCAGCAATGGCAATCGTGGCATAGACCAATGTCCTATAGCCAAAGATCGGTTTGCGGCTGAATACGGGGAGGATCTCAGAAATAATTCCAAAGAACGGTAGCGCAATGATGTAAACCTCTGGGTGCCCAAAGAACCAGAACAAGTGCTGCCAAAGCATTGCTCCCCCGTTTTCGGGGTCAAAAATGTGAGCGCCCAGCTTGCGATCAGCTCCGAGTGCAAATAATGCCGCAGCCAGCGGTGGGAACGCCATGATGATCAAGATTGACGTGACTAGGGTGTTCCAGGTGAAGATCGGCATGCGCCACATTGTCATTCCAGGTGCACGCATTGTGATGATGGTGGTGATGAAGTTCACGCCACCTAAAATGGTCCCGAAACCGCTCAGGGCTAATCCGAAGACCCAAAGATCTCCGCCAATGCCTGGCGAAAATGTGGTGTTCGACAGCGGAGCGTAGGCAAACCAGCCGAAGGAAGCCGCCCCCTGCGGGGTAAAGAAGCCGGAAACTGCGATTAGAGATCCAAAGCTAAAGAGCCAGTAGGCAATCGAGTTCAGCCTTGGGAAAGCCACATCGGGGGCCCCGATTTGAACTGGCATTAAAACGTTTGCAAAACCTGCAAAAAGCGGGGTTGCAAACATAAGAAGCATGATTGTTCCGTGCATGGTGAAAAGCTGGTTGTACTGTTCCTTCGTGGCAACAACCTCAAGGCCGGGCAGGGCAAGCTGAGCGCGAATAATCAAGGCCATCACGCCAGCAATGAGGAAGTATAAAAAAGAGGTGATCAGGTATAAGTAGCCAATTTTCTTGTGGTCGGTGGTGGTTACCCAGTCGACAATAATCTGACCCTTGGTTCGCTTAGGTGTGAAGCTAGATGGGTTGGAGCGAATGTCGGTTATCGTTGCCATTTTTCCTTAGTCCTCACGAGTAACTTTGCCGCCAGGCATATTCTGATTTCTGTCAAATTCCCCTGAGAGCTGGCCTACGTTTCCAGCAACCGCAAGCTGACCCATTTGTTTTTCATACTCCGCCAACGAAACCACCTTGACATTAAAGAGCATCATGGAGTGATATTCTCCGCAGAGCTCAGCGCATTTGCCGATGTAGGTTCCCTCCTTCAAGGGAGTGAAGTACATGTAGTTGGTGTGTCCGGGGAACATGTCCTTCTTATACAGAAAATCGACTACCCAAAAAGAGTGGATGACGTCCCTGGAGTTCAGTTCGATCTGAACGCTCTTACCTACCGGGAGGTAAAGGGTTGGCAGTTTGGATAAGACGTCAGGATCCGGACCCTCGACCTGGGCCTGAATGCCGGAGAAGTAAACGTTGTCGTCCACGTAATTAAAGTCCCAGCTCCACTGCTTTGCCACGACTTCAATCCTGACATCCGGCTCTTCAACAGGGTTTTCAATCAGCGACATGTCTCTCGCGGTGAAGGCGAAGAAGCCCACCACGAGAATTAGAGGGATCACTGTAAAAAGAGTCTCAATTGGAAGGTTGTACCTCAGCTGAACCGGCATTTCGGTTTCACCCTTGCGGCGACGGTAAACAATCAACGCCCAGGCCATTAGAGCCCAAGAGATCGCTCCGACCAGTAGCAAAACTATCCATGAAGTGGTCCAGAGCCCAATGACTAAGTCGGTGTGATTTGTGACTCCAGCAGCGTCTGGAAGAAAGCCACGCTGCATTTCTGGAGAACACCCGGTTAGAAAGAGCAACGAAGACGCTGCAGTGATCGCAACAGGTATCCGGCGACGGTTCTTATTCACTGAAACTTCCTTCTAAATAGCAATTATGCGTCCTAATTCTAACCCGAGGGTTATTAGAATTTTGGGAGTTTTGGTGCATTTAGCTAAAGGAATCTCCGCAGGCACAAGAGCCACCCGCATTTGGATTGTCGATGGTGAAGCCCTGCTTCTGAATGGTGTCCTCGAAATCGATTGAAGCTCCGTCTAGATAAACCACGCTCATCGCGTCGACCACCACCTCTACCCCGGAAAAAGCTGCTACAGCATCGGCCTCTTCTAGCTGCTCGTCAAAAAATAGCTGGTAAATCAGTCCCGAGCAGCCACCCGGCTGCACGGTTACTCTGAGCCTGAGGTCATCGCGACCTTCGGCGGATAACAGACCGCGTACTTTTTCAACTGCGGTGTCAGTCAGAACTACTCCGTGGGTTGCGACATTTGACATTATTTCTCCCTAAATCTCTCTTAGTTTAACTCATTAGTTAGCAACTGATTCCCGTGAAGCAACAAAAGAGTTTCTGCAGCCATCGCTCTTTTCAAAGTTGGCAAATGCTGGGACTCGTTTGGGCTGTGAGCTCTTGAGTCGGGCTCCTCAACGCCAGTAACCAATATCTCAGCCTGAGGAAAGACTCGGGCAAAGTCGGTTATAAAAGGAATCGAACCACCAATTCCAATATTTACCGACGGATTTGGCCAGCAAGCACTGAAAGCCTCGTGTGCCAACTTTGAGGCCCAGCCGCTCTTAGCGAGATACCCGGGACCCTGTTCGCTGTGCCCAAAACTCACGCGAGCTCCAAAGGGAGCGTGAGATTCGAGGTGCTTGCGCAATAAATCCAAACCCGTAGCTGGATTTTCATCGGGTGAAAGCCTGAGCGAAATCTTGGCGGTAATTTCCGGTTGCGCAGTGTTCGAGGAGAGCGCAACCGTAGGGGCATCGATGCCAATCACGGTAACCGCAGGTTCCCCCCAGTTCTGCTGAACCAAAGATTTGGATCCAAGAATCTGCACGCCCTCTAGAATTCCAGCAGATTGTCGGAACTCTTCTTCGCTGAGTGGTAATTCGTCCACCTTGGTTGACCGCAGCCCAGAAATTGCAACATCTCCCCTCTCATCCGTGAGGCTGTCCAGAAGGCGAATCATCGCGGTCATAGCATCCGGTAGCGGGCCGCCAAACATCCCGGAGTGAACCGCATGGTCGAGGGTCTTGATTGTCACAACCTGAGACACCATTCCTCGAAGCGATGTGGTCAGAGCTGGCACCTCTTCGGTCCAGTTGCCACTATCGGCCACGATGATTAAATCAGCGGCCAAATCTTTCTCGTTATCAATCAAGAAATTCGCAAATGACTCAGAACCCGCTTCCTCTTCACCTTCAATAAATAAAGTCACCCCGAGGTTTAATTCTTCGGCGAGATGCTTTAAACCCTTGATTGCCCAGAGGTGGGTCACAATCCCAGCCTTGTCATCGGACGCTCCCCGACCAAAAAGCCTCTCCCCCTTGCGGGTCGCAACAAAAGGCTCGGTTTCCCAAAGCTCAGAATCCCCCGGCGGCTGAACATCGTGGTGAGCGTAAAGCAGGACATGAGGCACTCCCGGCTTGCCGGCTCGCCTAGCTAATATCGCCGGAGAACCAAGTTGGCCATCTGGTTTTTTCGATTTGCGAATGTCGACCCAATCAAAAAAATCTAGGTTCTCAAACTCTTGAGCCACCCGCTGAGCTGAAAGTTCAAGATTCTGGGGATCAAAAGCCGGCCACGCAATTCCCGGGATGGATACAAACTCGCCTAGCAGATTCACCGCTTCATCGAATTCTCGGGAGATAAATTCCTCTACGGGAGTAACTAAGGATTGGTCTAAGGGTTTTTCGCTAAACGCCATGGCAGTAATCTAGTGGCAAATCCTGAAAGGTTCAGATGAGTGATCTAAGCGAACCAAAAGCTGGAAAAGGTCGACCGACCCCGGCCAGAAAAGACCAAGAGCATGCTAACCAGCGCCCTTTGGTTGGAGATCGCAGTAAGGCTGCTAAGTCAGCAAATAAAGACAAAGTACGCGAGGAGCGAAAAAAGTCCCGCGAGGGCATGATGGCCGGGGACGAGCGCTACCTAACCGCTCGCGACAAGGGCCCTCAGCGAAAGCTCGCCCGCGATGTCGTGGACACGCGATTCACGGCAGGCGAGCTAGTTCTGCCGCTCTTGCTGGTAGTCGTACTGACCACCTTCATTGACTCTTACATTGTCCAACTAGTGTCACTTTTCACAATGTGGGGACTGTTTGGAGTCGTGGCAATAGATGCCTGGATTGTTGGCCGCAGAGTCAAAAAGATGGTGACCGCAAAGTTCGGTGCCGACAAGCTCGAAGGCGGCTTGGTTTGGTATGGAGCAATGCGTTCAATTCAGATGCGCTCACTGCGGATTCCGAAGCCGCAGGTCGCGCGCTTTGCAAAGCTTAAATAATCACTAGTAGATAGGGCAATAAAAATGCAGTTTAGATATCTTGGCGACTCCGGTTTCAAAGTTTCAGAAATCATCTACGGCAACTGGCTGACCCATGCCTCTCAAATAGCCGATGACCAAGCGATGATGACCGTTGCTGCAGCGCTTGAAGCCGGCATCACCACTTATGACACTGCAGATGTATACGCCAACCAGGCCGCGGAAACCGTGTTGGGTAAAGCCCTGAAAAACCAGCGCCGAGAAGGTCTTGAGATTCTGACAAAGGTCTACTGGCCAGTTGCTGAAAAGGGTCCAAATGACACTGGATTGAGCCGCAAGCACATCTTCGAGTCCATAAACGGTTCGCTAAAGCGGCTTCAGACCGACTACGTCGATCTCTACCAGGCTCACCGTTACGACTACGAAACACCCCTCGAAGAGACCATGCAGGCGTTTGGTGACCTTGTGCGTATGGGCAAGGTTCTTTACGTAGGTGTCTCAGAGTGGACCGCAGAGCAAATTAGCGAAGGCCAAAAACTTGCCAAAGGACTTGGCTTCAAGATTGTCTCCAATCAGCCGCAGTACTCGATGTTGTATCGGGTAATTGAGGAAAAAGTCATTCCCACCAGCGAGCAAAACGGCGTCACTCAGATTGTTTGGTCGCCGATGGCTCAAGGAGTTCTCTCCGGCAAATATCTGCCGGGAGCACCGCTTCCTGAGGGCTCAAGAGCTGCCGATCCAGAACTGGCGAGCATTATCGAGAAATACATGTCAGATGAGGTGCTAACTAAAGTTCAGCTCCTAAAGCCATTAGCCGATGAGCTGAGCATCACAATGGCTCAGCTCTCAATCGCTTGGGTTCTGAACAATTCAAACATTTCTGCGGCGATTGTTGGGGCATCTAAGCCAGAGCAAATCGCTTCCAATGTTGCAGCCAGCGGTGTGAAAATTCCAAAGGAAATGCTCATCAAAATTGACGAGATTCTCGGCTCAAGCGTCGTGCGAGACGCGAGCCTCACTAAATCACCTGAAGGAAGAATGTCCTAGAGACCCCGTGTGATACGGCGGGCCCAAAAAGGTCCGCCGTATACAAAACCCGTGTAAGCCTGAAGCAAGTTGGCCCCGAGTGCGATCCTGTTCCTTGCATCCTCCTGAGTTTCCAAACCACCCACTGAAATTATCGTGTAACCCTCTTTCAGCTCCGCTCGAGCAAGTTCCAGCATCTCTGTTGCTCTAAGTCTCAGCATCGGGCCACTCAGCCCGCCAGCTTGTCTCAAAACCTCTGGATCTCCCGCAACCTCGCGCTTGATTGTCGTATTTGCGATCACCACTCCGCTGAGACCTAAACGCTTTACCAGCTCCAAAACCGACAAGACGTCTTGGTCTGCAAGGTCCGGAGCTATTTTGACCAAAACTGGCTTCGATCCAGCCTCGGCTAATACGGCGCTAAGAATTGGACCTAGCTCCTGAACTTGTTGCAAATCCCGAAGACCTGGAGTATTCGGTGAGGAAACATTGACAACCAGATAGTCGGCCACTGGAGCCAAAAGCTTGGCACTAGCTCGATAATCAGCAGCAGCTAAATGAGCTTCGGTGACCTTGCTCTTCCCAATGTTTATTCCAATTATCGGCAAAACATCGTGACGCTCGCGCAATTTTTGAATTCGCCTACTAACCGCCAGGGCTCCCTGATTATTAAAACCCATTCGGTTTATCAAAGCTCTTTGATCCGGAAGTCTAAACATCCGCGGTTTTGGATTTCCCGGCTGAGCAATTGCGGTTATGGTGCCAATCTCGATGTGCCCAAAACCAAGAGCATGCAAAGGGCGAATGTACTCTCCGTTTTTGTCAAAACCTGCCGCCATTCCAAGTCGATTCTCAAAATTCAGCCCCAATTCGGTGATTGGTCTCGGTGACTTCTTCGCTCTGAGCAGGCCGACCTTTGACAAAAAAGACAAACCAAAAACTACTACGTGGTGTGCGAATTCTGGCTCAAGCGGTTTGAAGAAAAACCTAAAAACAAGCCGGTACAGCAATTTACGATTTCCTTAGTGAATCTACAGCTGCCTCGAAGTCCTCGAGCGAATCCCAAGCTTGATAGACACTCGCAAAGCGCATGAACGCAACATGATCCAATTGCCTTAGTGGCACCAGGATCGCAAGGCCAATGTCCTGGGCCTCAATGCTCGCAGCACCTGATGAACGAAGTGCTTCTTCTACCTGTTGAGCCAATAACGCTAGATCGGCATCGGTGACTGGCCTGCCCTGGCAGGCCTTGCGCACACCAGAGACAATTTTGTCTCTTGAAAAAGGTTCGGTGACTCCACTTCTTTTGGTGACCATGAGACTTGCAGTTTCGATGGTTGTAAAACGCTTTTGGCACTCGGGGCATTGCCTGCGACGTCGAATTGAGGAGCCGTCGTCTGAGGTCCGGGAGTCAATCACCCTAGAGTCTGAATTTCTGCAAAATGGACAGTGCATCAGTTATCTTTCTCGAAACGAAGCTGGACCGCTTCCGCGTGGGCCGGCAATCCTTCATTATTAGCAAAAACGGATATCTGATCCGCCACTTGCTTCAGTGCAGACTCGGAGTATTCAATGATTTGCTGAGGACGCAAGAAACTGTGAACCCCGAGGCCTGGGCCATATTTGGCCTGCTCTCCAGTGGGTAGAACGTGGTTTGATCCAGCCAGGTAATCCCCCAAGCTGACAGGAGAATATGAACCCAAGAAAATTGCTCCGGCATTTGAAATCCTCGCTAGCACTTCGCGTGGGTCGCTAGTCATGATTTCAAGATGTTCGGTGGCATAGAAATTTGACACCTCGATCGCTGCTTCGATATTTTTCACCAAAACTAGGGCCGACTGTTGTCCATTTAGGGCGATACTAATGCGCTCTTTATTAGCCGTATTTTTTGACAGCAAGTCGATCTGACTTTCAACACGGCCAATCAACTGCTCAGAATCCGTCACCAAAACTGCCGCCGCGTTCTCGTCGTGTTCCGCTTGCGAAATCAAATCTGCAGCGATCATTCTGGCATCGGCGGCACCATCGGCGATTATCAAGATCTCAGATGGCCCCGCTTCGGAGTCGATTCCTATTTCGGAGCGAAGTAGCCTTTTTGCCGTAGCAACAAAAATGTTCCCCGGGCCTGTGACCATGCGGACCGGCTCTAGACCAATTTCTTTCACCCCGTATGCAAAAGCTGCAACCGCACTTGCTCCCCCAATTGCGTAAACCTCTGAAATGCCAAGAAGCTCTGCCGTTGCCAAAATACTCGGATGAGGCAATCCGCCAAATTCCTTCTGAGCCGGCGTTGCTATCGCGATTCTCGGAACTTTTGCGACCATCGCAGCTACCGCGTTCATGACAACACTTGAAGGGTAAACGGCCTTTCCACCAGGAACATAAAGCCCCACAGAGTCAACTGGGTGGTATCGCTGGTGAACAAAAGCACCGTGGGCTAATTCGACAGAAAACTCTTGAGGCAATCCCGCTTCGCTGACTTTTTTTACTCGCTCAATCGCAGTTTCAATTGAAATTCTTAGCTCAGAGTCAAGCTCCCTCAGAGCTTTTTCTAGCGAGGCTTTGGGCACCCTGAAATTTACTGGGATGACACCGTCGAATTTGGCGCTGTGCTTTTTTAGAGCCTCAATCCCGGAGTCTCTGACCTCGGTAATGATTGTGGAAGTGGCATCGGTGGCTTCGGCAATATTTATTGCAGCCCTGGGAATTAGTTCGCGGACCAGCTCTTGAGTAATTTGTTGGCTGATAACTACCCTGCGCACTAGAAACCCTCTCAAAATGTCTCAGCTAATGCCCTAACCTTATCTTGACATGACAAATTTAGACCCCACATTGCCCCTTGAGGGCTCAGAAGCACTCAAGGCCGTATTCAGAATGCATGCTTCCGGCGTAGCCATAATCACATCAACCAATAGCGATGGTGAGCCAATTGGTTTCACGGCATCCTCGGTCACATCGCTTGGATCTAGGCCGCCATTGGCGTCTTTCAACATATCCCAGGGCTCATCGAGCTACCCGCACTTGAGAATTGGCAAGTGGGTCGCAATTCACGCTCTTAGTGACGACTCGATTCAATTGGCTCAAAGATTTGCAGGGCTCTCAAAGGATCGGTTTGTCGATCTCGATTATCAAACAGGACCCGGAAATACACCGCTACTCAATGGCGTGAGTGCTGTTTTGGTGGGCAAGGTGAGGGAGCGATTCGAAGTTGAGAGCAACGCTGTTGTGGTGGTTGACGCAATAACTGCCGAGGATTATCAAAGAAATAAATCCCCACTTATCTACTTTCAGCGCGGATACGCAGCAATTGGTGAGCGACTAGCAGATAACTACTAATCCACTGCCTCCTGACCTAAAAGCGCCTTAAGTTCTCCAAATAGGGTGTGATCAACACCCACCCGTTGAGGAAGCAAGAAGTGCTTTGTTCCCGATCCCACTAGCTTCACTTGCACCTCCACAGGACCAGGATATCTAGCCAAAATTTCGGAGAGTTTCTCCAAGCGGCTCTTGGTGGCCATTGCCTCCAAGATGGTGAGCTTAATAACACCGCCCTGCTCTCTACCCGCATCAAGTAGGTCGATCGAATAGGCCTGAACCATGATTTCTTCATCACGCCTTGAAACTCTTCCACGCACCGAAACAGTCTGATCTGGAACTAACTTTTCACGATGCTCGATGTAGGTCTTACCCATAAACATCAAACTGATTTCCCCCGAGAAATCCTCAAGCGTTACCTGACCCCAAGGGTTGCCCGAGGATCTTGCAATCCGGTGCTGCACCTGTGTTATTAGGCCCGCCAGGGTGACCGTCTCGCCGTCTTGGATGTCACTTTCCTTGAGCGCGATTGCCCCCATGTCTGAGTGCCTCAGAAGAAGTGCTTCTTGGCCAGCCAGCGGGTGGTCAGAAACATAAAGGCCGAGCATCTCGCGTTCGTGAGAAAGTAGATCGCGCTTGGTCCACTCCGGCAGACTGGGGACCTGGACCACCATTGGGTCTTCACCCTCCAGTTCTCCGAATAGATCAACTTGCCCGGAAGCCGCTTGCTTACGAGTGACGCTGGCCGAATCAATTGCCTCCTCGTGAATTGCGATCAAAGATCTTCTGGTGTGCCCGAGAGAGTCGAAGGCCCCGGCCTTGATGAGCGACTCAACAACCCTCTTCGTGGTGGCCTGCTGCGATGATCGCGAAAGGAAATCGTGAAACGATAAAAAGGGACCTGCTTTTCTCGCCTGAACGATTGCGTCAACCACGTTTTTACCAACGTTGCGAATAGCACCCAAGCCGAATCTGATATCTTCACCCACGGCGGCAAAGACCCCGATGGACTGGTTTACATCAGGCGGAACCACCTTGATGCCCATCTTGCGACACTCATTTAGGTAGATCGCTAGCTTGTCCTTAGAATCTCCCACCGAGGTTAGAAGTGCCGCCATGAACTCCGCAGGGAAGTTCGCCTTGAGATAGCCGGTCCAATAAGAAAGAACACCGTAGCCAGCCGAATGCGCTTTATTGAAGGCGTAGTCAGCAAAAGGCAGCAGGGTGTCCCAGAGTGCAGTGATTGCAGGCTTTGAAAACCCTCCAGCAACCATTCCGTCGCTGAAAGCTTCAAACTGCTTGGCTAGCTCTTCCGGCTTTTTCTTACCCATGGCTCGGCGCAACAGATCTGCCTGGCCCAAGGTGTAGCCAGCCACTTTTTGAGCCGCAGCCATAACCTGCTCTTGGTAGACGATTAGACCATAAGTCGGCCCCAGGATGTCCCTCAGTGGCTCGGTGAGCTCGGGGTGGATGCCCTGCGATTCCTGGACTCCATTTTTTCGTTGGGCGTAATTAATGTGCGAATTCATGCCCATTGGACCGGGTCGATATAGGGCAATCACTGCGGAGATGTGTTCAAATTCTGTCGGCTTCAGTAATCGCAAAAGCTGCCGCATTGAATCGCCGTCAAGCTGGAAAACTCCTAGAGTGTCACCCCTTGACATAAGTTCGAAAGTCGGAATATCAGAATTTAGATCTAGTGTCTCCAAAACCACTTCTTGTTTGCGGTTTGAGCGAATGTTCTCCAGGGCGTCATCAATCACAGTCAGGTTTCGGAGCCCCAAAAAGTCCATCTTTAGAAGACCCAGCTCTTCGCAGGGCGGCTGATCAAACTGAGTGATGATGGCGCCGTCTTCCTCACGCTTCATAATCGGAATCACGTCCATTAGCGGCTCTGCCGACATAATCACGCCGGCAGCGTGAACGCCCCACTGCCGCTTAAGGGACTCTAGACCCTGGGCCAATTCAAACACCTTCATGGAGTCCGGATCGGTTTCGATGATCTCGCGAAATTCCTGGGCCTCGGAGTAACGCTCAGAGTCCTTATTGATCAGGTCTTGAAGCGAGACATCTCGGCCCATCACCATCGCCGGCATAGCCTTGGTGAGTCGCTCCCCCACTGCGTATGGCATCGCTAAAACCCGTGATGAATCCTTCAGGGCCTGCTTTGCTTTGATGGTGCCGAACGTGACAATTTGCGCAACTCGATCGCTGCCATATTTTTCGGTTACGTACTTGATGACCTCTGGCCTTCGACGATCATCAAAGTCCACATCGATGTCGGGCATGGAGAGTCGCTCGGGATTAAGAAACCGCTCGAAAATCAGGTCGTGAAGCAATGGGTCCAACTCCGTAATCCCCATCGCATAAGAAACCAGTGACCCAGCCGCGGAGCCCCGCCCCGGACCAACCCGAATACCCTGATTCCTTGCCCAGGCGATAAAATCTGACACCACCAAAAAATAACCCGGGAAACCCATCTTGATGATCACTTCAATCTCGTAGGCAGCCTGATCTTTATGTTTTTCGCTAAAACCTTGTGGGAACCTGCGTTCCATCCCACGCCAAACCTCCTCCTGAAACCAACCGGACTCTGTTTGACCTTCAGGAACTGGAAAGCGCGGCATTAGGTCTCGTTTGATGAAATCGACCTCGCAACGCTCGGCAATCAAAAGCGTGTTGTCGCAAGCCTCGGGAACATCCCTGAAAATCTCGCGCATTTGCGCAGCAGACTTCAGGTAATACTCCTGAGATTCAAACTTGAATCTATTTGGGTCTAAAAGATTTGACCCAACCTGAACGCACAGCAAAGCGTCGTGTGCCTGAGAATCGGCCTGCTCGGTGTAGTGCAGGTCATTGGTGGCAACTAGGGGAAGATTCAGGTCTTTGGCCAAACGCAACAGATCTTCGCGCACTCGTTTTTCGACATCTAGGGAGTGATCCATCAATTCGACAAAGAAGTTGCCCTCCCCAAAAATATCCCTAAATTCCGCGGCCGTCTCAACCGCCTTATCGTATTGACCCATTCTCAACCTGGTCTGAACCTCGCCACCTGGGCACCCCGAGGTCGCAATCAGGCCCTTGCCATATTTATGGAGCAACTCCCTATCCATGCGCGGCTTAAAGTAATAACCCGAAAGATAGGATTCCGAAGACAATCTAAAGAGATTTTGCATCGAGTTGTTATCAGTAGCCCACATGGTCATGTGACTGTAGGCCCCGCCGCCAGAGACATCATCGTCCCCGCCATCTCCCCAGCGCACCTTTGATTTCAATAACCTAGATTCCGGGGCTAAATATGCCTCAATACCAATGATCGGCTTGATACCTACCGCCTTGGATTGTTTCCAAAACTCGTAAGCTCCATGGGTATTGCCGTGATCGGTCATGGCGATTGCCGGCATCTTCAGCTCAGCGGCCTTGCCCACAAGCTGCTTGATGCGGGCCGCACCGTCAAGCATTGAGTACTCGGTGTGGTTGTGCAAGTGCACAAAATTATCCTTGCTCACCGAAACCTCTTTGCCTTCAAAGCTAAAGCCTAAAACCGAAAGCTTGAATCACGCAGTCGATCGAGGGCGAGTTTTAAATCGGATGGGTATTCGCTCTCAAATTCGACCCATTTGCCAGATTTAGGATGGGCAAATCCCAGCTTCATGGCGTGCAGCCACTGACGCTCCAGAGACAGGGCGCTCGCAAGTTTTGGATCACACCCGTAAAGCGGGTCACCCACAAGCGGGTGTCTGAATTGCGAAAAATGCACCCTGATTTGATGGGTTCTCCCAGTTTCTAATCCGACCTTCATTAAGCTTGCGGCCGGAAGTAATTCAATTGTGCTGTAGTGGGTAACAGCGGGCTTGCCATCTGGAGAAATTGTGAATTTATAATCGTGTTTTTGGCTGCGTGCAATCGGAGTATCGATTGTCCCGGAACTTGGTTCGGGACTCCCCTGAACAAGCGCATGGTAAGTCTTTTTCACAGTTCGATCGCGAAAAGCCTGCTTCAGCACCGAGTATGATCGCTCGGATTTTGCCAAGACCATTAGACCGCTAGTGCCCACATCCAGCCGCTGAACAATTCCCTGGCGCTCCGGAGCCCCCGATGTGGTGAGGGTTACCCCTAAGTTCAAAAGCGCGCCCGGAACACTCGGTCCATCAAATCCCGCAGAAGGGTGAGCGACAACACCCGCTGGCTTGTCCACCACCACGATGTGATCGTCTTGGAAAATAATTTTGAAATCCACCACCGCATCCGAGGTGATCTCGAGGCCAACCGGTTTCTCATTCAATACCACCTCGATTAACATCTCAACAGTGAGGCGATCAGACTTGCCAATTAGCTTGCCAGCGGCACTAACAGCTCCAGCACCAAGCAATTCGGCTGACTGAGAACGGCTCAATCCGAGCATTTTGCTGAGGCCCAGGTCTGCCCGCTCGCCAATCAGAGAATCCGGAACCGGAAGGTACTTACTTACCAACTCCCCCGCCGATCTGATCCCCACGCAAAGTCCGATAAATCATCAATGCCACTCCGATTACCAAAAATGAATCAGCCAAATTGAAGATTGGAAAATTAAGCGGCACTTGAATGAAGTCGACCACGTGACCACTGAAAAGCTGCGGCTCGCGAAGCACTCTGTCAATTCCATTACCGGCCGCCCCGCCAGTTACAAATCCAGCTATCAGACCCCACAGCGTCGTCTTCACCTTCGGTCCATACCAGAGCAACCCAAGAACCGCCAGAATCGAAATGATTGCCAGTATCCAAGTTGCCCCAAAGCTCAGCGAAAAAGCTGCGGAATCGTTGTAGACCAACCTAAATCGAATTATTTCGCCGATAAAGGGAACCGAAGTGCCAGGCGTGAGAAAAAAGATAGCCAGCTCTTTGGTGATTTGGTCTAGCAGTATTACTAAAAAAGCTGTTGCAAAAAACAGGTTACGGCGATTGCTAACTGCGCTCACCGAGCTCGTTCTGTTCGTTCCCGGAATAAGTATTATCTAAGTCGCTGTCGTTTTCCGTGGCGGCGCGGGCAGCCAAGTCAATCTCTTCTTGAACCAGCGCTACCGCCTGACTCGGGTCCTGATCAATGAGTTCTTCTCGAACCAAAGAAGCAAGCTGGGTTTCAATGTAGTCGCGAAGTCTAAACCGATAGTCCTGCTCGAAATCACGAAGATCATCGATTGTGCTCTCGATTGCCCTTCGATCCAATTCGAGTTGTCCGATGACAGCTCTGGCTTGAGATTCGGCATCGCGAACCCAGCGGGCCGCATTCTCCTGCCCATCTCGGATGAGCTGATCCCGCTTGGTAAGACCCTCGCGCACATGCTCCTCATGGAGTCTTCGAGCAAGCTCCAGAAGGCTGTGGGAGTTGCTGGCGTCCGCAGCAGATGGGACCGCGGCCGCCAAAATTGGTGCGACCGGGAAGTCTGGCATACTCGGGACAGGCTCGGATTCCAAGGCTTCAGAAGCCGCTAGCTTTCCTCTTAGAGACTCATTCTCCAACGCCATCTGACGAAGCTCCTTGGTGATTTCATCCAAGAAGTCGTCTACCTCATCCTGGTCGTATCCCTCGCGGAATTTGACAATGGTAAATCTCTTGTTTACTACGTCTTCAGGCGTCAGGGCCATCTCGCACCTTCCTCATCCAGCACTATAAGTTCATCGCCTATGTTAGGGCTTTTTAGATACCTCTGGCAAAGCCCTGCAGAATCACTGCGGCAAGAAGAACGATTGTCCAAGCCAAATCCAACGCTATTGGCCCCAAACGCAAAGGCGGCACGAAGCGCCTAACAAATTTGATGGGTGGATCGGTTATCGAGTAAGCGAAATCAATAATTGGCATAACCGCTGCCGGCGGTCGCCAGTCCGGTTTCACGCTTACGACTAAATCCACAATAAATCTCGCAAACATCGCGTAAATATAAAACTGCAAAACCCAATACAGGGCTGTCCCGATTATTGTCATTGACCTAGAGCATCTCCTGAGAAACATCCGCTTCAGACGCTTCATTGTCCGTAACCGCTACGTGAGAGGGGCTGAGCAGGTAAACCTTTGGCGTTACACGCCTTAGGTGGCCCTCTAAGCCCTCTTTGAGGCCAATCATAAAGTCCAGCATCCTCTTGGCATCAGGCTCGCTCATGGCGGCAATATTGACGATAACTGGAATGTTCATTCGAAAACTAGCGGCCACTTCCTTCGCGTCAGCGTAAGACTGCGGGTCAAGCGTCATAATTTCCGACATCTCACCCGAGCGTCTCGGCCTTGGTGCCATGGATTTAGGTTTATTGGAGGAAGCAGTTTCAGGCTTGACAGCTTCGCTAGATCCAAAGCCGAAAAAAGTCAAAATCGAATTCATCGCGCCCATGTTTACTCCTTCAAGTTCGTATAAAGACTAGGCGCTCTGCGGCCTAGGTCCCGTTATTGCCGATCCAACTCTGAGGTGTGTCGCCCCAAAATCTATGGCGACTTCAAAATCCTCGCTCATTCCCATCGATAAGTACTTTGCATCGGGCTCCATTGTCAATAGAGTTTCAGCCGCGGTTCTCGCTATCTCAAAATCCTGCCTCGGGTCTACATTTAGGCCCGCCACCGCCATTACGCCCTGCAATTTAAGTCGTGGCGAGTCCAAAACCAAATGGGCGAATTCCACCAGGTTGTCTGGCTGAATTCCGCCACGATTGGAATCTCCTGTGAGATTTAGCTCAATGAATACCCTCAACTCAGAATCCGCTATTTCGAGCTGTTTATTGAGCTCTTTCAAAAGAGAACTTCGATCCAAGGAGTGCAGCGAACTGGCATATCGAATCACGGACTTAGCCTTATTGCTTTGAAGCTGGCCTATGAAGCTCCAAGTCACCACGGCTTGAGGCTTGAGAAGCGCAAATTCCTGGGCTTTCTGGCTGACCTCTTGATCTTTATTCTCACCGAAGTTTCGATGACCCAGATCAAAAAGCTCCACCGCAAGATCCACGGGATGATTTTTAGTCACCACAATGAGTTCGACTTCGCTCCTGGATCGGCCGGCTAGACCACAAGCCGATTGAATTCTTTGCTCAATCTGCTCGTAGCGCTCGGAAACTGAACTCAACGGAAGAATTCAGGCAAATCCAAGTCATCGCCGAAGCTCCCCTTGGTGGAGACTTTTTCGCGATCCCCTTCTGGCGAAACAATCTCGGCTTCAGTTTCAAACTCTTGCACAGACCCCGGGATGCCCTCGGACTCCAAAGGCTCTACCGAGGCCCACTCGCTAGCCACCTGCGCGGTGGCAGCCGAGGAGCTCAGAGCCGAGGAGGCGAAAGCTTGAGATTCAAATTTGCGGCGAATTGGTTCGCCGCCATCAAAGCCTGCGGCAATAACCGTGACCCTAACTTCGTCGCCGAGAGTATCTTCAATAGTCGCTCCAAAGATAATGTTTGCCTCCGGGTGCACTGCCTCTTGGACCAAGCGCGCGGCGTCATCAATTTCGTGCAAACCTAAATCGGATGCGCCTTGAATTAATAGAAGAACGCCGTGGGCTCCTTCGATGGTCGCCTCCAGCAGTGGCGAAGAAACAGCAATTTCTGCCGCGCGAACAGCTCGGTCCTCACCCTTTGCCGTGCCAATCCCCATCAGAGCACTTCCCGCTCCCTGCATCACTGACTTCACATCGTTGAAGTCAAGGTTGATTAGTCCTGGAACCACGATCAAGTCACTGATGCCCTGAACTCCCGCACGAAGGACATCATCAGCAGTAATAAAAGCCTCGAGAGCGGAAATCTTTTTATTAGTCATCTCCAGCAAGCGCTGGTTCGGAACAACAATGAGGGTGTCAACCTCTTCGCGAAGCGCTCTGATGCCCTCATCGGCCTGCACGGCGCGACGCTTGCCCTCGAAATTAAATGGCCTGGTGACCACACCAACTGTCAATGCGCCTAATCGTTTCGCGATTCTAGCGACAACGGGAGCGCCGCCGGTTCCAGTGCCGCCGCCCTCTCCAGCGGTCACAAAAACCATGTCGGCTCCCTTGAGGGCTGCTTCGATCTCAGACTCGTGCTCCTCAGTTGCTCGACGACCTACCTCTGGATCCGCTCCAGCACCGAGACCACGGGTTATGTCGCGGCCGATATCTAGCTTCACATCTGCGTCACACATCAGTAGGGCCTGGGCGTCGGTGTTGATTGCCACAAACTCGACTCCGCGTAAGCCAGACTGAATCATGCGGTTCAGCGCATTCACACCGCCGCCGCCGACTCCCACAACCTTTATAACTGCCTGGTAGTTAGGTAATTGTGACACTTTGCCTCCTGTAAAAAACTCTCAAGCTAAGGCTGAGGCTTAGCTTTTCAAAAAGTTTTCGATTTGCGCCCAAAAGGTATGCGTTACCCGGGCCTTGGCGTCCCAGATTCTCGGGCGTGTCGCAAACTAAAATTCATCCACTAACGGGGATATGTCACTACCGGAGAGTTTGGACTGGTTACGTCTATCTGAACACCTTTTTTTAGCTTGGTGGCAATCAAGGAGTCCAACACCTCAGCCTTTAGCAGGGGATCATTCACTCCACCCCAGATCACCTTGATGTTGGAAGTCCGGAGAGTCAGAATCGTGGTCAGAGAGCTTGAAACCTCGATTGAAAAAACTCGCTCGTAGTTTTTTAGAGGAAGTGAGAGAAGAACCTTGACCGCGGTTTTGAATTCAGGACTAGCTAGGTCGTTTGTTCCAATCGATAGAAATGGATACTTATCCTCTTTAGTCATCTGGGCGATTCTCACTCCCGCCGGGTCGTAAAGAAAATTCTTGCCAGCTTTAGCAATCACTACGATGGGTTGCCGTTCTCTAATTTTTACCTCAAGAGTGTGCGGCGGCACTGCCTGAATTGCGAACGTCTCGATTAGCGCAAAGTCTGCTAGTAGCTCGGTAATCTCACTCTCGCTGATCGTAGTCAGGGGTCTTGAAATCAGACCCTGCAGGCTCTTTTCGATTGTCGCCCCCGAGATGCGTTCGGTGCCCGAAACTGAAATGTTTTCAATTGCTAAAAGTGGGGTGACAAAAGTTGCCAGCACGAGAGCCACCAGGGCTAATGGGCCACCGATCAAAAGGGAACGTCCCAAAATCCCAAAGGCACCGATTGATCCGGTCCCAGATTTAGCTTTTTTCGGTTTTAGAGATCTCTTGCGCTCTTGCCGAATCAATTCCCGTTCAGGTTTTTTCAAACTACTTCTCCAAAGCCTCAATCAGCTCGGGAACCATGCGGTAGATGTCTCCACACCCCATTGTGATAATAAAATCCCCCGGTTCGGCAATTTTGGCTGCCACTGAGGCCACGCCGTCCCAGCTGGGAACGTAGTGCATATTTATTGGCCGCGAGAATTTATTTGCAATCAATTCCCCAGTGACACCGGGTTCTGGATCCTCGCGGGCTGCGTAAATGTCAAGCAGCACAACCTCATCCGATAGCGCCAAGGCATCGGCGAATTCCTGAGCAAATATTCTTGTTCGACTGTAAAGGTGGGGCTGAAAAACCGTAATCAGACGCCCCTTCCCCACCGAAGCTCGCGCCGCTAAGAGGGCGGCCCTAACCTCTGTCGGATGATGAGCGAAGTCGTCGTAGACGGATACTTCACGACGGGTGGCATGCAACTCAAAGCGCCTTTGAGTGCCGGAGAACTTGCTAACTGCCTCGACGCTGGCTCGAAATTCAAACCCGAGGCCAACCAAAACCGCTATCGCACCCGCAGCATTCAGGGCGTTATGGTGACCTGGTATCTCGAGAGAGACTGATTGGGACTCGCCAAGATACTCAATAACAAAACTAACCAAAGGCCCAGTAGAGTCAATTTTGCCGAGTCGGATGTCGGCATTTTTTGCCTCACCGTAGCTGAGCACCTTTTGGTGCTTAAGTAATTTCGCAACCCGCTTTGCACCGGGATCATCCGAAGAAATCACCACCATTTCGCTAGCGGCATCAGCAAATTTGGCGAATTCAGCCTCAAATGCCTCCAGGGAACCGAAGTGATCTAAATGATCGGGGTCAATATTTGTGATCAAGGCCACCTTGGTGTCGTAGTGCAAAAAAGAGCTATCCGACTCATCGGCCTCTATTACAAAGTGCTCCCCCTTGCCAAAGCGAGCTGAGGCTCCATAACTCGCTATCACTCCACCATTAACAAAGCTGGGGTCCTGACCAAGATTTATCAGCCCGGTCACCACCATGCCGGTCGATGTGGTCTTGCCGTGAGCCCCGGCCACAGCTATCAACCTGCCTCTTGAAGCGAGATGAGCTAGAAGTGCCGAGCGATGAAGAACAGTGAGGCCGCGCTCCTGAGCTAAGACCAATTCTGGGTTTGTTGGCCACAGTGCGCTGGTGACTACAACCGTGTCGGCGGCTTGCAAATTAGCAGCGTCGTGGCCGATAAAAATCTGTGCGCCGAGCTCTCTAAGCGTGGCTACGTTTTCCGTGTCTCTGAGATCCGAACCGGAAACTTGATAACCCATGCCCAAACACAGTCGAGCTATCCCCGACATACCGGAACCGCCGATGCCGATAAAGTGCAGGTTGCCCAATTCGGCTGGTATGGGCTTTGAATAATCTGGCTTAATCACGGCTATAAGTATCCACTGCCTCGAGCACTAAGACGCTGAGTCTTTGCGTGGCGTCAGAAATTCCAACCGACATGGCCGCGGCCTGCATCTTGTTTAGGGTCTTCGCGTGGGAAATTAGCGGGATTAGCTCGTTTAGCACAAATTCGGGTGTGAAGTCATTATCAAGGCAGAGCAGACCCCCACCAGCACCCACAACGGTCTGGGCATTCAGTCGTTGCTCGCCGTTGCCAACCGGGTACGGAATATAAACCGCTGGCAACCCAGCGGCCGAAAACTCAGAAACGGTGGATGCGCCCG
The DNA here is from genome assembly GCF_900100865.1 of Candidatus Aquiluna sp. UB-MaderosW2red. NCBI lineage: Bacteria > Bacillati > Actinomycetota > Actinomycetes > Micrococcales > Microbacteriaceae > Aquiluna > Candidatus Aquiluna sp. UB-MaderosW2red. Next base: position 1,261,260 of record NZ_LT627734.1, read on the forward strand.
CCCGCGAAACTGCAAAATCCGCCGCCGCTATCGCCGCGTCCATTCTTGAGCAGTATGCCATTCTGGTGTAACCGACCTCGCTGTATTCACCGAGGTTGGCTCGCTCTCCGACTATGTGCAACACCTGAATTCCGGCGGCAATCAAGCGCTCGAGGCTGTGGGCGATAGTCTCATTTATGCTCTTTGCTCCCAGTGAACCGCCGGTTACCAAAAGAGTTGGCATCATCGGATCAAGGCCGAGCTCGATTCTGGCTTGACCCTTATCGTAAGAATGCACAGAGTCAATAATTTCTTGCCTAATCGGCATCCCGGTCAACTTGGCATTTTTCAAATTAGAGTTCTCGAAGGCCACCGCCACATGCTTTGTAAACTTAGCGCCGAGACGATTGGCAAAACCCGCGATCGCGTTAGCCTCGTGAATAATCAGCAGTTTTCGCTTCAAAAAAGCTGACACGTACGCTGGCGCTGAGGCGTAACCACCAAACCCAACAACAGCATCGATTTTCTGAGTTTTGAGTATCTTATTGACCGCTAAAACTGCCCCGAGGAATCTCCATGGGAACGCCAAGGCTTGGACGCTGAATCTTCTGGGAAAAGGAAGTCGCGATATGTAAAAAAGCTCAAACCCCCTTTCCGGAACGAGCCGCGCTTCCAGGCCCTGCTTGGTTCCCAGAGCAATCACCTGATGCCCCTGCTCCCTGAGGTTTTCAGCCAGTGCCAGCATGGGGTTCACGTGGCCGGCAGTCCCGCCACCGGCCAATAAAAATCTGGTCATACCGAACGACGCCCCAGATGAGCAGTCCGGTCGCGTTCCACAGCTAAAACCAATCCGATTGCACTCAGAGTTGCGATCATCGAAGACCCTCCAGCCGAAATAAGTGGAAGCGGGACGCCTAAAACAGGCAATAAACCGAGCACAACCGCAATGTTAATAAAAGCTTGCATAACAACCCAGAGCATCACGCCGACGACTAGATTCCGGTTGAAAGCACTCGTTTGGTGCCTTGCAATAGCAAACATGGTCAGCCCCAGGGCCAAAAAGAGGCAGATAATTAGCATGGCACCGATGAGACCAAGCTCTTCCCCAATCACGGCAAAAATAAAGTCGTTCTCAACCTCGGGGATCCAGCTCCACTTAAGCTTTGAGCGGCCAATGCCAGTTCCGAAAAGCCCCCCGGCAGCCAGCGCCCAGGTGCCGTGCTGATACTGCCACATGACCCCCATGGGATCCGCGGCATCGGGATTCAGCCAGGCCTCAAACCTGATTCTTCTCGAAGCCGAGCTCATCACTAATACCGTGGCTAATAAGCCTCCAACTCCAGCTATTGCAAGCCAACGCGACCAGCGCATTCCAGCAAATAGCCAAAGCCCCATGAGCATCACCGCCATTACAACACCGGTTCCCAGGTCCCTACCGACAACCACCACTAGGCCAAGGGCAACACCTGAGTATCCGAAGATTCTCAGCCAAATTCGATTATTGGATTCTGGGTCATCACTCAGCTGAGCAAGTTGATGTGCAAACCCAATAATCAGCGCCAATTTGAGAAACTCCGAGGGCTGAAGAGTGGCAAAACCAAGGTCAATCCAATTTCTGTTGCCATTAATTTCCTTGCCAAAAAGCACCGTGGCAAGTTGTAAGCCAGTCATGGCAAGAAGAAATGGAAGACCAATCCTTCGATAAAAATTCATCGGCAGGTTGGAGGCCACTATCAGACCCACCAAGCCAATGAGGGCGAACCTTCCCTGGCTGAAAAAGGTGGAGGCCGCATTATTAGTTTCTTTGAAGGCGTCCACCGAAGAGGCACTGGCAACCATCGCGAGACCAATAAAAACTGTAATCGCGGTGAGGCTCAACAACAAAAAGAATTGCGGGGACTGCGCCTTGAACCGAGGCCTAGCGACCTTTGCGAAAGTTATCCGACTCATTTTTCGGCCGCCAGATTGCTCACTGCAGCCTGGTAACTCTGGCCCCGCTCCACATAGTCCTTGAACTGGTCCATGCTCGCTGCCGCTGGAGCTAGAAGTACCACGTCCCCCGGAGAAGCGAGCTGACTAGCAAAAAGCACGGCATCCTGCATCACATCAATCCCGCTAACGACGCGCACCGGTGTCAGCGGAAGGTGTTTCTCAAAAAGAGCCTCCAGAAGCTGAGTATCCGCCCCGATGATTACAGCACCTCGAATCTTTGGTCCGAATTTCATTAATAAGGGCTTCAGGTCGATGCCCTTCAGAAGGCCACCGACTATCCAAACCACGTTCTCGAATGAGCCCAGCGAGGCGGCGGCGGCGTGAGCATTGGTGGCCTTTGAGTCGTCAAAATATAAAACGCCCCCATGCTCGGCTACTCTCTGAATTCGATGCGGTGCGAGTCTGAAGCTCCGAATCCCCTCTAGAACAGCTGCCGCATCGCAACCCACCGCGCGGGCCAATGCGCTAGCTGCTGCGACGTTAGCCAATAGGTGCGGGGAAACTACGCCAATTTCCGCGACATCCTCGATGGTTGCCAGTTCTAGGGCCGTCTTGTCTCGATCATCTATGAAGGCTCGGTCCACTAAAAACTCTTCCACAAAACCTACGCTAGACAAGCTCGGGATTCCCACCGAGAAAGATATGGCCCGGCAACCCTCGATAACCACTGCGTTCTCCGCGGCCTCGAGCGTCTTTGAGTCGCTTGAATTATAAATAATCGCGGTTTTGGTGCCGGCAAATATTTTTGATTTATCTAAAAAGTACTGCTCGATTCCACCGTGCCAATCCAGATGATCCTCCGCGAGGTTCAAAAAGGCGCTGGCTTCGGCATTTATTTGATGCAGGTAGTGCAACTGAAAACTAGAAAGCTCAACAACAAAATAGTCAAAGCCCTCCGGGTCTCGGATCGCGTCAAGAATTGGGGTTCCAATATTTCCACACGGTGCCACCTGATAGCCGGCTTTATGCAGCATCATTGCGGTTAATTCGGTGGTGCTGGTCTTGCCATTAGTTCCGGTAATTGTGATCCATTTGGCCACCCGCTCGGTCTTGTCGCGCAGCCGCCAAGCTAGATCTACATCCGTATAAATTGGAACATTCGCTTTTTTGAAAGCCATGACCATTGGGTGATCTGGCATAAACCCGGGGGACACAACAACAAAATCAACCTCTAGGGCCTTCTCATCTAGGCCGGTCGAATCATCAGATAAAACCAACTTTGCTTCTATGACTCTCATTAGTTCGCGATATTCAAAAGTCGTGGATTTTGCGTAAACCGTGACCTTGCACCCAAGCTCCTTGAGAGTGTCGGCCACTGAGAAGCCGGATTTACCAAGACCCAGAACCGCCACCCTGAGCCCACTCCAGTCATCGTGCCAGCTTGTTTGAGTGATCATCAGTTATAAATCCATTCAATGTAAAACAAGCCGACACCAGAAACCACGCTCAGGGCTGCGATAATCCAGAACCGAACCACCACTGTGATTTCTGCCCAGCCCTTGAGCTCAAAGTGGTGGTGAAGCGGAGACATTAGGAACACTCTTTTGCCGGTCCCAGTTCGCCATTTGGTTATTTTAAAGAACACTCGCTGAATCACTACCGAGCCGGTAACAATCACAAAGATTCCGCCAATCAGAATCAGCAGGAGCTCGGTCCGCGACAAAATCGCCAGAGCAGCTAGTGCGCCGCCCAGGCCAAGTGACCCAGTGTCCCCCATGAACAATTGCGCCGGTGAGGTATTCCACCACAAAAAACCTAGGCAGGCTCCCCCAATCGCGGCGGCGATCACAGCGATATCCAAAGGATCTCGAACCTGGTAACAGGATTCGATGTTCTCTACCACTGTCGCGCAGCTCTGATTGAACTGCCAGAAACCGATAACCACGTAGGCACCGATTGCCAAGACAGCTGACCCAGAAGCCAGTCCATCGAGACCATCAGCGATGTTCACGCCATTGGATGCTGATGCCACCAAAAGATAGACCCAGAGTATGAATAACCCCATGCCCAAGATGCTGCCCCAGAAAAATAAGTCAATCGGCAAATCTCGAAAAAGCGAAATATTAGTCGAAGCCGGAGTTAGACCATCCTCGTCTGGGAACTGCAGGGCTAAGACGGCAAAGATAATTGCTACGACTCCCTGGCCAGCAATCTTGGCCCAGCCACTCAGGCCTAGGCTCCGTTGATTTCGAACTTTTAGGTAATCATCGATAAAACCCACCAAGCCAAGACCCAGCATCATGAAAATCACCAGCAGGGCGGTAGCGGTGGGGGTCTCCCCATTGAGCCACTTGGCCGAAAAGTATGCAACGGTAGCCGCCAAAAGAATGACAATACCGCCCATTGTTGGGGTGCCGCGCTTGGTGTGATGGGTCTTTGGCCCATCATCCCTTATGAACTGGCCCCACTCAAGTTTTCTAAAGGCCCAGATAAACCCCGGAGTGGCAAACAGGGTAATGAATAAAGATATGCCACCGGCACTCAGAAGTGCTCTCACGCCATAGCCGCCAATTCATCTCCTAGAAACCTAAGCCCCGCGAGGTTGCTGGATTTGACCAACACCACATCGCCTTTCGCTAGCTTTCCACTGATTGCTTCAAATGCTTCGCTGATTGAGTCGAAATAAGCAGATTCGCCATCCCAGCTCCCCTCAAACATTGCCCCCATGTGGATCAACTTGGCGGCTTCGCCCACCACAAAAAGCATGTCGATGTTATACCGAACCACCAAGCGGCCGATTGCATCGTGCGACTCTCTGGATTCCGGGCCGAGCTCTGCCATTTCACCCAGCACGGCAATCGTGCGATGCCCCTGGCGCCCAATTACCGCGAGAGTTTGCAAAGCAGCCTTCATTGAATCCGGGGACGCGTTATAGGCATCGTTGATGATTAGAGCCCCCGAGGTGGTCCAAATTGGTTGCATGCGCCAACGCTCTGCCATTTCCAATTTTTCGAGTTCAAGGACGGCCCTGGTTCTTTCAATTCCCAGCTGATCCGCCACGGCCAGAGCCGCGGCCATGTTCATCGCCTGATGCTCGCCAAGAATCTTGAGTGAAACTAAGACCTCTTCAGAATCTGGGTAGCGAAATTTTACAATCGTTCCCTGCAGTGAAATATCAACATCCAGAATTCGGTAATCGGAGAGTGCCGAAGTGCCGAAACTTCGGCTGGCAACTCCAGCTTCAACTCGATAACCCGAAACAATTGGGTCATCCTGATTCAATATCGCAATTTTTGATATAAATGGCATCATCTCGGCCTTGATGATTGCGGTGGTCTCGATCCCGCCAAATTCACCAACATGGGCCATTCCAACTTTTAGCTGAACCCCAATATCCGGCCTGGTCCAACTTGCCAATTTGTGAATGCTGCTTAGCCCAGCGGCCCCAAGCTCAAGAATCAAGTACTTGGTATCCAGAGCCAACTTCAAGACCGTCAGTGGCAACCCGACCTCGTTATTAAAAGATTCTCTGGGATAAACAGTTGGGGCATCGCCCGAAAGAATGGCGGCCAACATGTTCTTAGTTGAGGTTTTGCCATTTGAGCCGGTAATCCCAATCACAGTTAGCTCTCCGAGGTTACGCACTTTTTGCAAAACAAACTCTGCTAGATCGCGAAGCGCGACCACTGTGTCGCCAACCATGATTTGAGGCATTTGACTCGTTGTTTCCCGGCTCACGACACTTAATGCGGCTTGTTTGGCAAACGCCTCTGCTAAATAGTCATGGCCATCGAGCTCTTTGCCCAATTTCGCGAAAAAGATTCCCCCCGGCACGAGGCTTCTAGAATCGGTCTCCACAGCTCCCGACACAAGAGTCTGTGGGTCGCAGAATTTCAGCTCTCCACCTAAAGCTTCGGCAACTTGCCCGAATGTTAGCTCAATCACGATCCACCAATTTTCTAGCAAGCGCTCTAGCATCAAAGGGAGTCTTGACGCCCGAAATCTCGCGATATCCAAGGTTCCCGGGACCGCACCAAAGAATTGCCCCAGTTCTCGGGGTTCTTCTGAATGCTTCCTCAAGAGCTTTTTCAGGATCGGCAATTTCCAAAACCTGACCCTTTTCTAAAAACTCAAGAGCACCTTTTTTTAGAGCACTCCTAATCAGAGTCGGGTCTTCATCCCTTGGGTGCTGGTCAGTTATGACCAGAAAGTCAACCTCCCTGGCAGCCCGGCCCATTTCAAGCCGCTTGCCGGTATCCCGATTACCGCTTGCCCCTAAAATCAAAGTGAGGTGCGAAAAGCGCTTCCTAATCTCTAAGACCGCCTCTTGAACCCCGCTGGGGGTATGGGCGTAATCGATAAAGATCGCTGGACTAGCCACGCTTACTCTTTCCAGGCGTCCTGGAACTTGGAAATCAAAATCAACAAGGGCAGCTTGGAGCATCTCCACACCCACGCCTCCCGCAATAGCCATTGCGATTGCTAGGGCAAAATTCTTTGCCATCAGTTCCCCGTGATTAAAGCTTAGGTTTAGCTTTCCACCGGGACCCTCGATCTTGAAAACGCCGCCTTGAGAAATTGAATAAATCCAATCAGTCCCTGATTTCCCGACGGTTTCGATGGGAATGCTCGCATTTTGGGCGAGCCTTCTAGCGAAGTCGTCTTCGACAAAAACAACACCGCGCGCAGCAAAAGATTTGGTGAAAAGCGTGGATTTGGCAGCAAGGTAGTTCTCCATAGATTCAAAATCATCCATGTGGTCTCGGCTTAGATTTGTGAAACCGGCGACTTGAAACATCACGGCATCAACTCGGTTCCGCACAAGCGCCTGAGCTGAAACCTCGATAACCCCGGCTTCGAGACCCTGAGAAACCATTTTTGCTAACAGTTCGTGAAGCTCTGTGACTTCTGGGCTAGTCAGCGAACTGGGTAGCACCTCGCCAGATAAAAACCTTCCGGTGGATGCGCTAAGTCCAGTTGGGATCAGGCAAAGCTGAAGGATTCTTGCCAAGTAGGAAGCCGTCGAGGTTTTGCCGTTTGTGCCGGTGATGCCAAAAAGTTGCACCTGACCCGCGGGCTCCCCAAAGATCCTGGCTGCGATAACGCCGGCGACCTTGCGTGGCTCGGGGTGAATCAAGCAGGGAAGGCCAAAGACCCGGGCATGCTCTGCATCGGTGAGAACGGTGATTGCGCCTTTGTGAATGGCGCTTTCCAAAAACTCAATACCGTGATTTCTTGCGCCCTGGGCTGCAATGTATAGCGAGCCGGGCCGGATTTTATCGGTGTGCAAGGCAACGTGGTTTAGTTCTCGGGATTCACCTACCAGTTCAAGCCCAAACTCATCGGCAAGCTGTTGTGAGCTAACCATCTACTTCCCCGTTTTATCCGAGGGGATGTCGCGAGAGCTTGTGGTTGATGGCGGGATTCGATACTGCTTGAGGGCTTGCTGCATGATAGCAACAAAGGGCGGAGTGGCCTGAAGTGAGTTTGTCTCGCCCAAGGGGCGAAAGATGCTAATTCCAACCACGAACTTCGGGTCCTCAACTGGCGCTACCCCGTAAAAGGAAATGGCATAGCGCTCGCCATAACCCCCGAGTCCATCCTGAATCTGCGCGGTTCCGGTCTTGCCTGCGACTCGATAGCCATCAATCTGGGCGTTTTTTCCAACCCCACCAAACTCGACCACTTTTTCCATGAGTTCTAGATTTAGATTCGCGGTGGATTTTTTTATCACGCGAGTAGATTGTTGAGGAGTGGCTGCGTAAAGCGTTCCGTCTTCTTTCACACAAGAATCCACCAGCACTGGCGAAAGCCTTACCCCGTCGTTAGCGATCGCCTGATAGGCACTGGCCATTTGGATTGTGGTAACTGAGATTCCCTGGCCGTAAAGAGTTGCATAGTTGGTCATCTTGTCCCACTCCTTAGCTGGGTGCAGAATTCCGGAACTCTCACCCTCAAATCGAAGTGGGGTCGTTGCACCAAAACCAAAGCGCTTCAGGTAGTCGTAGCGGGTCTGGCTATCGACCTTTATTCCAAATTTCGACATACCGGTGTTGGATGAATATCGAAGCACTCCAGCCAAGGTAAGCGTGAAATCCTCATGCGAGAAACTGTCTTTAATCCAACCGCCTGGAAAATCTAAATCCAAATAATCAGGAGCGATGACTGTATCGCGCTCACTGGCCTTGCCGGTGTCCAGCACAATCGCGCTGGTTATTGCCTTCATAATCGATCCGGGCTCGAAAGCCGCTTGGAAGATTCTCGAGCCTCGATCCAGGCTCGAGGTGGCACCCGGGTCATTAGGGTCCACCGACGGAGCCTCGGCAGCGGCCAGAATCCTGCCCGTCTCCACCTCGATGACAATAGCGGTTGCCCACTCCGCTGATAATTTACTCACCGCATTCGCTAATACCTGTTGCGCAAAAAATTGCAGGTTGGCATCAATCGAGAGATTCAGAGTACCGCCATGCTGGGTCGGTTGAGTGGTCTGATTTGATGTCGGGATACGGACCCCTTCGCGACTTCTTTCAAAAGTCTCTTGACCATCAATTCCAGCTAAACAGCTGTTGTACTGGCGCTCGAGACCGGCAAGCGGTGTGCCATCCGAGCCCACGAATCCGATTAGATTGCCGGCAACTGCACCGTCCGGGTAAAGCCTGTCGGCAAACTTGTCGAAATAAATCCACGGAATCTCAAGATCGCGGATTGCATTGTAGGTTTGCGCATCAACTTTTTTCGCAAGATTCGAATACTCCGAGTTGCCCTCAAGCTTGGAAGCTAGCTCCGCTAGGGATAACCCGAGCAATGTTGCAAGCTCAAGTGAAACATCTTGAACACTGCGTTCGATCCTTACACCCTCCACAAAAGTTTTAACGGGGCCGACATTCTTTGGGGCCGCATTCACGTCGTAGCGAAACACAGTTCTCGCCATCACCTGCCCGGAGGCGTCCCTGATTTCACCGCGCAACGCGGTCAAAGTTTGAGTCACAGAACGCGACTCAAGGGATTGCTTCGAAATTTCATCGGCACGGACCACTTGAAAATCGACCAGTCGAATACCTAAGGCGCCAACTAGCGCAACCAGCAAAAAAGCAAAAAGGCCAAGGCGCCTAGATAGATTGCCCTGATTGCTCATTTTTTCCTACCTCGTCGGCGATGCTGGGATAAGACCCGAAGCTAAAACTACTTCGGACCCCAAGGATGTTTCGGTATTGACACCCGCTTCCACCTCGCTCGCGGCAACAGTGCTCAAGGAAAACTCCGAGACCGTCACCATTGCAGAATTTGCAACCAGATTTGCACTCGCCAATAAGCTGCGTCCGGAGTCGGCGGGAATTGGCTTGCCGTAAATTTTGTCATTCTCAATATCTAGCAAAACCGAAGCCGGATTGGCCACCATTCCTAATTGGTTTGCGGCATCGGCCAAATTTTGTGGTGATCCAAGTGAGTCGACCTCTTCCTGCAAAATCTGAACATCGGTTGCGAGATTGCGTTTTTCAATGTTGAGCTCGCGCAGGTAGTAAGCGTCATGGGTCAGGGCCATGTTCAACACCAGCTGCCCCCCGAGCACGGCAAGGATGCCGATCAGAAAAATGACCCCCGCTACCATGTTGGGCTTCAGTCGATTCGCTTGAGATTTCGACATCATGTATAGCTTCATTCTTTTACCTCTAGTTTTTCTGCGGCCCGAAGGCGCGCCGATGCTGCCCTCGGGTTTGCTGATAGTTCGATTTCGCCAGCGCGTTCGACGCCCTTGGTGATTATTTTGAGAATTGCCCCGGTCCCGGGGAGTTCAAACGGCAAGTCGATTGGCGTGCTGCTGACCGAGCCGGCCTGTAGCGCCTGTTTGACAATCCCATCCTCCAGTGAGTGGTATGACATAACGACGATACGGCCCATCGGGGCCAGAACCTCAATAGCTTGCGGCAGTGAGCGCTCTAAAGCGCCTAGCTCGTCATTGGCGGCGATTCTTAGGGCCTGATAGATACGTTTCGCAGGGTGTCCCGTGGTTTTTCCGGGGGCCGAGGGCACGATTTGAGTCACGATTTTGTTCAGCTGGCTGGAAGTTTCGATCGGCGCCAATTTCCGGTCTTGCACGATTCTCTTGGCTATTGGGCCAGAGAATCGTTCCTCTCCAAATTTCTTGAAAATATGTGTCAGCTCTTCTTCGGAATATCGAGCCAGGATCTCTGCTGCAGTGCGGCCAGAGCTCTGATCCATGCGCATGTCAAGTACCGCATCTTTGGCATAGGAAAAACCTCGCCCGGCTTCGTCGAGCTGCATCGAGCTAACCCCGAGGTCCATCAGCACGCCGTTTACCTTGGAGATCCCGAGCTCCGCTAGAACATCGAGAATCTGGTCATAAACAGCTAGGTGAGCACTGAACCTTGCCCCAAAAGCACTGAGTCTTTCACTAGCCAATTCGATTGCTCTCGGGTCACGATCAATGCCAATGACGCGAAGAGTCGGATGAGCTTCTAAAAGCGCTTGGCTATGGCCACCAAGTCCAAGTGTGCAATCAATGACTATCGAGTTATCGCCCGAGACAGAGGGGGCCAATAGTTCGAGACAACGCTCAAGCAGCACCGGTGTGTGGAGATCAGAAGTTGACTGGTTCATAACTAAGTGCCGGGTATCTAATTGCCCTGCACCTTGACCCTTGCCCGTTAGCGAGCTTGGTTTTCGCTTTTCCGGCTCAGGGGAAGAGAGTCGGTCACGGCCAAGGATCAAAGTGCAGGGGCTAGAAAAGCCCGGGAATCACCTCCTTCGCCTGATTGGCAAAGCCCTCTTCATTCAATAAAAGATATTCATTCCAACTCTTGGCGTCCCAGATTTCCGCCCTGGAGCCAACCCCGATGATGACCAAATCCTTTTGCAGGTTGCCGTAATCGCGCAGGATGCTCGGTAAAAGAACTCGACCCTGCTTATCCGGAGTCTCGTCTGTGGCCCCGGAAAGAAAGACTCGAAGATATTTGCGAGCCTCATCGGAGGTAACTGGAGCCTGACGAATCTTTTCGTGGACCCCTTCAAACTCTTTTTGAGAAAAAACATAGAGGCAACGCTCTTGACCGCGAGTAATTACGACTCCAGCTTCAAGTTCTTCTCGAAACTTGGCTGGAAGGATCAGGCGGCCCTTTTCGTCGAGTTTTAGGGTGTGTGTGCCTAGCAACATTGCAAGATCCCCTTTCCCAACTCTTACTCCACTTTACTCCACTTCACTCCACAATAAGGTAATTTTCATTTCATTTCATCACAATTCGGTAATTATTTTGTTCAACAAAAAAAGACCCCCGATTTCTCGAAGGCCTCTGTCTGCAACGGATTGGTTACTCCTTATTAAACCTTTGGTTCCAACGATCTTCAAAGAATGAACCCTTGTTGCTAGATCCGCCGACTTTTGGGATTTCTGGGAGCCTGAAGTTGCTCGATGCAATGATGATTCCAATTACCATCACGATAAAAGCCGCGACACCGAAAAAGGCCACCTGTAAAGCCACCGCTAGGACCAACAGCACCAGCCCAGCCAAAAGCACTAGAACTCCAGCTATCAGCTTGCTAGCGCTTTTATTCGTGGACGAAACGTTTTTTACCCTGTTGGCGAAGCCGGCGTCCTGACTCATCAGGTTCCGTTCCATCTCTTCGAGCAATGCTTGCTCGCGTTCTGAAAGTGCCATTATCACTCCAATCCTTCTCTAATTGTAAACAGCTCAGAGCAGATAAGCTATTCCTTGTGGCTGAAGATTTTCTTAGAAACCTTGTTCAAGAGCGCTTGGACTCTTTTTGTGATAGCAAAAGAGCAGAGCTAGTTGCCATCTCAGAAGACCTCGAACCAATCATTGACTACACCCAAGTGCTACTCTCCGGCGGCAAAAGATTTCGGGCGCTGTTCGCCTATCAGGCTTTTGCCGGCCTGAGCCAGCAGCTAACTCCACTTACCAAAGACTCGCCAATTATCGGCATTGCCGCTGCCCTTGAAGTGTTCCACGCAGCCGCCCTGGTCCACGATGACCTTTTGGACCAAAGCGACACTCGACGCGGAGACCCCTCGATCCACAAAAAGTTTCAGGCTTTGCATGAAATGCACAGCTATGCGGGTTCCAGTGAAAGATTCGGGGTTGCAGGGTCGGTGTTAGTTGGTGACCTGATGCTCTCTTGGAGCTCGGAAATTTTTGGTGAAGCACTGCTTCGGGTAAGTAATGAGGAAATCGAGGCTAACTGCCGAACTGAATTTTCTAAGATGCGCTTTGAAGTTATGGCCGGGCAGTACCTAGATGTTCTAGAAGAAAACGCTGGGCCCACCAAGGACCCCAGTCAGGCGGTGGCGAGGGCCAATAAGGTCATCCTTTATAAATCCGCCAAATACAGCCTTGAGGCTCCGCTTTTGATTGGCGCTTCTTTTGCTGGGGCCGACCAAAATGCGCTTCGCATGATCAGTAATTTCGGAATCCCACTGGGAATGGCCTTTCAACTTAGAGACGATGTTCTAGGCGTATTTGGCGACCCAAAGGTCACCGGCAAGCCCGCTGGGGACGACTTGCGGGAGGGCAAAAGGACAGTCCTGGTTGGACTTACCCTGGAAGCGGCACCGAAGTCGGTAGGGAAAATATTTGAAGAACTCTTGGTTTCCGGAGACCTGGATCAGGGTCAAGTCGAATTCATGCGCGCCACCATTCGGGAATCCGGTGCCCTGGATAAGACCGAGAGGCTAATCGCTGAACATTCACGGTCTTCGATAGAAGCTCTGGCTGCGCTGGAAATCTCAGATTCCGGAAGAAAAGAGCTTGCCGACCTAGCCGACGCGGTCATTCATCGCAGCAAGTAATCAGCCCAGCGACTGAGCCGCTCTGCGAACCGGGGCCTTGTGCCCTTTTAGTAGCGAGTCAATTGGCTTTTCCCCAAGGAATTCATTTGGAGCATAAAGCCAATCCACTGCCTCTTCGGCGCTGAATCCGGCGTCAATTAACTGCAGCATGCTGCCTCTAATGCTGCTTAGGGGCTCACCGTTTGATATCAGATGAGCCGGCATCATGGGTTGCTTGTCAATTCTCACCGCAAATAAAATGTGCTCATCAATTAGCCTGCGCACCTTTGCAGTTGAAATACCCAACTGATCGGATGCCTGGTCCAAGGTGATCCAGTGCTCAACCTCAGAGATGTTCAAGCTTGCCCCCTAGAGGTCTGAACTAGCTGTTCGGCTACCAAGAATGAAAGCTCCAGAGACTGCATGTGGTTGAGCCTCGGATCGCAAACCGACTCGTAGCGCTTGGCTAGCGCCTTCTCATCGATGTGCTCAGAGCCGCCAAGACATTCGGTGACATCATCACCGGTGAGCTCCACGTGAAGACCACCCGGGTGGGTGCCAAGCGCGCGGTGAACCTCGAAGAAACCCATTACCTCATCCATTACATCGTCAAACCTTCTTGACTTGTAGCCATTTTCAGTGGTAATCCCGTTGCCGTGCATTGGGTCTGTGATCCACAGCGGCTGAGCTCCTGACGCCCGCACGCCTTCAATTAGCTTTGGTAACTCATCTCGAATCTTGCCGGCACCCATCCGAGTAATAAACGTTAAACGCCCTGGCTCGCGATTCGGGTCAAGCTTGTCAATCAAGGCCAACGCGTCATCCACCGAAGTTGTTGGGCCAAGCTTGACCCCGAGCGGGTTTCTGACCTTGGACAAAAAGTCAACGTGAGCGCCATCCAACTGCCTGGTGCGCTCGCCTATCCAAATAAAGTGACCCGATGTTGCGTAGGGCTGGTGAGTGCGGGAGTCGATTCTGGTGAGGGGTCTCTCGTAATCCATCAGCAAACCCTCGTGAGATACGAAGAATTCGGTGGAACGCAGCTCCGCCGAGTCGACTCCGCAGGCCTCCATAAACCTCATCGCACGATCAATGTCCTGAGCCAGAGACTCATATTCTTTGTTAATGGGATTGTCGGTAAATCCCTTATTCCAGGCGTGTACCTCGCGTAAGTCGGCAAAACCCCCGGTAGTAAAAGCCCTGATTAGATTCAGGGTGCTTGCCGAGGTGTGATAGGCCTGCATCAAACGACTCGCGTCATTGGTTCGGCTAACTGCATCGAACTCGTAAGCATTCACCGCATCGCCTCGATAGGCGGGAAGGGTGACGTCACCCCTGGTCTCAAAATCGGAGGAGCGTGGTTTGGCAAACTGTCCCGCCATCCGGCCCATCTTGATCACGGGTAAAGAAGAGCCGTACATCAAAACCACCGCCATTTGCAAAACGGTCTTAATTCGATTGCGAATCTGATCTGCAGTGGCGTCTACGAAAGTCTCAGCGCAGTCCCCACCCTGCAATAAGAACGCCTTACCACTAGCCGCCTCGGCTAGCCGCTGTCTTAGGGTGTCAACCTCACCGGCAAATACCAGCGGGGGCACTTTGGCAAGTCTGGCCTTAGTATTTGCCAAAACCTCAGCATCCGCCCAGTTGGGTTGCTGCTTGGACTCAAGATTGAGGTAGTTGTCTAAACCAAACTCGGACACGCTTCTCCTTATTAGCTGGGGTTAGCCAGCCGGCTTCTTGCTGAGGATGCGTAAACATCCTCGTATTTTTGATTGGAAAGTTTATAAATCTCATAGACAATCTTGTCGGTGACCGCGCGCAATACTGCCCGCTCCCCCTCCATGCCCGCAAACCTTGAAAAATCAAGCGGCTCACCGATTGCCACCCCGATTTTATGGATGGTGGGTCGCTTCGCGCCGATCGGCATAACTTTGTCCGTGTCGATCATAGCCACTGGAAGGACCGGAACTTGAGCCTCCAGAACCATCCGCGCAATCCCAGTTCGGCCACGATATAACTTCGCGTCCGGAGATCTGGTTCCCTCCGGATAGATCCCCAATACCAAGCCGCGCTCCAAGACCCCAAGCCCGGTATTCAACGAACTTTCGGAACCCTTACCACCTGAACGATCGATGGGCAATTGGCCGGTGGCTTTAAAAAACCAACGCGTGAGGGCTCCCTTGAGACCCTTGCCGGTGAAGTACTCAGATTTAGCCAAAAAAGTAATTGGCCTTCGAGTTTTCAGAGGGAGAAAAATTGAGTCAATGAAAGAAAGGTGGTTTGAGGCCAAAATGACACCACCAGATTTGGGGATATTTTTCTCCCCACGAACCCACGGGCGAAACAGCAGTTTGAGAATTGGCCCCAGAACAAAGTTCTTGAGAAAAAAATATGTCACCTGATCTCCTGCATCGCGAATACCTAAGCTTAGCTAAGCGATTCTCTTGCGAGGTCTGCAGCGCCGATTACTCCAGCCTGATTGCTGAAAGTGGCCGCAACTACTTGGGCCTCGGGTCGAAACCCGCGAGCCGGCAATTCCTTGAGAAACCCCTCTCGAATCGGGGCCAGAATTAGCTCTCCGGCCTCACTTAGCCCTCCCCCTATTACATAAATTTGGGGGTCAATTGCAGCCGTGATGCTCCCCATCGCTTGACCCAAGTATGCCCCGGCTTGATTTATCAAAGAGATTGCCCCTGGGTCGCCCTCCAAAAGAGCTTGATAAACAAGCATTCCGGTTAGGCCATCGGGTGTCTGAGTAAGTTCGGTGAGCCTCGCGGCCAAAGAAGAGCCCGCGGCAACCAAAGCTTTAGCCTCTCGCAGAACCGCTGAGCCAGAGGCGTATTGCTCAACGCAGCCCCTCCGGCCACAACCGCATTGCAAACCATCCTGCACAACGCGAATGTGGCCGAGTTCTCCGCCGATACCAAAGCCACCACGGCGCAGCTTATGATCGGCGATAATCGCTCCCCCAACGCCAGTGCCCAAAGTCAGCATCGCCATGTCTTTTGAGCCTTTGCCCGCGCCAAATTTGTATTCTGCCCAGCCGGCAGCATTGGCATCGTTTTCGATCACGATGCGAAACGGAACAATCGCTTGAAGCCGATCCCTGAGTGGCTCATTTCGCCAATTCAGATTTGGGGCGTAAAGGATTGTTGACTGTTGCGCATCTATAAAACCCGCGGCCGCTATCCCAACTCCGAGAATTGCCCCCGGGGCGTCCCTTGCAAGTCCCGTAATCAGTTCTGCCACAGCCTCGACCATTTTGTCGGGGTCCTGGGCCGGGGAGGGGACTTTTTTAGATGAAAGAATGTTCCCAGTGGCATCGACCACGGCACCAAGAATCTTGGTTCCGCCAATATCTATTCCAATAGCAAGCAACTCATGACCTCGGTAACAAAATGGGAACCTCTAAATAGTAGGCCCAACCGCACAAAAAATGACCAATATGTTTGTGAAAAAGTTACTCCACACCAATGAGTCTGGGCATGCAACCTGCCATAGAGTGGTACAAACTCTTAGATGGAGAAAACGATGACGTTTTACGATGTTCCGCTTTTAATCGAACCGGTGGCAACCAATAACTCGAGCGATATTCTGCTGACTCGAATGAAGATAAACCCCGAGCACGCTTTGTTCTCGAGAGCCAATTCAGATGGCAGCTGGCGCAACGTGACCTCGCGTGAATTTCACGCGGATGTCGTCTCCCTGGCAAAAGGAATGATGGCCAGTGGCATCAAGCCGGGTCAAGCCATTGCAATCATGAGTCGCACCCGCTACGAGTGGAGTGTTATCGACTTTGCAATCTGGTTCGCGGGTGCTGTGAGCGTTCCAATTTACGAGAGCTCTTCAGCAAGTCAGATCGAGTGGATTCTCTCCGACTCCGATGCCGTGGCGCTTTTCATCGAAAACGACGATCACATGGAGAGGTACCTGCAAGGTAAAGCGAATACCCCCAAGGTGGTGAATGTTTGGCGCATCGACACCAAGGATTATTCAGCTTTGAACCAACAAGGAGAGTCAATATCCGATGAGGACCTGGAAAAGGCGCGCTCTAAAACCGAGCTGACCGATTTGGCAACAATTGTTTACACCTCAGGCACTACGGGCAACCCCAAGGGTTGCGAGCTGACTCATAAAAACTTTGTTGACCACTGTCGCAATGCTGAAGCGGAAATCCCTGAGATCGCGAATGCGAATCAAAGCTCACTAATCTTCTTGCCGCTCGCCCACATCTTGGCTCGGTATGTTTCAATACTCTGCGTCCAGTCCGGCATCCGAGTGGGGCACCTCGGTGACAGCAAGCTGGTTGCTCAAGTTCTTCCGGTTTTCAAGCCCACGTTTGTGCTAGCCGTCCCCCGAGTATTCGAAAAAATTTACAACGGCGCCGAACTCAGGGCTGAGTCTGGCGGAAAGGGCAAGATTTTTCGACAGGCCGCGGAAGCTGCCATCGAATACTCAAAGGCGCTGGATTCAAAGTCTGGTCCAGGATTGGCGCTGAAGCTCAAGCACGGCGTCTTCGACAAGCTGGTTTACTCCAAGATTAGAGCAGCCATGGGTGGTGGGGTTAAGTTTGCGATTTCAGGAGGAGCCCCGCTGGGCGCTCGACTCGGTCATTTCTATCGCGGAATAGGGCTAATCGTGCTAGAGGGTTACGGGCTTACCGAGACCACAGCTGCGGCGGTCATCGGCCGACCCAAGTGGCTAAAAATTGGCAAGGTGGGCAGGGCACTTCCCGGCACCGGAATTAAGATTGCGGAGGACGGGGAAATCTGGTTGCGCGGCATTAACGTGATGCGCGGCTATTGGCGAAACGAAGCAGCCACCCGGGAAGCATTCTCAGAGGACTGGTTTAAAACCGGTGACATTGGCGAGCTAGACGAGGATGGCTTTTTGTCCATTACGGGCCGCAAGAAAGAAATCTTGATCACGGCTGGAGGCAAAAATGTCGCACCTGCCCCAATCGAAGACCTGCTAAGAGCCCACCCGTTGATTGGTCAGGTTGTTGCCGTTGGGGATGCGAAGCCCTTTATCGGCGCACTGATTTCACTCGACCCGGAAATGGTGCCAGTTTGGAGTCAAAACAACGGAGTCACAGAGCGCCTGACTCTTTCGGAGGCCAGCAGGCACGAGGTGATAAAAGCCGAACTTCAAAAGGCTGTGGATGAGGTGAACAAAAAATTCTCACACGCCGAGCAGATCAAGGCCTTTGAGATTTTGGACGTGGAATTGACCGAAGCATCGGGTCACCTGACCCCATCGCTAAAAATCAAGCGAGCCAAGGTCATGGCCGATTTTGACATTCAACTGGGCCGGATTTATAACTAGCCCAAAAACCATTTTTGAGATCGCAGCTCTTTATAGGCGATTTTTCTTTCGGTGGGTTCGAGCCTGTCTAGATATGTTTTGCCAGCCAGGTGATCACACTCATGTTGCAGCGCCTGGGCCATGAGACCGCTACCTGAAATTGTAATCTTGGAGCCGTCTAACTGAAATCCGGTGGCACTCGCTTCTTTGTGGCGGAGAGCCCTATGCCATAACCCCGGCACCGATAGGCAGCCTTCTTCGATGAGTTCCCTATCATCACCCAAAAAAGTGATTTCAGGATTTATCAGATAACCCAGCTCCCCGTCGATGTTATAGGCGAAGACGCTCAGGCCTACCCCAATCTGATTAGCCGCGACCCCGGCCCTACCGGGAAGGGCCACGGTTTCCAAGAGATCCCCTACCAGCTGGCGGGCATCTTCAAGATTCCGAACGGGCTTGGTCTTTGTTTTCAGGATCGGATCGCCGAGCAACCGGATTTCCCTTACGCTCACGCCAATCCATCAACCACGAGGGCCGCAAGGTCTCTCGCAGCCTGCTTGGTGGCGGGGTGAAGCTTTTCGAAGTTCACTTCGGCGCCGGCGGCCAGCTGTGGGTCGTAGGGAATTCGAACCACCGCGCGCACGCGAGTCTTGAAGTGGGCCTCAATTTCGTCGAGTTTCACTAATTCGGTTCCAAAGGTGGCGGTGTTTAGAGCCACCACGCAGTCCTTCACGACATCCGCATAACCATTAGCCTCCAGCCAAGTTAGAGTCTCCGAAGCAAGCCTCGCCTCATCGATTGAGCCGCCAGAAACTACGACCATCGAATCTGCTCTTTGCAGAATTGCACGCATGACGCTGTGCACAATGCCAGTGCCGCAATCGGTTAGACAAATGCTGTAGTAACGCGAGGCGATGTCTGCAACTACGTTGTAATCTCCCTCATCAAAGGCTTCAGAGATCATCGGATCAGTATCCGAAGCCAGGACATCGAGCCTGGTTTTATCTCGCGAGACATATTCTGAAAACACGGTGAACCCGGTTATCGAGCTGGCTTTATTCACAATGTCTCGAACGGTTTTGGTTGTGCCCTTTGGGACTCTCTCCGAGAGAGTTCCTCGATCGGGATTGGCATCGATAGCCAAAATGCGGTCCTCGCGGGCCATGGAGAGCGCCATCCCGATTAGAGCGGTAACGGTGGTTTTACCGACTCCGCCCTTTCGAGTTAGCACCGGCACGAACCTAGTTTTGCCAGTGAGGTTTGCAGTTATTCGGGAGTCGAGTGCTTTTCTTGCCAGGACCCTCTTGTTATCCCCCGGGTTGAGTTTTCCGAAACTCATGCCAAACACGAGCCTGCGCCAAAAAGTCTCCGGCACGACATTGGGCCTTGCTTTATCCTGTAATAATCTCTCAGATGTGAGCATGGAGGCTGGCTCGGCCTCGTCGAAAATACTTGGGCTCACCATCTCAACCTCCACCGAGACAGTCTCGGAGGGGGCTATTTGGTTGATACCGCCGGTTTCAGGGTCAAGTTCCAGATCTGAGAAGTCTGCGCCCTCCCCCGAAGACCAGTCTCTTGAAGGCTCGGTTGGTTCGTTATTTTTTTCCATTTATAAATCCCTACTCGATAACTGCAATCAGATCCCCACCCTCAACCGGGGTCGGGCCACTCACGCCCAGCCTGGTAATCTTGCCAGAAATTGGAGCCGCTATGCTCGCCTCCATTTTCATGGCCTCGATGCTTGCGATTGGGGCCCCTGCCAACACCTGCTCGCCAATGGCTACTTTCAGGGTAACCACGCCCGTGAAAGGTGCGGCGGCATGGCCCGGATTATTCTTATCGGCTTTTTCGGCAGAGACTGCGCTCACGGCAATGCTGTGATCTCGAACCGTCACCGGTCTGAGCTGGCCATTCAATGTGGTCATTACGGTTCTGAAACCCTTGGAGTCAGGCTCGCCAATTGCTTCTAGACCCACAAAAAGCTGAAGGCCCTTTCGAAGCTCAACCACGTGCTCCCCTTCCGCGTCAATACCGTAGAGATAATCCAGGGTCTCAACGTTATCCAAAGCCCCGTAAAGCCCCCGAATTCTTTCGAATTCCTTTGTGGGACCCGGGAACAATAACCTGTTGAGGGTGCTGCGAATCAGCTTGTCATTTGATGATGAAAGTGCTTTTAAATCATCAGGAGAGACCGGAGTCACTCCTATATCCACGTGCCTACCCTTGAGGACCTTCGACCTGAAGGGCTCGGGCCAACCACCCGGGAGATCTCCGAGTTCGCCCGCCATGAAACCGATTACCGAGTCTGGGATATCGTAATTCTGAGGATTCTCTTCGAAATCCTTTGGGTTCGCACCAACTGCCACTAGGTGAAGGGCCAAGTCTCCCACCACCTTTGAAGAAGGTGTGACCTTTGGCGGACGACCAAGCATTTGGTTGGCTGCCGCATACATTTCTTCAATCAGCTCGAACCGATCTCCCAAACCAAGGGCTATCGCTTGCTGGCGAAGGTTGGAGAGTTGACCACCTGGAATCTCATGGCGGTAGACCCTGCCGGTTGGTCCCGGTAGGCCAGATTCAAACGGCGCATAAACATTTCGCACTGCCTCCCAGTAGGGCTCAATGTTCGTGACGGCATCCAAGCTCATCAGAGTGTCACGTTCGGTGTTTGCGAGCGCCGCGACCAATGAAGACAGTGAGGGCTGCGATGTGGTTCCAGCCATCGGGGCGCTTGCCACATCTACTGCGTCAACACCCGCATCAATGGCGGCCATAAGCGTGGCTAGCTGGCCTCCTGCAGTGTCGTGAGTGTGCAGGTGAACTGGTAAATCGAATCGCTCTCTTAGAGCGCTCACCAGCATCCTGGCAGCCTTTGGTCTCAGGAGCCCGGCCATATCCTTGATTGCCAAAACATGGGCGCCCGCTGCCACAATCTCATCCGCTAGGCCAAGGTAATAATCCAAGGTGTAGAGCTTTTCTTCGGGGTCCGCGAGGTTTCCGGTGTAGCTCATGCCGACTTCAGCCAAAGCGGTGCCAGTCTCCCGCACCGCTTTAATGGCTGGAACCATTTGGTTTACATCGTTTAGGGCATCAAAGATTCGGAAAATATCCACCCCGGTTTTGGCAGCCTGAGAAACAAAAGCCTCGGTCACCTCTTCCGGGTATGGGGTGTAGCCAACAGTGTTGCGGCCACGCAACAGCATTTGGATACAAATATTTGGCAAACCCTCGCGAAGCTTTGCTAGACGATCCCAAGGGTCCTCACCTAAAAAGCGCAGCGCCACATCGTAAGTAGCCCCACCCCATGCCTCGATGGACAAAAGTTCTGGTGTGAGCCTGGCAATGTGCGGAGTAATTGCAACTAAATCTTTGCCACGAACCCTGGTAGCCAAGAGTGACTGATGGGCATCCCTGAATGTGGTGTCGGTCACCAGAACCCTGTTCTGTTCTCTCATCCATGAAGCAAAGCCCTCGGGCCCAAGCTCTAGTAATTTTTGTCTGGAACCAGCGGGGGCTTTGGAGCTCAAGTCGACCTTTGGCAACTTCACGACCGGATCAGGCTTGCCCTCTCGATCTCCATAGGGTTTATTGACGGTGACCTCGGCAAGCCACTGCATGACTTTTGTGCCTCGGTCCCTGGAGGGCTGAGTTTCAAATAGCTCTGGGCGTTCATCAATGAAATGCGTGGAGAGATCTCCCGCCGCGAAGGCTTTATCCTCCAACACCGCCTGGAGGAAGGTGATGTTGGTGGCCACTCCCCTGATGCGGAACTCTGCCAGGGCGCGTTTGCCTCGATCAACGGCTGATTTGAAATCTCGCCCGCGAGTAATCAGCTTCACCAGCAACGAATCAAAGTGCGGCGAGACCTCTGCCCCAGTGGTAACCGTTCCGCCATCTAGGCGAATCCCCGCGCCTCCCGGGGAGCGATAGGTGGTTATTTTTCCAGTGTCAGGCCTGAAGCCCGCGGCAGGGTCCTCCGTAGTAATCCGGCACTGCATCGCAAAACCGTGTGGCTTTATGTCCTCTTGCCGGAGCCCCAAATCACTCAATGACTCCCCGGCCGCAATGCGCAACTGGGACTGAACCAAATCAACATCGGTCACCTCTTCGGTGACGGTGTGCTCGACCTGAATCCTCGGGTTCATCTCAATAAAAACATGCTTACCGGCGTTTGGACCGACAGTGTCAATCAGAAACTCAACGGTCCCAGCGTTCTGATAGCCAATCTCCTTGGCAAAAGCCACGGCATCAACAAAGAGCATTTGGCGCAGCTCATCATCCAGCAACGGGGCCGGGGCAATTTCAATGACCTTTTGATTTCTTCGCTGAATCGAGCAGTCTCGTTCGAGCAAGTGGATGATATTCCCATGATTATCGGCCAAAATCTGCACCTCAATGTGCCTCGGTCGAATAACCGCCTGCTCTAAAAACACCCTTGAATCACCAAATGCACTTCCAGCCTCACGCATCGCCTCATCGAGAAGATCCGAAAGCTTTGACTCATCATCGACTTTTCGCATACCTCGGCCGCCACCTCCAGCAACCGCTTTTACAAACAGTGGGAAACCAATTGCTTGAGCTAGGGGGATCAATACGGCTTTATCATCCGATGACTCGGTAGAGGCCAACACCGGGACTCCGGCCCTGATCGCAGCCGCCTTGGCATTGACCTTGTCTCCAGCTAGTTCCAATATTTCTGCAGCAGGCCCGACGAATGCAATCCCGTTCTCTCGAGCCGCTCTGGCTAAATCGGGGTTTTCCGATAGAAATCCATATCCGGGATAGATGGCATCTGCGCCCGACTCCTTGGCCACTCGAATGATCTCCGAAACGCTCAGGTAGGCCTTCACCGGCGATCCATCGGCTTTAATCTCGTAAGCCTCGTCGGCCTTGAGGCGGTGCACAGAGTTGCGGTCCTCAAAGGGGTAAACCGCTACCGTCCTGGCCCCAATTTCATAGGCTGCGCGGAATGCGCGAACTGCAATTTCTCCTCGGTTGGCTACCAAAATCTTTTTAAACATGAGACCTCACTGAAACTCTGGCTTGCTAAGCGCCAACTAACTAATAAAAAGGTAGCCTATTGCAGTGCAAGTTCTAAGTGTCAGCTCGCTAAAAGGCGGAGTAGGTAAAACCACCATTGCCCTGGGTCTAGCTTCTGCTGCACTCAATAAGGGAATAAACACTCTTTTGATCGACCTGGACCCCCAGTGTGACGCCACCAGTGGCCTGGGCGCAATGAGTGAATCTGGATTATCCGTAGCAGAAGTCCTGCAATCCCCAAAGATTCAAAACATCAAAAAAGCGATCGTGGCTTCTCACTGGCACAAGGGCAGCAAGATGGATGTGATGGTGGGCAGCCCCCGCTCTTTGCTACTTGATAACCCGGCCCCAACTATCGCTGATGTCTGGAGATTGGAAGAGGTTCTGACCCTCATCGAGGAAGATTACGACCTGGTAATCATCGACACCCCGCCTTCAATAAACGCGCTAACAAGAACTGCCTGGGTGGCATCAGATCGAGTGTTGATTGTTACCGAACCCTCGCTTTACTCGGTAATTGCCGCGGACCGAGCACGCAAGGCAATAAACGAAATCAGTGCCAAGTTGACCCCAAGACTTCAGCTTCTGGGGGTGGTGGTAAATCGCTATCGCTCACAATCCAACGAGCACGAATACCGCATCAGAGAGCTTCGAGAGATGTTTTCTGAGCAACTACTAATGCCATTTTTTGAAGAGCGGGCCGCCATCCAGCAAGCCACCGGTGCCGCCAGACCAATTCACTCCTGGCCCGCCGAAGGCGCACTCGAGGTAGCTCAGTCTTTTGACTGGCTGCTAGCGGGGGCCCTGTCGCACATGACCCAAGGAATCGAAAAACGAGACCGAGTTGGAGCAATTGGCCGTGCGACTAGGGGTCAGGCGAGTCCCATCTCGGAGCTAATACCTGAGAGTTCTAGGGAACAACCGCTTTCTAGAAAAGCGGCCCGAAAAAAGAGTTTATTTAGGCGCTAAGAAATCTTGCGGGCGCGACGAGCCGCAAGCTCATCGGTTATTTGTGCTTCTTCGGCAGCAAAGTCAACAAGTGTCGCCTCAACCTCGCGCAGCACTCGACCCACAGCAATTCCGAATACGCCCTGGCCTTGACCCAGAAGGTCAATAACCTCATCCTGGCTGGTGCAAAGATAAACCCGTGCGCCGTCAGACATCAAGGTGGTGTTGGATAAATCGCTCAGACCTGCGGCCTTTAGCTGCTCAACAGCGAGTCGGATTTGCTGCAAAGAGACACCGGTGTCCAATAAGCGCTTCACAAGCTTCAGCACCAAAATGTCCCGGAATCCATAGAGTCTTTGAGAGCCCGATCCAGTAGCGGTCTGAATGCTAGGAACTACCAGCTGGGTGCGGTCCCAATAATCCAACTGGCGATAAGAAATTCCGGCAGCCGCCGCGGCTGATGCCCCGCGATAGCCAATGTCGGTTGCGGGCAGGCCGTCAGTGAACAATAAATGTTCGTAGTCCATAGCCTTCTCCTTGTTCAAGACTTACTTAGTATTCCTTCAAGTCCTACTTTAAGGTTGCTGTTGAGTCTCGGCGTGTCGCGATTAGCTTTCGATTTCGTCGATAACTTCTGAAATCAGGTGCGAACGAATTGCCCCAAAACGCTCGGCGATTTCTCGAGCAATATGGCCCGCTCGAGCCTGAGAATCTAGCGCCTTTTTTCGTATTATCGGCTCCGTAACCCCGGTGATAATGCCCACTTCACGCTCGGTCGCAGACTTGAGGCCCCGCAAGTGCCGGGGTTGAATACCGAACTGTTCGAGACCAACCAGGGCGAAGGCAATTTCAACCTCGTGCGAAGAGTGTGGCTGTGCGGCGAATAGCCCAAGTTCCGAACCTTCTCGAAATGCCTGATCGCTAATGCCAGTTTCCGCTTTCAACTGATTCGTCGAAAACCGCTGCCCCTTTCGAAGTGAAGCGGCGCTAGCAACTGGCAATAACGGCTCGCGCCCGGCGTCTAATTCGTCTAGGTGATCTCGGATGACTTTTAGCGGAAGGTACTGGTCTCGTTGCAGAGTCAAAACAATTCTCAGGCGCTCAATCTGGTTTTCCGAATACTTTCGATAGCCGGCTTCGGTCCGATCCGGAGTAATCAAACCCTGATCCTCTAGAAATCGAAGCTTTGAGGGGCTCAGTTCTCCAAACTCAGGCTTGAGGACCGCCAGCACTTGGCCGATAGTGTAGAGCTTTTGATTGTGCTGGATACTGCGAACTGCAGACTCCATCAGGTTTTATCACTCTGGGCTGTATAAAAAGTCATTCGAAATTTTCCAATCAATAATTCAGAACCATCGGAGAGCTCGCAGGAATCTACTCTTGCACCATCGCAATATGTTCCATTCATCGAGCCCAGGTCCTTGACCGTGAAGTTTTTACCGCTCCTGTGAATTTCGGCATGTTTTCTGGAGACGGTTACGTCATCCAAAAAGATATCCGCATTCGGATGGCGTCCGGCCAATGTCAGGTCTTGATCCAACAGGAAACGGGACCCCGCTGCCGCCCCCCTTCGCACAATCAGCAGTGCTGAACCAGATGGCAGCGCTTTGACCGCAGAAACCTCTTCAGGGCTTAGTTCATTGGGGTCCTGAGGCAATAAGTCCTCGGCAAATCGAGTAGTTTCATCGCTGAAATTCTCCTTGGACATTATTTCCTCCTCCCCTAACCCCACAACTTTAGAGGCTTTTTCTCGCTCTGGCAAAAATCAATTCGTAGACCTGTTTTACATAGACAAAACCGGCCCACCAGTAAAGCCCAATTCCCCAGTAGGTGAAGCCCCAAGCCAAAGGCAAAATTATGAAATCTGCACCGGGCCAGATGTCGGCCATGAGAAGTAGTGGCAGGGCGTAGAGCAAAGCAAAGGTGCCAGCTTTACCCAAAAAGTGAACTGGGAGCGGCCCATAGCCGTGGGTTGCCAAAATTGGGTAAACAATCAGAAGCATCACATCGCGAGAAACGATCACGACAGCCAGCCAAAGTGGAATGGTTCCATTAATGGTCAGGCCAACGATGGTAGCCAGGATGTAAAGCCGGTCCGCGGCTGGATCAAGGACCTGCCCGAGCTTGGTCATTTGATTAAATTTTCGAGCAATTTGCCCATCAAGCCAGTCGGTTGCCCCGGCGAAGGTTAGGACAATAAGAGCCCAAATATAATGATCTCCTGATAACAGCAGGTAGAGGAACACCGGCACAAGCAAGAGCCGCAAAACACTGAGCATGTTCGGCAGGCTACGCAGCTCCCTCAAAACGCTCATCCCCCGATTCTAGCCAGTACCCCACCAGAAATCCGCTTGGCTCGCCCTGGACCAAACGGACATCAAAGTAGAGACCCTCGCTTGAGCTTCGGTGAGCAAGGCATCCACCTTGTCAACGGGCAACAAAAAGACCAAGAGCCAGGCGCACATCATCAGTCGGATTGAAAAAAGAGCCATTAAAGAGTTGTGGGCCAAGGTTTCACCCGGGCCCACAACCCTTCCTGCCTGTTTGTTATTTGATGACTGTGATCCTGCCGTCAGTCTTGAGTGTGGTGACCTTGCCGGCGGCCAAATCAGCCTTCAGCCCCTCGGTGAACACATCGACCAACAGATCTCTGACCTGCTGGTTGGCTGGGTTGAACTGCGAGTAACCGTCCCCACCGTAAACCAAGAAATCCAGGGTTGCGATGCTGTAGCTCGCGGTGTCCTTGGGAATCAAAGTTCCATCGGTTTTGGTGACTGAAACAATGCGGGACCCGACAGCCTTGGTTGAATCGAACGAGAACTTGAAGCCAGAGACCTGAGGGAATCGACCGTCGGTTGGGTAATTCGATACTCCGTTTTCTAATGCCGCCCAGAGACCCGCTCCACTAATTTGTGCGGTGCTAATTGAGTTCCCGAAAGGGAAAACCGTATAGGCGTCACCGAGCGTCACATCAAACGGTCCAACGGTCTGCGTTCCAGCTGGTCGGCGCAGTGTGGCGTCTGCTGGCTTATAGTTCCCAGCCGGGAGGGTGTCCCTAATTCCGCCACCATTTAATAGTGCAAGGTCAACCTCATATTTGGCGCGAACCAGATCGGCAGTGTAGCTCCCAAGAGCTGCTTCGCCGGATCGCTCAACTGCAGGCCTTCCGCCTCGAGGAGATAGGTCCGCGACGGTGCCAATTTGAACATCCATTTTGGCGTTGAGTCTGGATTTATAACCGCCAACCATGGTGGTTACCGCAGCGTTTGGTGTCAGGCTCGCGACATCGGACTTACCAATAAACTCAACCGATGAGCCCAGTACCTTATTTGCCTTGGTGTCAACGCAGAGCTGGGTCCGGGTGTATTGCACACCCGAGTTCTTGACCATTGCGGTTGTAACGCCATTGACTACCGAGGAAAACTGCTGGTGAGAGTGGCCACCATAAACCGCCGCCACACCCTTGAGGTCTTCTGCGAAACCAATTAGCGGGCCAAGCGCTTCGCCGCCAAGGTTCTGGTTCCAGCCCTCGTGAATCAAAGCCACAACCAAATCGGCACCGGCAGCCGTTGCCGCATCTACCGCCCTTTGGGCTTTGACAACACCCGTTTGAATCACAATCTCAGATGAGACTCCAGCATATGTGAAGTCAAGATTCCCGGGGAAGACCTGATCCACGGTCTGCGAGGTGTTAATACCTATCACCCCGACCTTAACCCCACCGCGATCAATGATGGTGTAACTCTGAGCACGCTTATCGTTCGAGGCCTTTAGGCCCTTAAGTGAGCTGTAATTGCTAACAATCCACTTAAAGTCGGAGTAGCGAATCATTTCTCTCAGGTGCTGAGTCGCACGATCGTGCTCGTGGTTACCGAAGGTCGAAACATCGAGCCTCATACCGTTTAGTGCCCTGATTGTTGGAAGCTCTCCAAACTGAGAGCTGATTGGAGGAGCTGCGCCAATGTTGTCGCCCGAAGATAGAGTCAAAGTGGCTTTCGATAGCTTTCGATCCGCCTCGAAGGCTGCCGCCAAACCTGCGGCTCCGATGGCGGTCGAGCTAGCCTCTAGTGCGCCGTGGAAATCACTAAATTGCAGTAGCTGAACGTTTTTTAGGTCGCTCGATGCCAGGCTATTGGCTGCTATTGTGCCCGTCGAGGCCTTTGAAGGAGAGAACCCGTAGGAGTTAACCGCTTCAACGGTGACCGTCATGGCTTCTTTACTTAAAGCTGGTAAAAGTGCCCTGCGGGCATTTGGACCGACTATTACCGGACAGCTCCCCGGGCCCCCTGAGATGACGTAGTTGGTGATGGGAGGTGAGCCTTGAGCCCCGCGCCAGTAGACCATTAGGCCGCCGTCGGCTTGAACAACAGTTACAGCGACTGGTGCAGTTGGAACTGCATACGTCTCAGCTGAGACGGCGGGGGTGCCAAATGCTAGGGCACCGATTAGAAGCGCAGCTAAAGCTGCGGGGCCGACCCTGGGTCGACGTTGACCTATTAGTTTCATAAGCCCGACTCTATGCCCCTCGAGTTCCGCCCCTTTGTCTGAAACATGAAGTCGTATCAACCTTTAGGTGAACTTTAGGCTCCCGAGTCACTGACCAATCAAAAACAAAAATCCCTTCAGGTCATTGCTTTGGTAGGCTGAAGTTTCGTTGGTCGCTTTTGATTCGCGACAACTAATCCCCCTTGGAGCAATAAATGATTGGCGTGCGCGACCTTGAGATTCGCATTGGCCCGCGAATCTTGATGCACGGGGTGAATTTCCGGGTAGACAAGGGTGACAAGGTTGGCCTCGTTGGTCGAAACGGTGCCGGCAAGACCACCTTGACCAAGATCCTCGCCGGCGATGGGCAACCCTCCCAGGGTTTCGTTGATCGCCAGGGCGAGATTGGCTATCTGCCTCAAGACCCTAGAAGCGGGGACCCGGAAGAGCTAGCTCGGACCAGGATTTTGAATGCCCGCGGGCTGGGATCGCTCATTGAAAAAATGACTCGCGCTACCGAAGAGATGGGCAGCTCAGACCCGAAGATTTCCGAAACCGCGATGACCAACTACGCCAAGTTTGAAGAACGCTTCCAAAATGCTGGGGGCTATGCCGCAGAGGCTGAAGCTGCCGCTATCGCAGGGAGCCTTAATATCAAAGGCGCTATTTTGGACCAGCCCCTGAAGACGCTATCGGGTGGTCAGCGCAGAAGGATTGAGTTGGCGAGGATTCTTTTCTCGGACGCCCAAACCATGATTCTGGATGAGCCAACAAACCACCTCGATGCCGACTCTGTTGTTTGGCTCAGGGAGTTTCTCAAAAACTATAAGGGTGGCCTGATTGTCATCAGTCACGATGTCGACCTGGTCGAAGACACTGTGAATCGCGTGTTTTACCTTGATGGCAACAGAACAGTGATTGACATCTACAACATGGGCTGGAACCAATACAAAAAGGCTCGCAACACCGACGAGGAACGCCGCAAGCGCGATCGCTCCATTGCCGAAAAAAAGGCCAGCACGCTTCAACTCCAAGCAGCCAAATTCGGCGCTAAGGCCTCCAAGGCAGTTGCCGCCAAGCAAATGGTTCGCCGAGCTGACGCCCTTCTGAATTCGCTTGAAGACGTCAGAGATGTCGAGCGAGTAGCCAAAATCAAGTTCCCCGACCCAGCCCCTTGTGGGCGCACTCCGCTGATGGCGGAGAACCTCTCCAAAAGCTACGGCTCACTAGAAATCTTCACCGCAGTCGACCTAGCGATTGACAAAGGCTCCAAGGTTGTCATCATCGGCCTAAACGGTGCCGGCAAGACTACGCTTCTGAGGATCCTGGCAGGAGTCGATAAACCAGACACCGGACACCTAATCGAAGGGCACGGGGTAAAGGTCGGTTATTTCGCTCAGGAGCACGAAACTCTTGATGTCAACCGAACCGTATTGCAGAACATGCAGGATGCTGCACCGCAGATCCCTGACACTGATGCCAGAAAAGTCTTAGGGTCCTTCTTATTCACCGGTGACGACGTGAATAAGCCAGCAGGCGTGCTTTCCGGTGGGGAAAAAACTCGGCTAGCACTCGCGTCACTTGTGGTTTCATCCGCCAACGTGCTTTTACTGGACGAGCCAACCAACAACCTAGACCCAGCTAGTCGGGAGGAAATCCTCAATGCATTGGCCACGTTCAAAGGTGCGATCGTCCTGGTCTCGCACGATGTGGGCGCGGTCAGAGCTCTAAACCCAGAGCGAGTGCTCATCCTGCCTGATGGCGATGAGGACCACTGGAACGAGGGCTACGCGGATCTTATTTCATTATCGTAGAAAGATTTGTCGGGATGACAGGATTTGAACCTGCGGCCCCCTGACCCCCAGCCAGGTGCGCTACCAAACTGCGCTACATCCCGCTAGCTAACTAGCTTGCATAGTCTATTGATGAATTCGACGCTCAAGCATTATCACGCCAACAATCAGGGCGGCTCCAAGTCCAAACGCGACTAGAACTGCACTCAGGTCGGTAATTTGGGAAAAGTTTTTTGCCTCGTCTTGCCAAGGCCATAAGGCCCTTAGGGATCCAAGCATCAATCCGGTCATTGCCACCAGCGTGATTCGTCTCTTGTTATTCAAAAGCCAGTCGAGGCCGGAAGCAAAACTCGCCAACCCTAAAATCGCACCCAAAACAAATAGCCCTAAATAGCCAATGTCTCGGTCATTCACCGCCTGAATGGTGGGGGTGTACATTCCAAGCGCCAAAAGCAGAAACGAACCCGAGATGCCAGGTAATACAAGTGCACAGACCGCGAGGGCAGCAGCCCCCACAATTACCAGGCCGCTTGGATTAGCCGGTGCCACTGAAGGCAGTGAGGTCAGCAGAAAAGCCAAGCTCGCAAAGCCAGCGCCAATCAAATAGTCCCTGAGTTTCCAGCGCCTAGCGGCCATGGAGAATGGGACATAGATCGAAGCCGTAATCATGCCAGCGAAGACTGCTTTGGAGAGCATTGGATAATCTCTAAGCAAAGGGGCAAGAACCGCAGCTGCCGAGATAATGGCCAGCACCATGCCAATCAGTAGCGGAATTAGAAGCACGAAATCGATCTTCTTGAACTCAACCAGCGCGGTTTTGGGCTTGAATCTAATTAGCCAAATCAAGCCCTCGACTGTGGCAGCGGCGGATCTTATGATTCGATCGTAGACTCCGGTAACCAATGCCACGGTGCCGCCAGACACTCCGGGAATTACCTCGGCGGTGCCAATTAGAAAACCCCTAAGTGCGCTCAGTAGGTGTTGAAACATTTTGTACTATTTGCCGCGCTTGCGGCGCTCCCTGACCCGGACGCCAATTTCAAGCGGGCTGCCTTCGAACCCGTAGGTTTCGCGAAGCTTACGAATAATAAACCTTCGGTAACCAGCTTCGATGAACCCCGATGCAAATAATACGAACTTTGGTGGCCTTGATGCGGCTTGGGTACCAAACAGGATCCTCGGTTGTTTTCCGCCACGAATCGGGTGGGGTGTTGAAGCCTGAAGTTCTTGCACAAAAGCATTTAGCTTGCCAGTTGGAATGCGCTGTTCCCAAGACTCTAAAGCGAGCTCAAGGGCTGGCACCAGCTTCTCGAGGTGGCGCCCGGTTAGAGCTGAGATATTGACCCGCGGAGCCCAATCAACGTGAGCCAGGTCCCGGTCAATTTCCTTTTCGATGTAAATACGTCGCTCATCATCTAGCATGTCCCACTTATTGAAGGCCAGCACGAGAGCCCGGCCCGAATCAAGGGCCAACTGCACGATTCTGATATCGGCCTCGCTAATTGGCTCTGTGACATCAAATAACACGACCGCAACTTCAGCGCGTTCGAGAGCGGCAGCTGTTCTTAGGGATGCATAGAAGTCTGCGCCAACTACACGGTGAAGCCTTCTCCTAATGCCCGCAGTATCGATGAAGCGCCATATCTTGCCGGCAATCTCGACTTGCTCATCGACCGGGTCACGGGTGGTTCCAGCTAAATCGCTAACCACGGCGCGATTGGTTCCGGTGGCCTTATTCAAAAGCGAAGACTTGCCAACATTGGGACGCCCGATTAGAGCTACTCGACGTGGCCCTGAGTACTCATCTTTTGCGATGTTGGATTTTTCTGGAAGGGTCTTGAGGGCCGCGTCCAAAAGATCGGCCACTCCCCTGCCGTGAAGGGCAGACACCGGATAGGGCTGTCCTAGGCCGAGCGACCAAAGCGCTGCGGCCTCAGCCTCGAGGTGATAATCATCAATTTTATTGGCCACCAAAAACACCGGTTTGCCTGATGCGCGAAGCATCTTCACAACTTTTTCATCCGAAAAAGTTGCACCAACTAGGGCGTCCACTACGAATAGGACCGCATCCGCTAGTTCGACTGCGATTTCGGCCTGCTCGGCGACCGCGGCATCTAGGCCCATTGCACCGTGCTCCCAGCCACCGGTGTCCACCAGGGTCAGTGCCCTGCCGTTCCAGTCAGCCTTATAGGAGACTCGGTCTCGAGTGATACCAGGCTTATCTTCGACCACAGCTTCGCGACGACCCAGAATCCTGTTGACCAACGCGGATTTTCCAACGTTTGGTCTTCCGACAATCGCCAGTACCGGCGGAGCTGGGTTGTATCTGGGGGTTGAGTCATCATCGAGCGCAAGCCCTAGTAACGCTAGGTCTTCTTCTTCGAGCTCGTAGTCCTCGAGTTCTTCTCTTAAAATTTCAGTTCTAGCCAGATCAATTTCTGGGTCAAATTCTTCAGCCATGCTTTTTTGCCTCAATCACTTCTAGCACCTTTTGGACGCTACCTTCGAAATCCAAATTGGTAGTGTCGACTAGTTCAACACCGGGTGAGGGCGTCATAAAATCAACGACTTTTGAATCGCTTTTGTCTCTTTGGGCCAAATTCTCGGCAGACTCGGTCTGCTCTAGGCCCCTTCTTTTCATTCGCACTTCTTCTGAAGCGGTTAGCAGTATTCTAACCGCTGCATTGGGGGCAACAACAGTGGTGATATCTCGACCCTCCACCACTATGCCTGGTAGGTCGCAACACAGGATTCTCGCGCTGGCATCGGAATTCTGGAATTTTCGAATTATCAGGTTCCGCGCTATGGCGCCCACCGCTTTGGCGATGGCGTCAGTTCGAATCAATTCGGTAACGTCTTGGCCGTTGAGAAAAACGCTCTGGGCACCGGGGTCCATGGAAATGCTGTAGCCAAAGGATTCCGCGAGATGTTCGGCAGGCACTTCCGGATTATTCAGGGCGTGGATTGCAAAAGCTCGGTACCCGGCGCCGGTGTCAAGGTAACCAAACCCCAACCTAGCTGCCACGGCCCTACTCACACTGGATTTTCCTGATCCAGCCGGGCCGTCAATCGCCACGACAAACCCAGTCACTAGACCAGCCGCCAACCGTTTTCGGATAGTTTTTCAACCAAGCGACCGGCGGACTCTGGCAATACTTGGAGCTCTACCAAACCAATTGCGGCGCCGGGTGAGTGCTCGAGCTTTAGATCCTCGATGTTGACACCGATTTCGCCAATGAATACGAGCAGGCCTGCCAATGCTCCTGGCGAGTCGTCAATAACCACGGTCACAAGCTGATACTCGAGGAATTTACCCCCGTGTTTGCCCGGTATCCTCGCAACCCCACGATTACCCGCATCCAAAATCGAATGAACCCTCGCCAGCGCACCAACTTCATCAAGATTCGCAATGCTTGCTACCAGTTGATTCAAATCCGATTGCAAATCCACCAAAAGTGGCAAAATCTGGGGGGCATTTTGGCTAATTATCTGAATCCACAAATCTGAGTCACTTGAGGCAATGCGGGCTGTGTCGCGCAGGCCTTGACCAGCAAGATTCAACTGCTCCTCAGAACCCGCAACCAGCCTTGCCGCCAATAAAGATGAAAGCAGTTGTGGCAAATGCGACACCAGAGCAACCGCCGAATCATGCCTTTCAACGCTCAGTTCAATTGGCAATGCTCCCAGGCGACTCGCAGTGTCTCTAATCAGAGCGACTGCTAGCGAGTCGTTATCTACTCTCGGGGTTATTACCCAAGGTCTGGCGAAAAATAAATCCGCTCTTGCCGAACCGGGGCCACCTTTTTCCCGACCAGCCATCGGGTGGGAGCCGACGTATCTTGCAAGCTCGGCCAAAGTCACCTGGCTGGCAACTTCCTGCAGAATAAAAGCCTTGACGCTAGCAACATCCGTCACGATCGCCTTCGGGTATTTTTTGAGCTGATTGACAACCGCTTGAGCAGTAAAGTCCGGCGGAACGCACACAAAGACCAAATCGGGTTCTTGAAAAGGCTTGACGCCGGCACCATATTCAATGGCGAGCCTCTGGTTGGCCTTAGATAAATCTTCAATAGCCGGAACCACGCCCTGCCGGGATAGCGCAAGGCCCAGGCTGGTGCCCAACAACCCTGCCCCAATAATCAGTACTTTTGGATCACTCACTGAGCTAGATCTGTCCTAAGCCCACTTGCGCCGCGCAAGTAGACGTGTTGAATCTCGCTCCGAGACTTTGGGGTTTCGGCGTGCATCATTAGGCGAATCACCAGGGGCATTGCACTTTTCACATTCATCTCCACGCTGCACATCAGGGGCACATCCCCCAAGCCAAGCTCCCTGGCTGCGAGCGCCGGAAACTCACTCACAACATCCGGGGTCGCAGTGAACCAAATAGAAATTAGATTTGCGACTTCTAAGTCGTTCTCGTGCAGGACCTTGGTAACCAGTTCAGCGGTTAATTGCAAAAGGTGGCTGCGCTCATCTTGGTCAAGCTGAATTGCGCCGCGAATCGCCCTAACCGCCATTACTGCCTCTTTCTAGCCTTTTCAGAAGATTGCGCCGCTTCCATCAGCGAACTAACCTCCAGCTTACCCAGCTCACGATATTGACCTGGCTTGAGGTTGCCCAACCGAAGCGGGCCGAAGCTTTTTCGGGTGAGATCTAGCACCGGGAAACCGATTTCTTCGAACATCCGACGAACAACGCGGTTCTTCCCGGAGTGCATAGATAACTCGACCAAAGATGATTGCTCGTTTTGATCTATA
Source organism: Candidatus Aquiluna sp. UB-MaderosW2red (assembly GCF_900100865.1). Taxonomy (NCBI): domain Bacteria; kingdom Bacillati; phylum Actinomycetota; class Actinomycetes; order Micrococcales; family Microbacteriaceae; genus Aquiluna; species Candidatus Aquiluna sp. UB-MaderosW2red. Next base: position 1,296,305 of record NZ_LT627734.1, read on the forward strand.
ACCTTCGCCGCATCAGCCTTGGATACGCCATCCTCAAGCTTCACCCCTTCGGTGAGTTTGGTCATCTCTGCTCTAGTTATTTGACCGCGCACTTTGGCAAAATATACCTTTTGAACACCAAAAGATGGGTGTGCCAGCTGGTTGGCTAGCTCTCCATCATTTGTCATGAGCAAAATACCCGTGGTCTCGGAATCCAGTCTCCCAACATTGAAGACTCGATCAAAACCAAGAAAATAGTCCGCCAGACAGGGTCGACCGTTTTCATCCTTCATCGTAGACACGACGCCCTTGGGTTTGTGAAAAGCGATATAAACCCGATCCGGGTCCATCTGAATTGGGCGACCGTCCACCGAAACCATATCCTCCAAAGGATTGATTCGGCTGCCTAGCTCGGTTACTACTTTGCCGTTGACTCTAACCTTGCCCTTGACGATTAGCTCTTCGGATGCCCTTCTCGATGCAACCCCCGCAGCAGCAAGTGCCTTTTGGAGTCTTACTCCCTCATTCTCAATCAATGTCATCCTGACCTGGTAGATACGGGCTCACTAAAGGAAGCTCTTCCAGTGAGTTTATTCCTAGCACTTCTAATAAAAGATCAGTCGTGCCAAACATAGCGGCGCCACTGTCGCCATCAAGATAAAGCTCAGTGATGAGGCCTCGAGATAAGAGCGTGCGCACCACGGAGTCTACGTTTACTCCCCTGATTGAGGAAACCTGGCCCCGGGCCACCGGCTGCCGATAAGCGATCACGGCTAAGGTCTCAAGAGCAGCCTGGGATAGTTTCGCGGGGTTTTCATTTGCCACCAGTTGCTTAACCGCCCAGTCGTGGTCGCTCCTGACATAAAGCCGGAAGCCCCCGCCAACCTCGCGAATCTCAAAACCACGACCGGCGCCATTATTGGCCTGGTCGTATTCCGCCCTGAGGGCTTCTAGTTCCTCTCGAACCGAGTTGATTGGGACCTCTAGGGCACCCGCTATTGTGATTATGTTCAGGGGGGTCTCTGCTACAACCAGTATCGCCTCCAGCCCAGCGCGCAGCTGAAAATCAGTCATCGAATTCCGATCCCAACTGCGTTAGTTGATCCATACTAAAGGCCTCATCTGCCCACAAGACGGTAAAATCCGCGAATGCTTCGGGCTGCAAAAAAGAAGCCGCGCCGATGCGGTAGAGCTCAAGAAGGCCCAAGAACCTCGCGACCAGCTCACTGCGATCTTTAGTTCCGTGCATCAACTCTCTAAATGTCGCAGAGCCAGTTTTACGAAGCAGCCCCACCATGAATCTGGCCTGCTCTCTAATACTCACTTTGGGTGCGTGTAAGTGGGTTAGCCCGACACCGGGAATTGCTATGGGTAAAAATGCCAATTCTGCAATCTTTGCGAACTCGTCAAGTTCAGTAGTCCACCTGAGCTCTGGGCGTGCGTTCCTAAAGCGATCCTCCAAGCGAACCTCGCGAGGAATCCTGCTCGACTCGATTTCCAGCGAGGTGGAAAACCAACTGGCAATTTCCTTAAATGCCCGATACTGCAAGAGCCTTGCGAATAAGAGGTCTCTTGACTCAAGCATTGCTACATCTTCGGCATCTACCACCTCCCCCTGCGGCAAAAGACTCGCGATTTTGATATCCAAAAGGGTTGCTGCGATCACTAGGAATTCACTCGCGCTATTAATTTCGGCTTTGGCATCAAGCTTTCTGACGTAGCTCAGGAACTCCTCGGTGACTTTCGAAAGTGAAATCAGAGTGATATCGAGCTCGTGCTTACCAATCAGCCGAAGCAGTAAATCGAAAGGGCCCTCGAAATTATCTAGCTGGAGCTGAAAATCAATTTCCGATTCAAGCTGCACTGCCACGCGCTACCAGCTCCCTGGCCACCCGTCGATACGCCTCGGCGGCTTCGGAATTGGGGGCGAATGTCGTTATTGGCTTGCCGGCAACGGTTGCGTCTGGGAACTTTACGGTGCGGTCGACCGCGGTGTCAAAGACCTCTCCAGGGAACGCTTCGCGCAGGCGCTCCAAGACCTCCCGAGCGTGCAGCGTGCGATTATCGTGCATAGTGGGAATCAGGCCGTCCAGAGTAAGGCTGGGGTTGGTGCGGGCCTTCACTTTTTCGATGGTCTGAACCAGCAGCGCCACCCCTCGCAGGGCAAAAAACTCGGTTGCCATAGGAATCAAAACTCCGTGGGCCGCTGTCAGGGCATTTACGGTCAAAAGCCCAAGAGATGGTTGGCAATCGATAAATATCACGTCGTATTCGTTTTTAACCTTTGCCAAAATGCCATCCAGAATTCTCTCTCGACCCATTTCGGTGACCAGGTTCATCTCGGCAGCTGATAGGTCAATGTTTGCCGGAATTATGTCTAAATTTTCGATTTCAGTCTTCTGAATGGCCGTGTGTGGGTCCATCCCGGCATTCATCATCAGTTCGTAAATAGTCGGTGCGTCCTGGTAGTCAGCAGCTAGGTTCACGCTCAGAGCGCCCTGAGGATCAAAATCAACTACGAGCACCTTGCGGCCATACTCCGCAAGAGAGGCTGCCAGATTGATGGTGGTGGTGGTTTTCCCAACACCACCTTTTTGATTGCACATAGCAATAATTCGAGCCGGGCCATGCTGCTTTAGCGTTGCCGGAACGGGGAATACCTTTTCAGAAAGGAACACCGGTACCTCCAGTTGTTTGTGGCTAAATCCTATCGCTGAGCGCGCGGATGCGCAGCGTGGTAGACCTCTCTGAGGGTGTCAATAGTCACCATTGTGTAAATCTGGGTCGTGGCCACCGAGGAGTGACCAAGGAGCTCCTGAACCACCCTGACATCGGCCCCACCTTCAATTAGATGGGTCGCAAAACAATGCCTCAGGGTGTGGGGCGAGACAGCAAGTTCGCATGCCTTGCCCGCTTTTTGAATTACCTCCCAAATGCTTTGCCTAGAGAGCCTTCCACCTCGCTGATTGAGAAATAATGCTGGCAATCCAGTCTTTTTGTTCAGTAACGGTCTAGTTCTAATTAAATAAGCATCCAAAGACTTCAAGGCATACGAGCCAATTGGAACGATTCTTTCCTTTGCGCCCTTGCCTCTGACTCTCATGAGGCCCTGACCTACTATTTCATCCAGGTCTAAATCGACTATTTCGCTGACCCGAGCCCCAGAGGAATACATCAGCTCCAAGATTGCGCGATTGCGCAGCCCAATCGGGTCGGCCGATTCATCGGTTGGTTCCGGTCCACTGGCAGCTAGGAGTTTAAGAACCTGGTCTTGACTGAGCGCTTTGGGAAGTCGCATCGGGAGCTTTATGGGTCTCAGCCGCGCTGTCGGATCGTCAGTTCTAAGATTCTCGAGCAACAAAAACCTGTGAAATCCCCTTACCGCCGCCAAAATACGAGCGCAGCTAGTCGACTTTAATCCGGATTCACTCAGAGTGACCACGAAATCTTGCACAAGTTCGGCTGTCACACCCTCGACCGATGCGCCAAGCCGGCTTAGATATCCGAAGTACTTGGCGAGGTCATTTTTGTAGGCAGCCAGAGTGTTTTTACTCAAACCGCGCTCCACGGTTAGATGCCGCAAATATTTATCTAGCGGCTGCAATTGCTAGCTCTCGTCGAATAGTTTTTGCTGCTTTTGGCGCTCCAGCGCTGCTTTTACCAAACCGTGAAACAGTGGGTGAGCTTTAGTTGGCCGCGACTTGAACTCTGGGTGAGCCTGGGTTGCTAGGTAATAAGGGTGCACGCTTTTTGGAAGTTCTACGTATTCAACCAAGGTGCCATCCGGAGAGGTCCCAGAAAACACCAGTCCGGCCGCCGCGATCTGCTCACGGTACTGGTTATTTACCTCGTAGCGGTGGCGATGACGCTCAAGCGCTGATTCTGCCTGATAGGCATTTGCCACAATCGAACCGGAAGTCAATTTGGCCTCGTATACCCCAAGCCTCATTGTGCCCCCCATGTCTCCAGAAGCCAGGACATCAACCTGCTCGGCCATGGTTGCAATTACGGGATGTTGAGCGTCTTGCTCAAATTCACTAGAGGTGGCACCCGCTATGCCAGCAACGTTTCTCGAATATTCAATCACCATGCACTGCAGCCCCAAGCAAAGGCCGAGGGTAGGGATCTGGTTCTCTCGAGCAAACCTAAGCGCTCCGAGTTTTCCCTCAATTCCCCTGATGCCGAATCCTCCGGGGACACAAATTGCATCCAAATCTGCCAACTGATCGCGAGCGCCGCCCTGGGTTTCACAATCATCAGACTTAATCCAGCGAATCGAAACCTTCGTGTTTTCGGCAAATCCACCGGCTCGGAGTGCTTCTGTCACAGAAAGGTAGGCGTCGGGCAGATCGATGTACTTGCCAACTAGACCGATAGTGATTTCATGCTTTGGGTCGTGGACAGCGTCCAGAACTGGTTGCCAGTGAGACCAGTCCACTTCGCCACAGACTAATCCGAGCTTGCGGATGATATAAGTATCGAGACCTTCGGAGTTTAGGACCTTTGGAATGTCGTAGATTGAATTGGCATCTGCGGCGGTCACAACCGCCTCGCGATCTACGTCACACATTGAAGCAATCTTGTTCTTGATTGAATCTGGCAGCTCGCGATCAGCTCGACAAACAATCGCATCCGGCTGAATACCGAGAGAGCGAAGCATGGCAACCGAGTGCTGGGTTGGCTTGGTCTTGAGTTCCCCCGATGGCTTCAGATAGGGAACCAGGGTGACGTGAACAAAAAATACATTATCGCGACCAATATCTTGCCGGACCTGCCTAGCCGCCTCCATAAATGGCTGAGACTCGATGTCTCCTACGGTCCCACCGATTTCGGTAATAATCACATCGGGAACCGGGTCTTGATCCGCCTGGAGTCGCATTCTACGTTTTAGCTCGTCGGTTATGTGAGGAATCACCTGAACCGTGTCACCGAGATACTCACCGCGTCGCTCTTTGGCAATCACGGTGGAATAAGCCTGGCCCGTGGTGACATTGGCTGCCGCGTTTAGGTTGATATCTAAAAAGCGCTCATAGTGGCCGATATCGAGATCTGTTTCGGCACCGTCCTCGGTGACGTAGACCTCGCCGTGTTGAAAAGGGTTCATTGTCCCGGGGTCAACGTTTAGATAAGGGTCTAGCTTCTGCATAACCACCAGGAGGCCGCGAGCTCGAAGCAGGTTTCCCAGCGAGGCGGCGGTCAAGCCCTTGCCTAATGAAGAGGCGACGCCTCCGGTAACAAAGATATGTCTTGGAGTTTGTGCACGTTCAGCCATGGAATCTGAATCTATCAGCGATTAGTCCGGCAGTTATCAGTGACACGAAACTTTGCTAGCTAGTTTGTAAAAGTTCTCTGGCATGCTGAATTGCCACCGCAGAATCGGGGCTACCCGAGAGCATTCTTGCCAGCTCAACCTCGCGGTCGTGACCAAAAAGCTCACTCACTGATGTTGCAGTAAATTCGCCAGAGGAGTTTTTTGACACCAAAAGTTGATGGTCCGCAAATGCGGCGACCTGGGCTAGGTGTGTAACCACAATCACCTGCGTGGTCTCGGATAGCTTCTTTAGTCTTCGCCCTAATTCCACTGCCGCTTGGCCGCCAACCCCGGCATCGACCTCGTCGAAAACCATTGTGGGGAGTGTGTTCGATTCAGCCAACACCAGTTCGATGGCCAACATTATTCTTGACAACTCTCCACCCGAAGCACCCTTGGCAAGAGGCCTAGGCTGGGCCCCCAAATGCGAGGCGAGAAGAAACTCAATTGAATCTTTACCGGTGGCTTCAAACTCGGCCAATTCGCCAACCGAGATGACCAGCGCCGAGCCGCCCATCGCGAGTTGCGAAAGCTCCACGCTCACCAAATGGCTAAGTCGTTCGCTTGCAGAAATGCGGGCCTTGGTCAACCCAAGAGCGGCCTCGGTTAAAGCCGAGAGCTCTGCTGCGAGTTGCTTTTCTAAATTCTCAAGCTGCTCATCAGAGGAATCGAGATTCAACATCTGCAGTCGAAGCGCTGGCAAAGATTCCACTAGCTCATCACAACTCCTGCCGTGTTTGCGCTCGAGTGAAATAAGCTCCGCCCTTCTGGAGAGTAACTTCTGCAATAAAGAGGGGTCTGCATCTAGGTCTGAGAGGTAAGAGGATAAATCCGCAGCAACCTCACCAGCGAGCATGCCAATCTCCTTGAGTCGCTCGCTCAGGGCCAGCAGAATTGGATCGCTGGATAACTCAAGGGCCTTGCGCGCCGACGCAGCAAGCGACATAACATCCGAGCTGGTTTCGGAGCTAAGAGCATCGTGAGACTTATCTGCTGCCTCGCGAAGAGACTCCACATTTCCTAGTCGCTCAACTTTTTCTGATAGCTCCTCTAGCTCTCCGAGAAAGGGATCGAGGGCTTCGATGTCAAATATCAGCTCTCGAAGTTTCGACAGTGCCACTTGTTCCTCGGCACTACTGCCTCTAATGCGTTTTAGCTGAGCAGCCAAGGCTCGATGACTTAAATAATTTCCCGAGTATGTGCTCAACGCCTTGGCGAGTTCAGCTCCGCCGAAGGCGTCAAGGGCTTCACGCTGAGCGCCCGCAGAGCGCAATCGCAGTTGATCTGATTGCCCGTGAACGGTAACCAACTGATCGGCAATCAGAGACAGAACGGAAATGGGTACCGAAGCCCCAGAAATTGCCGCCTTTGACCTGCCGTCTTGCGAAACCGTTCGATTCACGATCAGCTCACCTTCTGAAAGATCAGCACCAAGATCAATAAGTTGCTCGGAGAGTGACGAATCCACCCCGAACCAACGTCCCTCTGCAAAAAGCGAGCTCTCACCATTGCGAACCGAACCAGAGTCTGCTCGTCCGCCAAGCAGAAGATTCAAGGCTGTTAAAACCATGGTCTTTCCAGCGCCAGTCTCCCCCGTCAGTGCGGTGAAGCCTGCTGAAAGATTCAACTGCGCCGAACTTATTACTCCGAGGTTTCTTATTGAAATTGACTCAATCAATTCGGGGACTCCGGACCCCTCCAGCCAACAACTGGCAGGGCGAATTTTCTGACCAAGCGATCCGTGAAGGGAGCGTCACTCAGCACAATCATTGGTATTGAGGTATCCGATTTATAAACTTCGACCCTGGATCCGGGGCTCAAATCAAAGCTGCGCCTACCATCACACCACATCACTCCAGCACTCGCACTTCGAGCAAGGACCTCGATGGCAATCTCCGTGTTTGTGCCTAAAACAAGTGGCCGCGCAAATAGGGCGTGTGCGCTCAGGGGGACAAGCAGAAGCGCTTCGACATTTGGCCAGACAACCGGTCCTCCAGCGCTAAAGGCGTAAGCCGTGGATCCGGTGGGAGTTGATACCAGTACACCATCGCAGCCAAATGCCGCCAGTGGCCGACCATCCACCTCCATGACTACCTCGAGGACCCGCTCACGAGCACTTTTTTCTACGGTCACCTCATTGAGTGCCCAGGAATTAAAAACCTCAACACCTGAAACCATCACCGAAACTTCGAGGGCGACTCGGTTTCTAACTTTGTAATCCTTTTGAGCAAGGGCGGCGATTGCCGCGTCCAGACCAATAAGTTCCGCCTCTGCCATGAATCCGACGTGACCCGTATTGATTCCAAGAATAGGGACATTTTTCCCAAAGGTTAGTTCGGCAGCTCGAAGGATGCTCCCGTCACCCCCTAAGACCACCACGGCTTCGAGCTTCTGGGAATCATATTCGACTCGAGACTCAATCTCGGCCCCTTGAGATTCAAGCCTGGATAGCTCGCCCGGTTCAAAAAGGCAGCTCAGCCCGTTGGCTGAGAGCAGCTGGCAGACATCCGAAACCAAGCTCGCCTGCGTCTGCGACTGAGCATTGGTAACTAGAAGAATGTTGCGGCTCATTTGCCCTTGGCCAACCTCTCAATTTCTTTAGACCATTGTTGCCGATTATTTTCCCGATTTGGCGTTATCCACAACAAGAACTCCACGTTTCCGTGGGTCCCTTTTAGGCTCGAAGTTGTCAACCCGGAGATTTCATACCCCAACTGCACCGCATTATCGGCCACCTGGGACATTGCCCTCGCCTTCTCCCGCCAGTCAGTAACTATTCCGTTGGCACTAAGCGAGTGCTTTCCAACCTCAAATTGAGGCTTCACCAAAAGCACCATCGGCGCTTTTGGTGCAAGCTCTGCTAGCTGACTTAATACCAGCGTAAGAGAGATAAAGCTCAGATCCGCAACCACCAGTGAGAAATCAAGATTTTTGCCAACAAGCTCTTTTAAGGAGCCAGGGGTTAGGTCGCGAAGGTTGCACCCTTCAAGAGAAATGACTCGCCCGTCATTTTTCAATTCGGCAACTAGCTGGTCGTGACCTACATCCACCGCAACTACCCCGTGTGCGCCCTGTTCAAGAAGAACCTGAGTGAAGCCTCCGGTAGATGACCCAGCGTCAAGACACCAGCCAGTTGGGGTCACTCCGAACTCAATCAGCGCCTCAGCTAGCTTCTGTCCAGCCCTAGAGACATAGTTAGCCCCCTCCGTCAGGTTGACTAGGTCAGTCTCTTCGATTTTCGCTGAGGACTTTGTTGCCAACTTCCCGTTGACTTCAACCCTGTTCTGCGAGATTAGCTGCGCGGCCTGAGACCTGGAGCGCGCAAGCAGTCTCACGACCAACTCGATGTCTAGTCGCTCAGCCAATTAGTTGAGCAATTCTTCGATGCGAGAGATTACCCCGACAAGTGCGTCAATCTGAGCCTGCGGCTCTAAGTCCTCAATAACTTCCAATTCCTGCAGAATCGGGTTTAAGTTCATAAATAATTCCTAACTAAAAAGAGCCGGCTCGACGTCTAATGCATAAATCGGCGTACCGCAGGTCCAGATTAGCTCGCTTGCGGCCCTTAAGGCGTCTAACGATGCAGGGTCGCCTCGAGAAACCAAAACCTTGCCCGCCAAAAGCTCAACCTCTGTTTTATTAACCCGAATTCCGTACTTGGTCTTTTTTGACTTTGGGTAATCAAGAAGCAATTCGCTCAAGTCCCCAAGAATAAACTTTGGTCTATCCTCAATATTGGCCCCAAGCAGCTCTTTGCGAGTTGCTATTCCTGTCATAACGCAAGCCGAGTCGATTCCAAAGTTATTTGCCCCCCTGATATCGGTATCGAGACGATCTCCAACAAATAGCGGATTCGAGATTTCCAACTCGTCGATTGCGGATCGGAATATTGGAGCGAATGGCTTTCCTGCCACGTCAGGAAGTATTCCAACAGCGGTATGAACGGCAGAGACAAGAGTCCCATTTCCGGGCGCTATGCCGTCTTCTCTTGGAATGGTCCAGTCTTGATTGGTGGCAATCCAGATTGCACCATTTTGAATTGCGTAGCTCGCCTGGGCAAGATCATCCCAAGAAACATCGTGGTTAAATCCCTGGATCACTGCCTTTGGTAGTTGCTTATGTGAATCTACAATCTCAAAACCAGCCTCCAACACGGCAACCCTCAGGCCTTCCCCTCCCACGACCAAGACTTTTTCACCAACATTTATTCGCTCAAGGAGCATCTTCGCTCCAGCCCGAGCGGAACCAATCAGACTTGATGAAGTTGCCGGTAATCCAAAACCAGCTAATTGCTCAGCCATGGATTCTTGGGTTCGCGACGCATTATTAGTAACATATCCGACCTGCAATCCCCTTGCATGCACGGCGAGGATACTCGAGACTGCGTTTTTTACTGGCTCATTACCTAAATAGACAACTCCATCAAGATCCAATAACAGAGAATCGTAACCACTAATCAGCTGAACCATTTGGCCTCCTAGGCTTTGAATCACCTCGGTCGAATCGCTTACGCTCTACCGGCCTCGAATCGCTGGGCCTGGCAGGTTTTTGATCTGAAGATCGGGCGGGCCTAGCGTCACCATCGCGCCTCGGACGGTCATCCTTTGGACGATCGCCGGCTGGCCTGGAGGGCCTGCCGGAGTCACTGCCCGGTCTGGAGTAACTTCCTTCGCGGCGTGGCCTATCCTCATAACTTCTTGCTGGCCGATCGCCACGATCTGACTCGGGCCTTGGCCTTGAAGGGCGTGAATCAGAATCACGATTTGGGCGATCGCCGGCTGGCCTGGAGGGCCTGCCGGAGTCACTGCCCGGTCTGGAATAACCTCCTTCGCGGCGTGGCCTATCCTCATAACTTCTTGCTGGCCGATCGCCACGATCTGACTCGGGCCTTGGCCTTGACGGGCGAGAATCAGAATCACGATTTGGGCGATCGCCGGCTGGCCTGGAGGGCCTGCCGGAGTCACTGCCCGGTCTGGAATAACCTCCTTCGCGGCGTGGTCTATCCTCATAACTTCTTGCTGGCCGATCGCCACGATCTGACTCGGGCCTTGGCCTTGACGGGCGAGAATCAGAATCACGGTTTGGGCGATCGCCGGCTGGCCTGGAGGGCCTGCCGGAGTCACTTCCCGGTCTGGAATAACCCCCCTCACGGCGTGGTCTATCCTCATAACTTCTTGCTGGCCGATCGCCACGATCTGACTCGGGCCTTGGCCTTGATGGCCGAGAATCAGAATCACGGTTTGGGCGATCCTCAAAACTGCGACGAGGTCGCTCATCGCGATCGCCGGCTGGCCTGGAGGGCCTGCCGGAGTCACTTCCCGGTCTGGAATAACCTCCCTCACGGCGTGGTCTATCCTCATAACTTCTTGCTGGCCGATCTCCACGATCTGACTCGGGCCTTGGCCTTGATGGCCGAGAATCAGAATCACGGTTTGGGCGATCCTCAAAACTGCGACGAGGTCGCTCATCGCGATCGCCGGCTGGCCTGGAGGGCCTGCCGGAGTCACTTCCCGGTCTGGAGTAACCTCCCTCGCGGCGTGGTCTATCCTCATAACTTCTTGCTGGCCGATCGCCACGATCTGACTCGGGCCTTGGCCTTGACGGGCGTGAATCAGCATCACGGTTTGGGCGATCGCCGGCTGGCCTGGAGGGCCTGCCGGAGTCACTGCCCGGTCTGGAGTAACTTCCTTCGCGGCGTGGTCTGTCGTCACGATCGCCCTCGCGGCGTGGCTTATATTCTTTTTTCTCTGGTTTCATGGTCGCGTCGAATTCCTCGCTGGTTGGGATGCTGATCTCCTCGAAAACGTCAAAGAGCTCGCCATCCTGAGTTGCTATTGCGGTCTCTGCTCTTTCAGCCAGAGCATCCCACTCGTCGCCATCGCGCCCCAATTCCCGGAGGCATTCGGCGTAGGCGCGAAAAAGGGCAGGGGATTGTTCGTGGACGCGCTTTGGAGACAGCTCAGGGATCTCAAGCTCCTGAAGCGCCAACTTTGCTTCGCCCATGTCGAGCCTGGCTCCAGAAAGCGCGATAGCAAGATTAATCCGAATTCCGACCGGCAAAGAAGTTCGGTCAACACCAACTACTGCTTCCAATGCTCGCTTCGGGCGTTCCATCCCACGCTCAGAATCTACAATCAGCGGTAGCTGCTCATTGGAGGCAGAAAGTCTTCGATGAGTAAGGAGCTCTCGCAGAGCCAAGGAGAAATCACCAATTGCGTATGCCGTGAGACCAAGGGTTTCATGAGCAATCGCCAAACGGCCAGCTCTCCTAGACGCAGCTAATGCATGCTTATGGGCCAACTGGGGATCATCGTCGATCAAAAGAGACACCATCGCGAGGTGCCGGGCAGTCATCTCAGCATTTTCGGCGGTTAAAGTCTTAAGTTGCACCCGAGCCCCGATGTCCAGATCCTCTGGGGTGATCGCGCTAGGAATCAGGGGGGACTTTTCGTCGGTGCGAACGCGCTCTACGCGCTTTTGCCACTCCGGACGCTCCGATTCATTGCGCTCGCCTCGACCCGAAGGACCCTCAGGCCTTTCATTCGGCCGTTTGCCTCTGCCGCGTTCTTCCATTATTTAACTCCTTGAGCAATTTTTGGCTTAAATAGAAAAGGCCACCCCAAAAGGAGTGGCCATTTCTAAAGTAAGTCCGGCGGTGTCCTACTCTCCCACAAGGTCCCCCTTGCAGTACCATCGGCGCTGAGAGTCTTAGCTTCCGGGTTCGGAATGTGACCGGGCGTTTCCCTCTCGCTATGGCCGCCGAAACACTATTGAAGCACGTGAATCGATTAAGCATAAGCTTAGTATTCGGTTCTCGAACGTACTTCGAGAACCACACAGTGGACGCAAGCAAAAGTTTTGAAGTTGTATCAAGTTATCGGGCTATTAGTACGGGTCAGCTCCATGCCTTTCGACACTTCCACATCCCGCCTATCAACGCAGTAATCTAGCTGCGGCCCTCTCGACCTAAGTCATGGAAATCTCATCTTGAAACAGGCTTCCCGCTTAGATGCTTTCAGCGGTTATCCCTCCCAAACGTAGCTAATCAGCGGTGCACTTGGCAGTACAACTGACACACCAGAGGTTTGTCCAACCCGGTCCTCTCGTACTAGGGTCAGGTTTTCTCAAATTTCCTGCGCGCGCAGAGGATAGAGACCGAACTGTCTCACGACGTTCTGAACCCAGCTCGCGTGCCGCTTTAATGGGCGAACAGCCCAACCCTTGGGACCTACTACAGCCCCAGGATGCGACGAGCCGACATCGAGGTGCCAAACCATGCCGTCGATATGGACTCTTGGGCAAGATCAGCCTGTTATCCCCGAGGTACCTTTTATCCGTTGAGCGACAGCGCTTCCACAAGCCACTGCCGGATCACTAGTCCCGACTTTCGTCCCTGCTCGACTTGTCAGTCTCACAGTCAAGCTCCCTTGTGCACTTACACTCGACACCTGATTACCAACCAGGCTGAGGGAACCTTTGGGCGCCTCCGTTACTTTTTAGGAGGCAACCGCCCCAGTTAAACTACCCACCAGGCACTGTCCCAGAACCGGATTACGGTTCGTGGTTAGATATCCAGGGTGACAAAAGTGGTATTTCAACAATGACTCCACCTGAACTAGCGTTCAAGCTTCACAGTCTCCCACCTATCCTACATAAGCCACACCGAACACCAATACCAAGCTATAGTAAAGGTCACGGGGTCTTTTCGTCCTTCTGCGCGTAATGAGCATCTTCACTCATAGTGCAATTTCGCCGAGTTCGCGGTTGAGACAGCTGAGAAGTCGTTACTCCATTCGTGCAGGTCGGAACTTACCCGACAAGGAATTTCGCTACCTTAGGATGGTTATAGTTACCACCGCCGTTTACTGGGGCTTAAATTCCTAGCTTTGCATTACTGCTAACCAGTCCTCTTAACCTTCCAGCACCGGGCAGGAGTCAGTCCGTATACATCGTTTTGCAACTTCGCACGGACCTGTGTTTTTGATAAACAGTCGCTACTCACTGGTCTCTGCGGCCATACAGCGCTTCTGGAGTAAATCCATACACGCCTCAGGCCCCCCTTCTCCCGAAGTTACGGGGGCATTTTGCCGAGTTCCTTAACCGCGATTCTCTCGATCTCCTTAGTATTCTCTACCTGACTACCTGAGTCGGTTTGGGGTACGGGCAGCTTGAACCTCACGTCGATGCTTTTCTTGGCAGCATAGGATCACCCACTTCGTCCTTGCGGACTCATCATCAGATCTCAGGCTTAATGAGAGACGGATTTGCCTATCTCTCGCCCTACGTCCTTAAACGGGGACAACCATCGCCCCGCGGAGGCTACCTTCCTGCGTCACACCTGTTAATACGCTAACCGCACCAGCATAGGGTCGTAGGCTCCGCTATCCAGATCAACCCGAAGGTCTCAACAGATAGTTTCAGCTACTTAGCATTACTGGATTAGTTTGGGCGGTTCTTCGCCGGTACGGGAATATCAACCCGTTGTCCATCGACTACGCCTGTCGGCCTCGCCTTAGGTCCCGACTTACCCAGGGCGGATTAGCCTGGCCCTGGAACCCTTAGTCTTCCGGAGTGCGGGTTTCTCACCCGCATTTCGCTACTCATTCCTGAATTCTCACTCGTGTGGCGTCCACGGCTGGGTCACCCCGCCGCTTCACTCGCCACACGACGCTCTCCTACCCATCTATACGCCTGGACCTTACGGCCTAGCAATGTATAAATGCCACAACTTCGGTGACTTGCTTGAGCCCCGTTATATTGTCGGCGCGGAATCACTTGACCAGTGAGCTGTTACGCACTCTTTAAATGGTGGCTGCTTCTAAGCCAACATCCTGGTTGTCTCTGCAACTCCACATCCTTTCCCACTTAGCAAGCGCTTTGGGACCTTAGTTGGTGGTCTGGGCTGTTTCCCTTTCGACTACGAAGCTTATCCCCCGCAGTCTCACTGCCATGCTCTAACTCTCTGGCATTCGGAGTTTGGCTGACGTCAGTAACCTTGTAGGGCCCATCGGTCATCCAGTAGCTCTACCTCCAGAGAGAAACACATGACGCTGCACCTAAATGCATTTCGGAGAGAACCAGCTATCACGAGGTTTGATTGGCCTTTCACCCCTACCCACAGCTCATCCCCTCCATTTTCAACTGAAGTGGGTTCGGTCCTCCACGAAGTCTTACCTTCGCTTCAACCTGGCCATGGGTAGATCACCTCGCTTCGGGTCTAGAACCTGCGACTAAAGCGCCCTATTCAGACTCGCTTTCGCTACGCCTCCCCCTCGCGGGTTAAGCTTGCCACAGATCACTAACTCTCAGGATCATTCTTCAAAAGGCACGCCGTCACCAGAACAAGCTGGCTCCGACGGATTGTAAGCACACGGTTTCAGGTACTATTTCACTCCGCTCCCGCGGTACTTTTCACCTTTCCCTCACGGTACTTGTCCGCTATCGGTCAATAGGTAGTATTTAGGCTTACGAGGTGGTCCTCGCTGATTCACACAGAATTTCACGGGTTCCGTGCTACTTGGGATACTTCTCGAGCTGCATTCACATTTCGACTACGGGGTTCGCACCCTCTATGACTGGCCGTTCAAGACCATTCGTCTATATGAATAACATACTCTTGAAGGTCGGCAGACCTTCTGAAAAGTCCCGCAACCCCAAACATGCAACTCCTGCCGGATATCACACATGCTTGGTTTAGCCTCTTCCGCGTTCGCTCGCCACTACTTACGGAATCACTGTTGTTTTCTCTTCCTGTGGGTACTGAGATGTTTCACTTCCCCACGTTCCCTCTACCCGTCCTATACATTCAGACGGGAGTAACCAGATCGAGTCTGGCTGGGTTTCCCCATTCGGAAATCCTCGGATCAAAGTCTGATTATCGACTCCCCGAGGCTTATCGCAGATTTCTACGTCCTTCTTCGGCTCCTATTGCCAAGGCATCCACCGTGTGCTCTTTAAAACTTGATACACAAAGAGATCTTCCATAAATAAATTTATGTAAAATCGTTGGTCTGAATAAATTCAGACCATAAAGATGCTCGCGTCCACTATGTAGTTCTCAAAGTACGTGCGGTTCCGCATTCAATCATTTCTGATCTCAATACGAACCGGGTCAATGAAGTCCTAAAACTCCAAATGGCCCCTGGGTTATCGTTTCCGATCCCCAAGGACCCAACAGCGTGCAAACAAATTCATCCATCATCAACGTTCCAACCAATAAAGGCGTACTAGCCGAGTAATTTTTTTATCTATCCAATGCGATGTTCCACCCATGAGCTAACCGATTACATAACATTTGCATGTAAGCGGCTCTCTATGAAGAACCGAAGTTCTTCGAGATGCTCCTTAGAAAGGAGGTGATCCAGCCGCACCTTCCGGTACGGCTACCTTGTTACGACTTAGTCCCAATCACCAATCCCACCTTCGACGGCTCCCTCCATAAATGGTTAGGCCACCGGCTTCGGGTGTTACCGACTTTCGTGACTTGACGGGCGGTGTGTACAAGGCCCGGGAACGTATTCACCGTAGCGTTGCTGATCTACGATTACTAGCGACTCCGACTTCATGAGGTCGAGTTGCAGACCTCAATCCGAACTGAGACCGGCTTTTTGGGATTCGCTCCACCTTACGGTATTGCAGCCCTCTGTACCGGCCATTGTAGCATGCGTGAAGCCCAAGACATAAGGGGCATGATGATTTGACGTCATCCCCACCTTCCTCCGAGTTGACCCCGGCAGTATCCCATGAGTTCCCACCATTACGTGCTGGCAACATAGGACGAGGGTTGCGCTCGTTGCGGGACTTAACCCAACATCTCACGACACGAGCTGACGACAACCATGCACCACCTGTATACAGACCTTGCGGGGAACGTATTTCTACGCTTTTCCTGTATATGTCAAGCCTTGGTAAGGTTCTTCGCGTTGCATCGAATTAATCCGCATGCTCCGCCGCTTGTGCGGGCCCCCGTCAATTCCTTTGAGTTTTAGCCTTGCGGCCGTACTCCCCAGGCGGGGTGCTTAATGTGTTAACTTCGTCACGGACCACGTGGAATGTGGCCCACAGCTAGCACCCACCGTTTACGGCGTGGACTACCAGGGTATCTAATCCTGTTTGCTCCCCACGCTTTCGCTCCTCAGCGTCAGTTACAGCCCAGAGATGTGCCTTCGCCATTGGTGTTCCTCCTGATATCTGCGCATTCCACCGCTACACCAGGAATTCCCATCTCCCCTACTGCACTCTAGCCTGCCCGTACCCACTGCAATTTCGAGGTTGAGCCTCGAAATTTCACAGCAGACGTGACAAACCGCCTACGAGCTCTTTACGCCCAATAATTCCGGACAACGCTTGCACCCTACGTATTACCGCGGCTGCTGGCACGTAGTTAGCCGGTGCTTTTTCTGCAGGTACCGTCACTTTCGCTTCTTCCCTGCTAAAAGAGGTTTACAACCCGAAGGCCTTCATCCCTCACGCGGCGTTGCTGCATCAGACTTGCGTCCATTGTGCAATATTCCCCACTGCTGCCTCCCGTAGGAGTCTGGGCCGTGTCTCAGTCCCAGTGTGGCCGGTCACCCTCTCAGGCCGGCTACCCGTCGTCGCCTTGGTGAGCCATTACCTCACCAACTAGCTGATAGGCCGCGAGCTCATCCTTGACCGAAATTCTTTCTTCCCCAGTGGATGCCCACCGAGGAAAGTATCCGGTATTAGCTACAGTTTCCCGCAGTTATCCCAGAGTCAAGGGCAGATTGCTCACGTGTTACTCACCCGTTCGCCACTAATCCGCCGGAGCAAGCTCCAGCTTCATCGTTCGACTTGCATGTGTTAAGCACGCCGCCAGCGTTCGTCCTGAGCCAGGATCAAACTCTCCGTAAAAAATTGTTTCACTGATAAATCAGCAAAGCATTTACGAACGCCTCGGAAATGAGGCGATCAATTTGATTTGGCTTTCGAACTGTCTACTGACAATTCTGTTTTGTATCTTTATCCAAAAAGGATCTCTGCCAGAACAAGTTCTGACCGAGGTTTTTGGCATCGACATTGTGCACGCTGTTGAGTTCTCAAAGATCGGATGCACCTGATTTCATCTTTCGAATCAGCCTCAGGGCAACTTCACAAGCCTACCGATTTCCAGCTCTTTGTCAACTCCTGGTAACCCAGAAATCTTCATCAAAATTTTGATCGGAAGACCTAAATCCTAGACACTAAAAACGTCGACCACAAGGGCCATTTTAGATCTTGGAAGTGTTGCACTTGAACCGGCAATCTCAATGGATTCTGCCTAGCTTTGGTCAACTCGGTAGAGCTTAGTCACGATTTAGTCACGCTGTCAAATCAAACCCGAGATTGTTCAATAAATCTTTCGGAACCCGCTATTTCACTAGGAAAAGTGCCGCTAAATTCTTTTTGCCACGCCCTAGGACTGCCATAGAATCGTGCAGAAAATCCGTCATCTGATCATCCACGGACTCAACTTTGATTTTATTGAATGTAACCGCCCCCTGTTCGATTGCTCGCCTGGCCGCCGAGTTCGATTCAGAAAGCCCCGTTTTCACCAATGCCTCGATAACGGAAGTGCCGTTCTGAACCTCAATACCAGGCAACGCATTCAGAGCGTTTCTGAGAGTTTTTTCATCCAGCGCCCGAATTTCACCTGAGCCAAATAATGCGGAAGAGGCTGTTTCAGCCATCAACGCCTCTTGTTTGGAGTGCACAAGCTCAACAACCTCAAGTGCCAGCCTTTTTTGTGCTTCGCGCCTGAAGGGCTCGTCCAAGACCTTCTGGGCGTAGTCCTGAATCTCTAGGCGGGTAAGGAAAGTGAAAACCTTAAGTCTGTCGATCACATCGGAATCGTCTGTGTTCAACCAAAACTGATACATCGCATAGGCGCTGGTAAGCGATTCATCAAGCCATATGGCATTCCCCTCGCTTTTGCCGAACTTCTTTCCATCGGAATTGGTTATCAAGGGCGTGGCAATCAAGTGCACACTTTTACCCTCAACCTTGTGAACCAGATCTGATCCCGAAGTAAGGTTGCCCCACTGATCGCTTCCGCCAGTTTGCATCGAGCAGTTATAACGCCTATTCAGCTCCAGAAAATCTAGGCCTTGCAAAATTTGGTAACTAAACTCCGTGTAACTAATGCCAGCATCCGAATTAAGGCGGGCGCTAACCGAGTCTTTAGCAAGCATTTTTCCGACCCGATAGTGCTTCCCGATCTCTCTCAAAAAATCGATTGCGCTGTATTGACTAGTCCAATCGAGGTTGTTGACCATCTTGGCCGCGAATGGTCCCTCAAAATCGAGGAACCTAGCATTTTGGGCAGCCAAACGCTCCACCCAATCCGCGACCGTCTCCCTGGTATTCAAGGTGCGCTCCGCATTCGGCTTTGGATCCCCGATTAGGCCAGTAGCTCCACCCACCAAGGCAAGCGGAAAGTGGCCGGCCAATTGAATCCGACGCATCGTCAGTAACTGCACCAAGTTCCCAAGGTGCAAAGAGGGCGCGGTTGGGTCAAAGCCGCAGTAATAAGTCATTGGCCCGACGCTGAGCGCAGCTCTAAGCTCTTTTTCGTCAGTGGATAGTGCAATTAGCCCCCGCCACAAGAGCTCATCAATAATGTGTTCGAAACTCGAATCATTCCGTTGAGCCCTAAGAGTTTCTAAGGTTGCCACTTAGCCCTGCTTTCTCGGTGCCAATTTGCGCAACGCCAATAGTTGCTCCAAAACCTGAGGTAACGCAGTCCCGCCGGCTCCGTCTCTTGACCTAATAGCGCTTGTAACGCTCATTACCTCGCGCACCTCTGGCCTTAGGTGTTTAGAAATTTTTTGCAATTCCGAGTCACTCACCTGATGCAGCTCGCAATTTTGTGCTTCGCAAAGTTTGACCAGATTGCCCGTTATCTCGTGAGCATCCCGAAAGGCGACTCCCTGCTTTACTAGCCACTCCGCCACATCGGTGGCCAAAGAAAACCCCCTTGGAGCTAGCTCTTCGAGCCTCTCACGATCAAATTTCAAGCTTGCCACCATGCCGGTGAAGGCCGGAAAGACAAGCAGCAAAGTATCCACCGAGTCAAATAAGGGCTCCTTGTCCTCTTGCAAGTCACGGTTATAGCTCAGCGGCAATCCCTTGAGGGTGGCTAAAAGACCGCTGAGGTTACCAATCAGCCTTCCAGACTTGCCCCTGGCAAGCTCAGCAATATCTGGATTTTTCTTCTGTGGCATGATCGAAGACCCGGTGGAAAAAGAGTCATCTAATTTGACATAACCAAACTCGTAGGTTGACCAAGCAATGATCTCTTCGGAAAATCTCGAAAGATCGATGCCAATCATCGCGCAGATGAAGACAAATTCGGCAACCAGATCCCTGGCCGAAGTGGCATCCATGCTGTTCTCAGTCGGAGCATCGAACCCGAGCTCCTGGGCAACCAGGTTCGGGTCTAAGCCCAGTGTGTTTCCCGCCAGCGCGCCTGCGCCGTAGGGGGATTTCTTGGCACGCTTTCGCCAATCCTCAATCCGCTGCAAGTTTCTTACTTGAGGCCAGGCGTGTGCCAACAGGTGATGAGATAGCAACACCGGCTGAGCATGCTGGAAGTGGGTGCGACCCGGCATTGCAACCCCAACATGATCCTCGGCCTGATCGCAAAGTGCGCCCAAATATTCGGTTAGCTCAATTTGCAACAGATCCGCAGCCTCTAGCATAAAGCTGCGCACAAGCGTTGCGATTTGGTCGTTTCTTGAACGACCAGCCCTAACCTTGCCAGCAACATCTGCCCCCGCAATTTCAATCAGACCGCGCTCCAGGGCTGCGTGAACATCTTCTTCTTCCGGCTTTGGCCTGAAGGAACCCGAGCGAACCCGCTTATCAAGCTCAATGATGGCTTTTTCTAGAATTGCTAGCTCATCAGCATCAAGGTAGCCTGCCGCACTCAGCGCCTTGATGTGGGCGCTGGTTCCCAAAAGGTCGTAGCTTGCTAAGCGCCAATCGAAGTGGGTGGATTTACTCAGTGCCGCCAGCGCATCTGCAGGCCCGGAGGCAAACCTTCCACCCCAGAGTGCATCATTACTTTGAGCCATTTATAAACCAACCAATCTTGAGTAACTAGGAGTTTACTAATTCGGCTCCGCGCCATTCGCTTTTCAAAAGGGCATAGGTTTCCATGGTGCAGTATTCGCCCTTGAACCACTCCCGATCAATCTCGGTGGCTTCTAGTCGAAACCCAAGCCGCCTGAGCACTTTGCTCGATGGCAAATTTCTCTGGTCAACCTGAGCTGTGATACGACGAGCGGGCAGGAACTGAAATATCCAGTCGATAAAAAGACCCAGCGCTTGAGTCACAAAACCCCGGCCTGAAAAGACGGGGTTAATTACATACCCGACTTCGACCATGCCGTTCAGCTGGCTGCGATAAAACATTTTTAGTTGACCGATCACACCATGGTTTAAGTGCTCAATTCCTAAGACCAGGTCATCACCATCTTTTTTAGGAACATGCTGGTCAGACACTTCAGTGAGAAAAGTATTCACCCCTTCGATGCCCCTCGGCTCCCAGGGGATAAATCGACAAACTTCGGGGTCAGAAAAATACGGCAGCATGTTTTCGGCATCAGAAGTCCTAAGAGTTCGGAGCCTCAGCTGATTCGACTGAGCTATTTGCAACTAGGCCTGCCTCGAGAGCCACAGCATCAGAGCCTTCTGCGCGTGCAGCCGATTCTCGGCTTCATCCCAAACCAAGGACCTTGGACCATCAATCACTTCCGCCGACACTTCATAGCCGCGGTAGGCAGGCAGGCAGTGCAGAAAAACGACATCCTCGGCTGCCTGATCCATTAGGGCCTGATCTACGGTGTAGTTGGCAAAAGTTTCGAGCCGTGCGGCCTTCTCGTGCTCCATTCCCATTGACACCCAGGTGTCAGTAGCAATCACGTGAGCACCCATGACAGCATCCTCGGGCTTTTCGAATACCTCGATGTTGCGACCAAACTCTTTTGCAATCTCTGAGGCCCTAATAACGACCGCCTCCTGAGGCCTAAAACCAAATGGTGCTGCGATCGAGACATCCATCCCGGCTAACGCGCAGGCAACCAAATAACTGTTCGCCATGTTATTATTGGCATCGCCGATATAGGCCAGTTTCAAGCCTTGAGTCTTACCAAAGTGTTCCTTGATGGTGAGCAAGTCGGCTAATAGCTGGCAGGGGTGCCAGTCGTCCGAAAGCGCATTAATCACCGGCACAGAAGAGTTTTGCGCCATTTCTTCCAAGCCAGATTGTGCATATGTGCGCCAAATAATCTGAGCCACCATGCGCTCCAAAACCTTAGCCGTATCAGCAACCGATTCTTTTGCCCCAAGCTGCGATGAACCACTATCGATTATCAAGGGCACTCCCCCAAGATCCGATATTCCAGCGGCAAATGAGACCCTAGTGCGGGTCGAAGTCTTATCGAAAATCACCGCGACTGTCTGAGGTCCAGCAAAAGGCTTCTGGCTGAAGCGATTCTTCTTGAGCTCAATAGCCAGCTCAAGAATTTCCAACTGCTCGGCACTTGTTAGGTCGTCATCTTTTAGAAAGTGTCTAGTCATGTTTACCTCATTACCTGGGTACCGACCCCAGCTTCGGTGAATATCTCCAGCAAAATACTGTGCGGCTCTCGCCCATCAATAATGTGCGCCTTCGGCACGCCGCCATCGATTGCCATCAAACAAGCTTGCATCTTGGGAATCATCCCCGATTCCAAAGATGGAATCAGTTCTCTCAGCTCCGCCACGTTTATCTCGGAAACCAATGAGCCTCGATCCGGCCAGTTCGCGTATAAACCCGCAACATCGGTTAACACCATTAGCTTCTCGGCACCGAGTGCAACTGCAAGTGAGGCCGCAGCCAAATCCGCATTTACGTTTAGAAGCTCGCCTTGGATTGTGGGTGCCACCGTTGAAATTACCGGCACCTTACCTTGATCCAGAGCGCGCAAGACTGCCCTCGGGTTTACGCTCCTCACCTCACCCACCAGTCCCAGGTCAACATCGCCCTCGGGGGTCTTTGCCTTTACCTTTTCGGCTCTAAAGAGGTTCTCGTCCTCACCCGATAAGACCGTGGTTTCCGCCCCGGCCTGCTGGATTAGGTTCGCCAGTGCAGCGCTAACTTGATTTCGGAGCACATCTTTCACCACCAAAATAGTGTCTTTGTCCGTGTAACGCATGCCGTGCCGAAATTCGGTCTCAATTCCCAGCTCGGCAAGCCGAGCAGTGATTTGCGGGCCACCACCATGGACAACCACCGGCCTAATCCCGACAAACCTCAGATAGGCCATGTCCTGGGCAAAAGCCAACTGCAAGGCCTCGTCGACCATAGCGTTGCCACCAAATTTAATCACGACAATGCGTCCGTGAAACTCCCTCAGCCAATCAAGCGATTCGATCAAGGTTTCCGCCTTGATTCGCACTAGCGATTTATCTTGATTAAATGGAATCATCAGCTTGAGTATGCACTGTTCTCTTCAACATAGGCATGAGTGAGATCGTTGGTGACCACGGTCACGTCCTGGTCGCCTGCGAATAGGTTGATAAAGATATCTACTTTTTTAGGACTCAGATCAACTAAAGATCTGCTACCTGCTGGTTCGCCCTTTGAAGAAATCAGCACCCCGTTGATGGAAACATCGATGTCATAAGGGTCGTAGCTGGCTTTTGTAGTGCCAATGGCCGCCAGGATTCTGCCCCAGTTGGGATCGTTGCCATAAATCGCAGCCTTGAATAAGTTATTGCGCGCAATAGCTCTGGCAACCTCGAGGGCCTCGCCTTCGGACGCGGCACCCACCACTTTGATGTGGATATTATGGCTCGCACCCTCGGCATCATCCAAGAGCTTAAGGGCGAGCTCCTGGCACATTTCAATGAGTGCACTTTTGAATTCCGCAAGATCAACAGTGGCAGCCGATGCACCCGAAGACATCAGAGTCACCTGATCGTTTGTGGACATGCAGCCATCGGAATCCAGCCGGTCAAAACTCAACCTTGTTGCTTCGCGAAGCGCTGAGTCCAGGTCCCGTGCCTGAACATTAGCGTCGGTTGTGATAACCACAAGCATGGTGGCTAATCCCGGCGCCAACATTCCAGCACCCTTAGCAATGCCGCCGAGTCGCCAACCGGTAGAACCCTGACGAACTGCCAATTTAGGAACCGAATCGGTTGTCATGATTGCCAATGCGGCCGACTCTCCCCCGGAATCGGACAAATCCTGAAAGGCCCTGTTCACGCCAGCGAGCACCTTGGCTCGATCTAGCTGCTCCCCGATCAACCCGGTTGAGCAAACTAAAACATCACTTGAGGAAACACCCAATAACTCAGCTACTAGCTCAGCGGTGGCGTGGGTGGTCTGAAACCCTTGGCTGCCGGTATAGCAATTCGCTCCCCCGGCATTCAACACAATTGCCGAAGCCTGGAGATCTTTTATAACCTCTTCGGACCAAATAATTGGATTGGCCTTGGCCCGATTGGTTGTGAACACGGCCGCAGCATTTTTACTTGGCCCGCGATTCGCTATCAAGGCAAGATCTTTTTTGCCAGAGGACTTTAGTCCGCATGCCACGCCAGCCGATTCGAAGCCCAACGGATATGTGACGCTCAAGGAGCCACGCCGATTGCCGTAAGTCCCGATTCCTCGGCTAAACCAAGCGAAAGATTCATCGACTGAATTGCAGCTCCCGCGGTCCCTTTGACCAGATTATCAATTGCGCAAATAATTGAAACGCGGCCGGCGTGCTCGTCATAGCTCAATGAAAGTTGGGCATTATTCGCACCCAAAACCGCCTTAGTGGTGGGAAGCTGCCCCTGAGGTAGGACCTGAACAAATCGCTCCGGACCGTAGGCATTCTCGTAGACCGAAATCAAAGATTCAAAACTAAAACCCGGGGCCGGCCTTGCGGTGCAAACCGCCAGTATGCCGCGAGACATCGGCACCAATACCGGAGTAAACGACACGCTTACCGCTTTAGCTCCGGCCCAGCGAAGATTCTGTTCTATTTCAGGAGTGTGGCGGTGGCTTCCACCAACACCGTAGGCCCTGGCTGAACCCATCACCTCGCTGGCCAAAAGATCTGGCTTGAGGCTCTTGCCAGCACCGGAGGTGCCGACAGATAAGACCGCCACCAAGTCCTGGGCCTCAATCAAGTTGGCACCAATCGCTGGGGCTAGAGCTAGGGTGATTGCTGTCACATTGCATCCGGGCACGGCAATCCGATTAGCCACGCTCAGCTGATCACGCTGCCTCCCAACCGAATTCAAGACCAGCTCCGGAAGGCCGTAGCTCCAGGTGCCAGCATGTTTTGACCCGTAGTATTTCTCCCAGTCGCTAGCTGATTCCAACCGAAAGTCCGCACCGCAATCAATCACCAATTTAGTGTCGCCCAAACCACTGGCAATCTCAGCGCTTTTCCCATGAGGAAGCGCCAGAAAAACAATATCGTGACCGGCAAGATTGGCGGCGGTGGTCTGAACTAGTTGACGCTCCGCAAATTGCGGAATATGAGGGGCAAAAAGACCGAGCTTTTCTCCAGCATTATTATTTGCCGTGACCGCACCGAGCTCTAGGTTTGGGTGATTGGCAATCAAGCGCAGCAGCTCCGAGCCAACATATCCGCTTGCCCCGGCAATCGCTACTTTATAAATCATCAGGCCCTCAGGGTCGCTTGAAATCTCTCGAAAGCCAAAGCTACCGCTTTATCTCTGGCGTCGGTGGCCTCGATTTGAGTTAGCGTGCGATCCTGGGCTCTGAATACCAGCGAAAACGTAAGTGATTTTGAACCGGCAGCCACGCCAGTGCCGCGGTAATCATCAACCAGTCGAACCTCTTCTAGAAGCTCTCCTGCACCCTCGTAAATCGCCTCAGAAACCTCACCCGCCGGCACCTTGATACCAACTACCAAAGATAAATCCTGGGTTGCCGCAGGCATAATCCTAAGTTCGCTGGCAACCAAGACCTCCGGAGCCAAAGCAAACACAGCGTCCAGGTTTATTTCGTACACCCCAACTCGGCGGGGCAGGTGGAGCTCTTCGCTGATGGCAGGATCAAGCTCTCCGACATAGCCCACCGACTTACCGAGTACAAAAACTTCACCAGCACGACCCGGGTGAAAACCGGGAACTACTTTTTGGGTAATAGTTGCCCGAATGCCAGCAGCGGCGATGACGGTGCTCACGGCGTCAATGGCTTGAGGATAGCCAGCTTCAATGGCTTTTTGCCCCGGAGCCTGAAGAATCCAATCGCCTAGGAGCACCCCTGCTACGTGTTTTGGTTGCTCAGGAATGCTTTCGTTGAGGACCCTGAGATCTGAAGCGCTTGGTCTTTGCCCCCCAAGCGGCAAACTGGAAACTCCTTGCCCTTTGGGCTCTAGAAACACCGATCCCTCTTCGTAAAGAGCGAGCGAAGTCAGGCCTCTTGAAATATTTCGCTGTGCAGCTATTAACAGTGGGGCAATCAGCGAGCGCCGTAGTTCCGGGAACTCCGATTGCATCGCATTCTCCAGCACCACAGCAACCCCTTTATTGAACCAAGAGTTTTGCTCGGTGGAAACAAACGGGTAGTTCAAGACCTCGACGTGGCCCGAACCCGAAAGGGCCGCAACCACCCTTCTGCGGAATTTTTGTCGAGCTGTTAGGCCCCTTCCCGGCGGAGCGGTTGGGATTCTAGAAGGTATTAGGTCATACCCCAAGAGCCTCGCAACCTCTTCAACCAAGTCGGTTTTGTGCTTCAAATCAGGGCGCCAACTCGGTGCGGTAACGCTCAAGAAGTCAGTTTTATCAACGACCTCGCAACCGATTTCGAGGAGCACTTCGGAGATCTGCGATTTGGTGTAACTAACCCCGACGAGTTCACCAGCAAAACCAATAGGAAGTTCGATGGTGGTTTTCGAGACTGGAATCGAAAACTCAGCGCCAAAATTAGTAACTCTTCCACTGGCAAATTCTTCGAGAAGGGCTGCCGCGCGGTAAAGAGCATACAGGCCAACCTCGGGGTCAACGCCGCGTTCGAATCGCTTGGATGCTTCCGAAGGAAGCTTGTGTCTGCGGCTTGAGCGGGCGATTGAGATCGGATCAAACACTGCGGCTTCTAGAAGAAGATCTGTGGTGCCATCCGATACCTCTGTGGAGAATCCACCCATCACACCCGCCATACCAATCGGCCCAGATTCATCGCAAATTACCAAGTCTTCGACACTGAGCTTTCGAACCTTTTCATCCAGGGTCTTCAGTTGCTCCTCGGCCAGGGCGCGGCGCACCGAGATGCCCCCGGAAATCTTTTGCTGATCGTAGGCGTGCAATGGTTGCCCAAGCTCAAGCATCACGTAGTTGGTAATGTCTACCGCGATTGAAATCGAGCGCATTCCTGCAAGTTGCAACCGAGTCTTCATCCAGTCGGGGACCAGTGCCTTGGCGTTGATGCCAGTAACGCTCAAGAGCCTGAATCTAGAGACACCAGGAATCCCGTGAATCGGAGCCAAATCATCGATTACCAGCGGAAAACCGGTCGCCCGGGACACCTTTACCCGACTAGCTGGGTCAGTGAATAAGACTTTCGATGCGTGCGAATATTCTCTGGCGATACCCCGAATCGATAGACAGTAGCCACGGTCTGGAGTGACGTTTACCTCGGCGGCAGACTCGTTAAGCCCCAAAAGTGCGAGGGCGTTTGTTCCGACCTCGGGATCTAAATCCACAGTTATCAGGCGCAAAATACCATCATGTTCATCAGAAAGGCTTAGCTCCCTAGCTGAGGCGATCATGCCGTCAGAGACATGCCCGTAGGTCTTGCGTGCCGAGATCACAAAGTTCCCAGGTAAAACCGCTCCGGGCAGCGATACAACCACCTTGTCACCAATCAGAAAATTCGAGGCTCCACAAACAATTCCGCGCACATCACCGCCGCCATCAGCTGCGAGTTCGCCGTCCCTCGCGACTCTTACCTTGCACCAGCGAATGGTTTTACCGTTGGACTGTGGCTCATCAGCAAATTCCAACACTTCGCCCACCACGATTGGGCCGGAAAGCTCTCCGCCGTGGGAACCCTCTTCTTCCAGACCCACCTTGACCAACTGCGCCATTACGGAATTGGGGGTGGCCTCTTTTTCAAGATCAACTGACTCTCTGAGCCAGCTCAGCGGAATGCGCATCAAATCACGCTCCCAAATTGCCTCGAAAAGCGCACGTCCGCCTCGACCATATCGTGCATGTCTCGAACACCATTTCTAAACATCAAAGTTCGTTCAATCCCCATGCCGAATGCGAAGCCCGAGTACACATCCGGATCAATTCCGGCTGAAAGCAGAACGTTTGGATTCACCATTCCACAACCGCCCCACTCGACCCAGCGAGCACCGCCCTTGGCGCCCGGGTGCCAAACATCCAGCTCGGCCGATGGCTCAGTGAATGGAAAAAAGCTGGGACGCAATCGAATCTTGGCTTCCTCCCCAAACATCACCCTGGCGAAAAACTCAAGGGTGCCCTTGAGGTCGGCCATCGTCAGTCCCTTATCGATTGCCAATCCTTCGACCTGGTGGAAAACGGGTGTGTGGGTGGCGTCAAGCTCGTCGGTCCGATAAACCCGACCCGGACATAAAACGTACATCGGCAGCTCGCGCTCCAGCATCGAACGCACCTGCACCGGGGAGGTGTGTGTCCGAAGTAGCAGGTGATTTTCTACTGGTGTAACAAAAAAGGTGTCCTGCATGGCCCGTGCTGGGTGATCCGGGTGAAAGTTCAGCGCGTCAAAGTTGAACCATTCATTCTCAAGCTCTGGTCCATCGGCAATTTCCCAACCCATGCCAATGAATACATCGCTAACCTGATCCATCAATAAAGACAACGGGTGCCTTGCTCCCACTGGTGCATAACGAGCGGCTGCGGTGATATCCATGCGCTCCGCCTCTAGGGCTAGAACCGCGGCTACTTGCTCTAGCTCTCGCTCCTTGGCCTCAAAGGCCATCGAGACTTGAGCCTTAGCTCCACCAATAAGCTTGCCAGCTTGAGCCTTCAGATCATTTGGCATCGTCTTGATTGAGGCATTCAGCAAGGAGATGGCGGAACCCTCCCCAATAATCCCAGGCTTTGCAGCCCTGAGATCGGAAATGCTGCCAAGTCGCGCAATCTCGGAGAGCGCAACTTCTAGCGCGCTTTCAACGCTCTGGGGGTCTAGTTCTTCAGTCACTGTGCAAGTTTAGCGATTGCTATTCATTTGAAAAGCTGATGCGTACAGGCAGACCGATGCGGCAGTGGCCAAATTCAGCGATTCGGCTGAGCCATAAATGGGTAATGCAACCACCTGATCGCAAAGTTCGAGAAGATTTTCCGCAATCCCATGCGCTTCATTACCAAATATCCAGGCCGTCGGCTTAGCCATAACTTCATCCGAAATTTGATTAATTAACACGCCACCCGAAGCCGCAGCAAACACTTGAATCCCGCGCTTTTGCAGCTCAGCAATCAATTCAACCGGATCCTGGTTTATCACCGAAGGGAGATGCAAAATACTTCCGGCAGTTGACCGAACGACCTTTGGGTTATAAAGATCGACCGACTCTTTAGTAAAAATGATGCCGTCGGCCCCGGCAGCATCCGCTGCACGCAACACTGTCCCAGCATTCCCCGGATCTCTCGCTTTATCCAAAATAGCCAAGAGCTTTGGCTCGGTGGCCAATAACTCGTCCAATGTGACATCGAGGTGACTGAGAACCGACACGATTCCCTGAGGAGTCTTAGTGTCGCTGATTTTGGTCATGACTCGTTCTGACACC
Source organism: Candidatus Aquiluna sp. UB-MaderosW2red (assembly GCF_900100865.1). Taxonomy (NCBI): domain Bacteria; kingdom Bacillati; phylum Actinomycetota; class Actinomycetes; order Micrococcales; family Microbacteriaceae; genus Aquiluna; species Candidatus Aquiluna sp. UB-MaderosW2red. Next base: position 1,325,378 of record NZ_LT627734.1, read on the forward strand.
AAGGTCACTTTGATGCCTTCTGATTCAAGATCAGTCAGCAGATTGTCGTAACGGTCTTGAGCCAGCTCTGTGGCAAAAATTTCGTGAGCAAGACCCGGAGATTCAACTAATTCCTTGAGACCCTGGGGTCCTTCAAGCAAAAAGAGCCCGGTTTCAAACCGGGCGTCTTTTTGTGAGAGTTGAATTATCGACCGGACCCTTGCATCGCTCGGGTCCTGAATCATTAGCTGACCTTTTGGGCGTTCACGTCCTTGGGCAAAGCAGCCTTGGCCTGAGCCACGATTGCGGAGAAGGTGGCGGAATCATGAATTGCCATGTCTGACAAGATGCGACGATCCACCTCAATGCCGGCGAGCGCTAGGCCCTGGATGAAACGGTTATAGGTCATGCCGTTTTGGCGGACACCAGCATTGATGCGCTGAATCCAAAGCCTGCGGAAATTACCCTTTTTCTTGCGACGGTCGTTGTATGCATAAACGTAGGAGTGCAGCAACTGCTGCTTGGCCTGACGGTACAAACGTGAGCGTTGACCACGGTAACCGTGAGCGCGCTCCAAGACTGTGCGACGTTTTTTGTGCGAGTTGACAGCATTTTTTACTCTTGCCATGATCTAATCCTTTTCTCGCTGGCCTAGCGGCCTAGCTGCCTTTTTAGCTTCTTGAAATCTGCTGGTGACACAACCTGGTCGGCGTTCAGGCGACGCTTGCGCCTGGAGGACATGTGCTCTTGGTTGTGGCGCATGTTTATTTGCTGCTTCATCAGCTTGCCGCTGCCAGTAAAGCGGAACCGCTTTTTGGCGCCCGAGTGGGTCTTCATTTTCGGCATGATGTCTCCTTATTTATCTTCTGTAGCTGAAGCCGGTTCGGCTTTTTGCTGAGCCTTTTTAGCTTCGGCTCTGGCCTCTGCTTTGTTCTTTAGCGGCCCAATCACCATGACCATACTGCGGCCGTCGATAGATGGGTTTGACTCCACGATTCCGAACTCGGTTACTCCTTCGCTGAGTCGGCGAAGCAGTCTCACACCCATTTCTGGACGAGACTGCTCGCGACCTCGAAAGACAACCATGACCTTCACCTTGTCGCCAGCCTTGAGGAATTTTCGAACCTGTCCAACCTTGGTTTCAAAGTCGTGATCATCGATTTTTAGACCGAAGCGCACCGTCTTTAGAACTGTGTTGACCTGATTCTTGCGAGCTTCGCGAACCTTTTGCGCTGCCTCGTATTTGAACTTGCCGTAATCCATAATTTTGCAAACTGGAGGAACTGAACCGGGAGAAATCTCGACTAAGTCGAGGTCTGCTTCTCGGGCCAATCTCAGTGCTTGATCGATGGCAACTACGCCAACCTGCTCCCCAGCTGGTCCAACTAGTCGGACCTCTGAGACGCGAATACGGTCGTTAATGCGCGGATCGCTAATAACTTGCTCCTCTAGGTATTCGTTTTAGCCCGCGCGAATGCGCATAGAAACAAAAACTCTCAAACCCAGTCAATCTATTTAGCGATTGCAAGGTGGGATCGTAATCCACTTCTTACCGAGCATTAGCCCGGAGCCTCAGGTAGCCTAGCAGAGCAATTTCCCAAATGAAAGAGGAATCTTGGACGAAAATCTATCTCGCGATATCGCAGAAGTTCCTGCGGTAGAGATTATCAACACCGCTTGCGTGCACCTCATGAGCGCCGCCGCGGTGCAATGCGGGCTTGCAGAAGATACTCCCGCCGATTTGGATGAAGCCAGAAAACTCATTACCGCCTTGGCCGGCCTAATTACCGCAGCAGCACCTGAGATTGGCGATCAGCACGCTAGGCCGCTAAGAGATGGCCTACGCTCGCTACAACTTGCTTTTCGGGAAGCTTCCTTGATTCCGGATGCACCAGGCAAGGGCCCGGGCGAAAAGTTCACCGGACCGGTGAACTAGGCGGGCACCAATCGCACAGAAATTGAGTCAACCAGGGCCAAGAACTCTTGAGATTGCAATTGGCCGCTGAAATCGCCCAGCATATTCTGTAATGCTTCCGAATCTAGACCAGGCTGAAGTGCAACCTGGATTATGAGCTCATTACCCTCGAGTGTTCCCTTGGGATCGCCATCCAGTAATTCAACAGCCCTAATGACCTGCTGCCCCTTGGCCACGGCCAAAATAAGCTCCAAGACTCGCGGATTCAAATGTGGTGGCAACCAAGCTAGACCTTGGGCAATCGCCGGCAGCCAGGTCTTTCGCAACGCAATTCGCGCCCCAGCCGGATCGATAACCACTCGCTCGTGCCCCTCGCTGGCAGCTGCCAAGGCGATTTTTGCGCCCGGGGTCGGAACCGGACGAGCACTGGAATTCCAAAGTGTGAGCTCATTGGTGCAAGAAAAAGCGGGGATCGCCGTTTTACCATCAGGGGTTGCCACCGCGACAATCCCGAGGTCAGCACTTTTTTCAACCAGCAGGCCGTGTGGGCCCATCTGCGTCTCACCAACCGTTGCTAGAAGTGGTATCAATAGGCGAGTTCTCGAGACCACCGCGACCAAACGAGCCTTATCCAATGGCACTTGGCTCAAAGCGGACGCTAGTTCATCAGGAGCGCTGCCGTCATCACCAGCCCAACTGTTCGACTGAAACTCGCGTCCCTGCCAAGGAACTCCCGCTGAGTCGTGATACTTATCAAAGGCCACTAGTTGGCAATTTCTAGAGCCTGGGTCAGAGTGAATCTTCCGGCATACAGTGCTTTGCCCAAGATGGCGCCCTCTAAGCCGAGAGGAACCAGTTCCCTCAAGTCGTGGATGTCTTGCAAAGTCGAGATACCTCCAGAGGCCACGACCGGCTTATCGGTGTGCTGCATTACCTTTTTTAGAAGCTCTATATTTGGCCCCCGAAGCGTGCCGTCTTTGGTCACATCGGTCACCACGTAGCGAGCGCAGCCGGCTTGTTCCAAGCGCTCCAAAACCTCAAATAAGTCTCCGCCTTCTTTAGTCCAACCCCTGGCTGCCAAAACACTGCCTCTGACATCCAACCCAACCGCAATCTGATCGCCATATTTTTGAATAACATCAGCGGTCCAGTCTGGATTCTCCAGCGCCGCCGTGCCCAAATTGACCCTGTACGCCCCAAGCGATAGCGCTGCCTCTAAAGACGCATCGTCACGAATGCCACCCGAAAGCTCAATCTTGGTAACCCCCGCGGCCCGCACCACCTCGGAAATCACGCTTCGATTCTCTCCCCTACCAAAGGCTGCATCAAGATCCACAAGGTGAATCCACTCTGCGCCCTGAGATATCCAATCTTGGCTGGCCGCTAACGGGTGACCGAAATCCTCTTCGCTACCAGCCTCGCCTTGGGTTAGCCGCACCGCCTTGCCATTTGCCACATCAACTGCGGGTAAAAGTTCTAGTTTCACGATGCTCCTAAAGGGTCTTGATCCAGTTTTGCAAAAGCTTGAGTCCCGCCTCACCCGATTTCTCGGGATGGAACTGAGTGGCCGAAAGTGGTCCATTTTCCACTGCAGCCAAAAAACGCTCGCCGTGGGTGGCCCAGCTCAGTGCGGCGGGCACGAAGGGGGGAATGATGTCCAATTCCCATCTTTTGGCCGCATAGCTATGGACAAAATAAAACATTTCGTTCTCAATCCCCCTAAACAGCTTGGAGCCCTCATCAACCTCAAGAGTTGCCCAACCCATGTGTGGGAGAAGCGGGGCTTCAAGACGCTCGATTACTCCCGGCCACTGCCCCAAGCCTTCCGCCGAGTCACCGTGCTCATCCCCGGAGCTAAACATCACCTGCATGCCAACGCAAATTCCCAAGACCGGCTTCCCTGCAGCCAGCCTTTTATCCACCAGGCGATCGACCTGCTTGGCTTTCAGTTTTTGCATCACCGCCGAGAAAGCTCCAACTCCGGGAAGCACCAACCCATCCGCCTCAAGAGCAACTACTGGGTCATCAGTCAGGATAGCTTCTGCGCCCGCGGCCTGGAGCGCTTTTAGGGCAGAGTGAATGTTGCCGCTGCCGTAATCGAAAACAGCGACTTTTTTACTCAAAGACTTCCCTTGGTGGAGGGCACTCCACTGACACGTGAGTCCATTTCAACCGCCTTGCGCAACGCCCTGGCCAGTGCCTTGAACTGGGCCTCGGCAATGTGATGCGGATCCCGGCCGGCTAAAAGGGTGACGTGCAGAGTAATCCCCGCGTTCAAAGCAATTGCTTCGAAAACGTGGCGCACTAGCGAACCCGTAAAGTGACCACCAATTAGGTGAAATTCAAAACCCTGCGGCTCTCCACTGTGAACCAAAAAAGGCCTCCCAGAGACATCGACCACAGCCCTGGCAAGCGCGTCATCCAGAGGCACAGTCGCATCGCCGTAACGAGCTATCCCCGACTTGTCCCCGAGTGCCTCCCTAAGTGCTTGGCCGAAAACAATTGCCACATCTTCAACACTGTGGTGCGCATCTATCTCTACGTCGCCTGTCGCCTCCACCTTGAGGTCAATAAGGGAGTGCTTTGACAAAGCGGTCAACATGTGGTCGTAAAACGGAACTCCGGTAGAAATCTCGCTGATTCCAGTGCCGTCGAGATTCAGCTCAAGCGATATTTGGGACTCAGAAGTTGACCTAGATAGCTTTGCTGTGCGACTCATTCGAAACCTTTAGTTGGGATTGCTCTAAGTTTAGTCAAGCATGATGGCTAATTCCGCAAGCAGTTTTGTAGTTTCCGACTCGGTGCCGGCAGTGAACCGCAAAGTGTTGGGTATTCCAACGTTTCTAATCAAGACCCCGCGCTCTAGAAGCTTCTCGAACACTTCGTTTGAATCCTGGAAACCCTCAACCAAAACAAAGTTCGAATCTGACCGAAAAGCGCGCAGTCCCATCTTGGTGACCTGCTGGATTATCCGATCGCGTTGCCCCTTGATTTGTGCGACATTTTCGAGCAAAAGCTCTGAAAAAGAAAGCGCTGCAAGAGCAGCCGCCTGAGTCAGCGAGGAAAGATGATATGGCAAGCGCACTATGCGTAATGCGTCAATTGCTGTTGCATCGGCTGCCACATAGCCCACTCTCGCCCCTGCAAAAGCAAACGCCTTGCTCATGGTGCGCGAGATCATTAACCTCGGCCTTCCTGAGAGCAGCGAAAGTGCAGACTCTTCTGCTGAGAATTCCGCGTAGGCCTCATCGACAATCAGGATTCCATCAAACGCCTGGTAGGCGGCCTCAATAACAGCCAGCGAAATAGGTGTCCCAGTTGGATTATTTGGAGAGCAGAGTAGGACAATCCCCGGATTCGAATCCCTGATCTTCTCGGCTACGTAGTCTGCACTCAGTTCAAAATCCGCTTCTCGCTCAAACTCCTCATAAGGAGTGAGAGAGATGCGCGCAATGTTGGGATACATCGAATAGGTCGGTCCAAAGCTAATCGCGCTGGAACTTGGACCACCGAAAGCTTGAAAGGCCTGCAAAAGAATCTCGTTGGAGCCGTTTGCAGCCCATAGTTGCTCTGGCGCTAGACCAAAACCCAGATAGTCCGCTAACTTACCCCTGAGCTGCATGAATTCCCGGTCAGGGTAGCGATTCAGGCCAATCACCTCAGCGGCAAGACGCTGGATAATCTCCAAGGCGACCACCTCGGGAATTCCAAATGTATTTTCATTCACATTCAGAGCCACTGGGACGTTTATTTGAGGTGCGCCGTAGGGCACCTGACCCTTCAGGTCAGGTCTGAGCGGGATTTGGTTGAAGTCGGTCACTCTCTAAGGGTAGCTAATAAAAACTAGGGTCTAGGGCAAAGCGATTCTTTGACCCGGCTCGAGATTGACTGACTCTAGGGCGTTTAGAAGCACGACCTCGGAAATCCAGTCTCTGGGATCCGCTTTGGGAGCGTGCACCGCGGCGAGTCCCCACAGCGAGTCTCCGGCTGTAACGGTTAGGAATTCAAGTTCGCCCGTGGAACCCGATCCAGCCATCGAACCGGTGATGCTGGAGGCCGCGAATCCCGCAGTCAGGACCACAATTGCTAAGCCACGAAAAAGCTTGCGGGGGTTGGTAATTCGATACTTTGTGATTGCAGTCATCTTCCGACTCGCTTTCAAATCGATTATTTGTTTCGAACACTTGTTCTAATTGTAGAGATAAATGTCACTAAAGCAAGATATATTCTCTATTTTTTCTCGGAATCATCGAAAATGTGTTTGAATCTTGGTGCACTTGCGAATACAGTTTCGACATAAGTAGTAAAGCGATACCCTCATACATTTTGGAAGGTCAAGCATGGACACCACTAATCTCAGCGCTGTGCAGCGAAGAATCCTTGACGTGATTCGCGAATCAATGAATGATCGCAACTACGCACCATCAATGCGCGAAATAGGCGAATCGGTAGGACTCTCATCCACTGCAAGCGTTTCGCACCAACTCAATAAGCTCGAATTACTCGGTTTCATAAGCCGGGACCCCCGTCGCCCACGCACCATTGACCTTCTGGGCGAAGAAACGGAAACCGAAATGTTCAGGGCAGACGCCGCAATGGTTCCCCTAGTTGGCCGAATCGCCGCCGGGATACCGATCACAGCTGAGCAAAATGTCGAAGATGTTTTTGCGTTACCAAGGCAATTAGTCGGTCAGGGCGACTTGTTCTTATTGCGAGTCGTCGGAGAGTCAATGATTGATGCAGCCATCTGCGACGGCGACTGGGTAGTCGTAAGACAGCAACAAACCGCCGAAAACGGAGATATAGTGGCGGCGATGCTCGAGGAGGAAGCAACTGTAAAGACCTTCAAACAGCGAGATGGCCACACTTGGTTACTTCCTAGAAACTCAGCTTTTGAACCGATCCTTGGGGATCACGCTGTGATATTGGGCAAAGTGGTAGCGGTTCTTAGGGCCGTGTAGCGAAGCCCGACAACTCATTCGCTAAATCTGGTCGCACCAACGCATGAATCTTTGTCCCTGCTTCAACGTATTCAAAATTCAACACCTTGCCACTGAGGTGGGTCCTAGAGACTAAATCGCCCCGGTCATAGGGAATCAGGCCAAAAAACTCAACATCTGGCCTCGGCAAGAACTCCGCGATGCGCTTTTCAAGTTCGTTAATTCCCAATCCTGTGCGAGTGGAAATCAACAGGCAGCCTGGAATCAAACCTCTGAGCAGCACCGCATCTGCCTCAGAGATAAGGTCTGACTTATTAAAAACCACGAGCTCCTCAATAGCCGATGCTTCGACATCTCTAATGACAGCCCTCACGGTTTTTATTTGACCCATGGGGTTCGGGTCTGTGGCGTCCACCACGTGGATAATCAGGTCAGCTGCCGATATTTCCTCAAGTGTGGACCTGAAAGCCTCGACCAGCTGGTGCGGGAGGCTTCGAACAAAACCAACCGTGTCGGCAAGGGTGTATTCGCGGCCATCCAGTGTCTGGTGCTTGCGAATTGTTGGATCAAGAGTTGCGAAAAGAGCATTCTCGACCAACACCCCGGCTTTAGTGAGCCTGTTCAGAAGTGAGGATTTACCAGCGTTTGTATATCCTGCGATCGCCACCTGTGGCACCTTGGATTTCTCACGAGCGGAGCGCTTCACATCACGAGCCTGCTTCATCAAGGAAATCTCTCGCCTGAGCTTGGCCATTCTGGTATTGATGCGGCGCCGATCGAGCTCAATCTTGGTCTCACCTGGCCCCCTAGAGCCAATACCAACACCTCCCGCGGCTTGACCACCGGCTTGCCTTGACATTGAGTCACCCCAACCACGCAACCGGGGCAATAGATACTCAAGCTGGGCTAACTCGACCTGCGCCTTGCCCTCACGGCTCTTGGCATGCTGCGCAAAAATATCCAAAATAATCGCGGTGCGATCGACCACCTTGATTTTGACGACATCTTCAAGCGCGCGACGCTGGGACGGGCCCAATTCCCCATCTGCGATTACAGTGTCAGCGCCTAGCGCTGCCACTAATTCGCATAATTCTTGCGCCTTACCCTTACCAAAGTAGGTAGCTGGGTCCGGCTTCGGCCTTCTTTGAAGGACCCCATCCAGCACCTCAGCGCCGGCGGTCTCAGCCAAGGCGGCTAACTCTCTGAGCGAGTTTTCGGCGTCGGTGATGGTTCCGCTACCCCAGACCCCGATTAAGACCACTTTCTCCAAACGAAGTTGCCGGTACTCGACATCGGTGATGTCTTGAAGTTCGGTAGACAGCCCCGGAACTCGCCTGAGCGATTCGCGCTCTTCAAGATCTAGCTGGTCGCCATCAAATTCAGACTCGGGGGCGGCTGCTCCGCGCCGGAGAATGCGGTCAATCGTGGATTCAGATTCCATTGTTCTAAAAGCCTAGGCCTGCATTAGGTTTGTGTCATGGTCGCGCAGCATTATTTCAGCTCAGACCCCCAAAGCTCTAAGAGAACAAGCGATGTTGAGTTCGAAGTTGGTGGGGTTGAATTTTCGCTCACGGCAGCAAGTGGGACTTTCAGTGCAACAAAACTCGATCCCGGAACCAGAGTGCTTCTGAAAGAACACCGTCACTTCCCCAAAAGCGGCAACGTCCTGGACCTGGGTTGCGGTTGGGGTCCGATATCGATAGCAATAGCAAAGCTGAATCCAAACACGGTTGTTTACGCATTGGATGTGAATAATAGAAGCCTTGAACTCACCATGGAGAACGCCAAGCGCAGCGATGTTGAAAACATCAATCCAGTTTTGGCGCTCGATGTCCCAGACGATTTAGAATTTCAAGCTATTTGGTCAAACCCACCAATTCGCATTGGAAAACAAGCTCTCCATGAGCTTTTGCAGGCTTGGCTTCCGAGGCTCGCAATTGACGGCGTTGCAATGCTCGTGGTTCAAAAACAACTAGGGGCCGATTCATTGCAGCAGTGGATCGCCGATTCATTCGAGAATTTCAGTGTCGAGAGGGTCAATACTGCAAAGGGTTATCGGATTATTAGAGCTCTACGGACCCGGTGAACACCAACTCTGCAGCTCCGCTTATGCCAACATGCTCACCGTCTTCGGTGGCAAACATTCGAACGGCGACCTCTCCGCCCGGCACCCTTACCTTCCAGAAATTTTGACCATTACCAGCCCAGTGCCTTATGGCCAAAGCGGCGGCGGCGACACCTGTGCCACAGCTCATTGTCTCGCCCACTCCACGCTCGTGCACTCTCATGGTGAGCGAGGCGACACCCTCTTTGATAAGCGGTTCATCAAGCACTACGAACTCAACGTTGGCACCGTTTGGGGCCTCGGGGTCTAAAACTGGAGCCTTCGAAAGCTCTAGAGAGCTGAGTTCCTCTTGGTCAGCTAAAGCTACGACTATGTGGGGGTTACCAAGATTTATCGCAAGTCCCGGCCTAGCTACACCCAGACCTCCCACGCGAACAAGATATTCGGTCTCAGTGACTCCCCAACGGCCAAGATCCACCGCGAATCCAGAAGCTGTCGCCGTGACGTCTTTGATGCCGTTTCTTGTAGCTATTGGCAAAGTGCTGCCATCGGTCAGCTCAGCGAGTGAATTAGACAGTAGGTAACGGGCAAAGACCCTAATCCCATTGCCACACATTTCGGCCTTAGACCCATCAGAGTTCCGATAGTCCATGAACCACTCAGCGTTCGGCTCTTGCTCGAGCAGCCCCCTGACTTCAGCTGAATTTTCGGTCCGAACGGCAAAAATTAACCCATCCGCGCCAATGCCGAAATGTCGATCACAAAGCTTCCGAATCTCCGCCTCAGTCAGAGCCATCTGCCCCGCCAGATCCTGAATCAAAATAAAGTCGTTGCCGGTGCCGTGGCCCTTTGTGAATGTGATGGTCATTGAGTCAGCCTAATTTGATTCATCGCATCTTCAATCACAGTATCTGAAGAATTCACCCAATTAATTCTCTTATCGCGCCTAAACCAGGACATTTGCCTTCTGGCGTATCGATTGGTCAGCGATATGGTCTCAAGTTGAGCCTCTTGTTCGGTCAGCTTTCCCTCAAGTTGGGAAAAAGCTTGGAAATAACCGATTGCCATTCTGGCAGTTCTCGAAAGCTCCCAGCCCTGCTGAAGGATGCCGCTAGCTTCCCCGACTAGCCCCTGCTCCCACATGTGTAAAACTCTTTTTTGGATACGCGCCTTGAGGATGTCTCGGTCAACAGAGATGCCAATCTGAATTGTCGGTCTCCAGTATTCTGGCTGGGGCAGCGCAGACAAATAACTAACTCCGGTTATTTCAATAACCTCCAAGGCCCTGATAACTCTCCGGGCGTTCTGAGCCGGAATTCTGGATGCTGCAACCGGATCTTTTTGCTCCAAAATTTTATGCAGCTCGAAAACGCCAATTTCTTCCCGAAGTTTTTCAAATCTGGACCTAATCTCAATGTCAGTCGGCGCGAACTCCAATTGATCCAGAGCGGCGGCAACGTAAAACATGCTTCCCCCAACCAAAATCGGTTGGATGCCGCTTTTTAACAGTTCGGTCAGCTTAGAACGGGCCAGACCCTGATACTCGACCGCAGTCATCTCTTGGCTAAGACTGATTTCTCCGATTAGGTGATGCTTGACCCCGCGCTGCTTTTCCGGAGCGAGCTTCGCAGTACCGATATCAAGACCCCTGTAAAGCTGCATAGCATCTGCGTTTACAACCTCAGCTGGCTGACCGGATTCGATAAACCGGGTTGCAATATCAATTGCCAACTCAGACTTGCCGCTCGCAGTTGGGCCTAAAACCGCGATTACATCAAAACTCAATTGCCGCCTTCACGCTGAGACCGAGCGAAACCTTGCCCGAACCCACCGCCGGAACTCCGCAACTTTCTAGCTCTCTTCTGTCATGAGCATCCCCGCCAGGGGTTCGTCTCAGCTGATAGTTTCCACCATCGGCAATCAGGTGGTAGGGAGCTGCCTGCGACACGGTAACCGTCACGACATCCCCCGGTCTTGGCCTAGCCTCTGAGTCGGGAACCTCGAAGTGAACCAGACGATTATCCCGAGCTCGCCCAGATAATCGATTGGTATTGGCGTCCTTGCGCCCCTCACCATTTGCAACCAAGACCTCGACCTGTTTTCCAATTTGCTGCTTGTTTTCCTCCCAGGCAACCTGATTAACCACTTGCAATAAGCGCTCGTAGCGATCCTGAACTACATCCTTGGGAATCTGATCAGCCATTTCACCGGCGGGGGTTCCGGGACGAATTGAGTACTGATAGGTATAGCAAATAGAGAACTTTGCCGCCTTGACAACTTCTATGGTCTGCTGGAAGTCCTCTTCGGTCTCGCCAGGAAAGCCCACGATGATGTCTGTGGAGATCGCAGCATCCGGAATTGCAATTCTCACGCGATCCAATATGCCCAAGTACTTATCGGAACGATAACTGCGGCGCATGGCCTTGAGAATCCGGTCGGATCCAGATTGCATTGGCATGTGAAGCTGGGGCATAACATTTGGCGTCTGAGCCATGGCCTCAATCACATCGTCCGTAAAGGCGGCCGGGTGTGGCGAGGTGAATCTCACTCGCTCTAGACCTTCAATGTCGCCACAGGCCCTCAGAAGCTTAGCAAAGGCACCCTGGTCGCCGAACTCGACCCCGTAGGTATTCACATTTTGCCCCAAGAGGGTGACCTCAATGGCTCCGTCCTCAACCAGCGCCTTGACCTCCGCTAATACGTCCCCGGGCCTTCGGTCCTTTTCCTTGCCTCGAAGCGAGGGCACAATGCAAAAGGTGCAGGAGTTATTGCAGCCCACAGAAATCGAGACCCACCCGGCATAAGCAGAATCTCTTCTAGTTGGCAGCGTTGATGGGAAAATCTCAAGCGACTCGAGAATCTCGATTTGCGCTTCCTGATAATGTCGAGCTCGCTCCAGCAGAACTGGCAGGGAACCCATGTTGTGGGTCCCAAAGACAACATCCACCCATGGCGCACGTTGAATGATTACGTCTTGGTCTTTCTGGGCCAGGCAACCCCCGACAGCGATCTGCATGTTTGGGTTGGCCTCTTTTTTCGGAAGCAGCATCCCAAGGTTCCCGTAGAGCTTATTGTCGGCATTCTCTCGCACGGCACAGGTATTAAAAACCACTAAGTCCGGATCGCCATCACTAAATTTATCATATCCAGCGGACTCGAGAAGGCCAGAGATGCGCTCAGAGTCGTGAACATTCATCTGACACCCGTAGGTGCGAACTTCATAAGTTAGGGACATTGAAAATGATTTTACCCTGAAGCTTGCGCTTCGCGAATTGCACGAGTTGTTATTGCAGAACTGAAGCCGCGACGCATGAGGAAGCCCGAGAGTCTCCGGTAGCGCACATCCGGTTCCAGTTTCAATAAACGCTGATATCTTGAGATTGCCAACTTATTGGCAATCTGCTGCTCCTGCTCCTGATCAAGATCAGAAAGAGCCTCTGCGATTAGATCATCGGCAACGCCTTTTTGTCTCAGCTCACGCCTTAGAGCCATTGCCGACTTCCCACCCGTGGCCAACTTTGAAACCACAAATGCCCTTGCAAATTCGGCGTCGTTTATCAGCTGAGCCTCTTCAAAACGATCTAGAAGCGGCAGCGCCACATGATCTGGGATTTCGCGCTTGACAAGTATTTGAGCCAGCTGCTGCTTGGTCTTCATGCTCCGAGAGATTTGGTAAAGCAGGACGTTCCTGGCCCGCTTTTCCAACTTCTCATCCGAGGGTTCGCTTGCCATCTCACTCGCTACCGCTGGAGATTTACTTTGATAGCGGATGGCTAGCCGTCATTCGCCGCTTTGGCGACTTTAGTCACCACGGGCAGTTCGACTTCCTCTTTTGGAAGGTCAGCGACTGGACGTGGGACTCCAATACCTAGCTTCACCTTGATGCGCTGCTCGATAGTGTTGGCGATCTCCGGGTTCTCTTTGAGAAACCTTCGGGAGTTTTCCTTCCCCTGACCCAGTTGCTCACCTTCAAATGTGTACCAAGCGCCCGACTTTTTTACGATTTCTTGATCGACACCAAAGTCGATGAGGCTACCTTCACGAGAAATACCCTCACCAAACATGATGTCGAATTCGGCTTGCTTAAAAGGTGCGGCGAGCTTGTTTTTAACCACCTTCACGCGCGTACGGTTACCGACTGCGTCCGTTCCGTCCTTCAAGGTTTCAATTCTTCTGATATCAAGCCGCACGGAGGCATAGAACTTCAAGGCCTTACCTCCCGATGTGGTTTCTGGAGACCCGAAGAAGACGCCGATTTTCTCACGCAACTGGTTGATAAAGATTGCAGTGGTCTTTGTATTGCTTAGCCCGCCCGTTAGCTTTCGAAGCGCCTGGGACATCAATCGGGCCTGCAGGCCAACGTGTGAATCTCCCATTTCGCCCTCAATCTCGGCTCGTGGCACTAAGGCCGCTACAGAGTCGATGACGACTACATCTATCGAGCCGGAACGAATCAACATGTCCGTAATTTCCAAGGCCTGCTCACCAGTATCAGGCTGGCTGACCAAAAGGGCATCGATGTCCACACCGAGCTTTTTTGCATATTCCGGATCAAGAGCGTGTTCCGCGTCAATAAATGCAGCCACGCCACCATTGCGCTGAGCGTTAGCAATGGCGTGCAGGGCCAGAGTCGTCTTTCCCGAAGACTCGGGTCCATAAATCTCTACGATGCGACCCTTTGGCAGGCCGCCAATTCCCAAAGCAACATCCAGCGCTATTGAGCCAGTCGGGATTGCCTCAATTGGTGATCTTTCCTCAGTGCCAAGGCGCATAACTGAGCCCTTGCCGAATTGACGATCAATTTGAGCTAGTGCAGTTTCTAGTGCTTTTTCACGCTCGGATGGAGATGGCATTTAGACCTCTTTCTGGCTCATGGGCCGTTGATACCCATGAAGCTACGCTGTGCCGCCAACATTTTGATGCCACCAACAAAATCTGTGGATAACTCTCAAAATCCTGTGCTGGTAAAACACTAGGCGTTCGAACAAAATTTCGAATGAATTTATTCGGCGTGTCTTTTAGTCGCCAATTTCCCTTGCCAACGTTCCTTGGGCACATCCAAGTGCCTGCAGATGGCCAGCCAAATTTCTCTCGGATCCTCGCCTTGGCTCAGTAGTTCGTTGGGGGTCGCGTCTCTAAGTTCAGTGAGCCTGGTGTCCGAGGCTATGACACCCGAAAACCCAGCACCAAACTCGTCATTTATCAGCTCGTGAAATTGACTTAGTTTCAATTGAAATGAAGTTGGGTCTAGGAATAAAGCGATACTTCGGTCACGAATGCATCTGGGACCGTGTCTGGAATGTAGGTGTCATCTATGTAGATGCCCTCAAGCGCAGCGACTCGATCGGAGACCTCGCGCATGACCAGAGAAAGTGGAACGGAAAGCGCCTCGGCTACCGAAGCCAAAATCTCTGAGGAAACCTCTTTTTGGCCACGCTCGACTTCAGAAAGGTATCCCAAAGCCACAGATGCCTTCGCGGCCACCTGCCTTAGGGTCTGGCCCTGTCGCTGCCTGTGCGAACGCAAGACATCTCCAATTTCTAACCTAAGAATTACCAAGTTTTCACCATGCCTCTAACTTATCCTGTGGACTAAAAAGATACTCAATGTATCTGACTGTTTCCTGACTCTAAACCCCAAAACTCATCCAAATGTTCCCCCAATACCAGAAGTGCCGCAGCTAGGGATTGCGACCTTATCTGCTCTCGATCGCCCTGGAATTGAAACGCTCGATGACCAGCGCCTCTGGAGGAGCTAAAACCAATCAACACCTCGCCGACCTCGCTTCGGCCAACCGGGTCTGGACCGGCCACTCCGGTGGAAGAAAGCCCAATGACCCGGGAGATGTTTTTAGTATTGGCAAGAGCAAACTTGTCGCGCACCGAAGTGGCCATAATCATGGCAACTTTTGAGTCAACCGGGCCCACTTTTGCCAGGAGCTCGCTTGGAACCCCGAGCAAATTTTGCTTCACATCGTTTTGATAAGCGACAATTCCACCTAAGACCACTCTGGAGGCACCGGGTGTGTCAATCAGCCTTGCGCAAATAAGACCCCCGGTGACCGACTCGGCGATTGCCAGAAAAAGCCCTTTTTTTTCTAAGCGCTCAATCAGAGTCATCTTTGAGGCCTGAGGTACTGCAGGCCGGTGTACAGGGTAAGCGCCACGGCCAGATAGATCATGCCGGTGGTCAAATACTCGAACCAAGCACCGAGAAAGTCAAACGGTGCCAGAGCCATGGAAACCGCAATAATCTGGATAACAGTCTTGAGCTTCCCACCGCCAGAGGCAGAAATTACGCGCCTTTTATAGACCGCGAGACGGTAAATAGTAATGCCGAACTCTCGAACCAAAATCAAAATAGTGGCCCACCACGGCACCGCATCCTGAATTGAAAGAGCCACCAGGGAGCCCGACAGGAGGGCCTTATCGGCTATTGGATCGAGGATCTTCCCAAGATTAGTGACCAGGTTTCTCTTGCGCGCAATCGCGCCATCAATGCCGTCTGTCGAAGCGGCCAAAATCAATAGGGCCAGTGCGATAAGCCGCATCCACATTGAATCCCACTGGGTCAAAATCAACCACAGCACAAAAGGAACCACCAGGATTCTTGAACTGGTAATTAGGTTCGGCGTCTGCCGATAAAAAAAGCCTCTAGTTTCCATCGCCTCGACCGGTTAGTTGCCACGCGTCTTCATCTGGATCTTCGTCCTGGTGGCCGAGATCCCCCTCGAATACCGCTGTAGTCTGACCTGAAACCTTGGCAAAAAGTGCCGGTACATCATCGGGCTTTATTAAAACGTCTCTGGCCTTAGAGCCCTCTGAGGGTCCAACCACTCCCCTGGATTCCATCAGGTCCATGAGCCTTCCAGCCTTAGCAAAACCAATTCTGAGCTTGCGCTGGAGCATTGAGGTAGATCCAAATTGCGAATTAACCACCAAATCAACCGCTTGCAAGAAAACATCGAGATCATCCCCGATATCGGCATCCACCGTTTTAGTTGGAGCACTGGCCGTCACATCGCTACGGTACTCAGGCTCCATTTGGGCCTTGACGTGATTCACGATCTTGTGGAGCTCCTCTTCGGAGACCCAAGCGCCCTGAACTCGCAGAGCCTTATTGGACCCCAT
Organism: Candidatus Aquiluna sp. UB-MaderosW2red; assembly: GCF_900100865.1. Classification (NCBI taxonomy): domain Bacteria; kingdom Bacillati; phylum Actinomycetota; class Actinomycetes; order Micrococcales; family Microbacteriaceae; genus Aquiluna; species Candidatus Aquiluna sp. UB-MaderosW2red. The sequence continues at coordinate 1,341,407 of NZ_LT627734.1, forward strand.
AGGAGAAAACAGAGCGTCTCCCTGCCCAACCAATTTCTCGGCACCGGGTTGATCCAAGATAACCCTCGAGTCGGTAAGCGAGGAAACCGAAAATGCCAGCCTGGAAGGAACGTTCGCCTTGATCAGGCCGGTCACCACGTCCACCGAAGGCCGCTGGGTGGCCAGTACCAGGTGAATGCCCGAAGCCCTGGCCAACTGAGTGATTCGCACAATTGAATCCTCCACATCTCTTGGCGCGACAATCATCAAATCAGCCAGCTCGTCTACCACTACAAGCAGATAAGGGTATGGCTGTAGGTCTCGCTTAGAACCCTCTGGGACCTTTATGTCTCCGGCTACGACAGCTTTATTGAAGTCATCAATGTGCTTAAAGCCAAAGCTCGCTAAATCGTCATAGCGCGAGTCCATCTCCTTGACGACCCACTGCAATGCCTCGGCAGCCTTTTTGGGGCTTGTGATAATGGGGGTAACCAGGTGCGGAACACCTTGGTAGACCGACAGCTCCACCCGCTTCGGATCTACTAAAACCATCCGCACCTCAGAAGGTTTCGCCCGCATCAAAATTGAAGCAATCATTGAATTAACAAAGGAAGATTTACCGGCGCCGGTAGCTCCGGCGACCAAAAGGTGAGGCATCTTTGCCAGATTGGCAATTAGGTAGCCCCCTTCAACATCTTTACCAACACCAATCGTCAAAGGGTGGGTGGAATTGGCCGCATTTTTAGACCGCAGCACGTCTCCTAGAGAAACAGTTTCCCGATCGGTATTAGGTATCTCAATACCAATTGCACTTTTACCCGGGATCGGAGCCAATATCCTGACTTCGCTCGAGGCAACCGCGTATGAAATGTTGTTACTCAGCCTTGTAACGGCCTCCACCTTCACGCCCGGCTGCAATTCGACTTCGTATCTAGAAACGGTTGGGCCGCGCAAAAAGCCAGAGACCTTTGCGCCAATTTCGAACTCTTGGAAAACGGCATTAATAGCGATGACTACCTGGTCATTCACCGCGCTTCTTGATTTGGGAGGGGAGCCGGCAGCCAAAATGTTCAAACTTGGCAAGGTGTAAGTTCGCTTTTGCTTGGTTGGGCTCGTGCCCTCAATCAGGGCTATCGGCTCAGTCAGGTTTTCCTCCTGAGTCAAAAATTCGAGATTGGAAGCCTCCGCCTCCAGGGTTACCTCAGGGTATGGCTGGGCTAACTCCTGTGCGACAAACTCATCGATGTCTTGCACCACCGCGGTATCAAAAGCGTGGCTATTATTATCGCTTCGCTTGAACCACTTCGATGTCTTGCCATCAAACGCGTCAGAAATATCAGGTTGGGTCGAGACTCCAAATAAGAACTGCTTGAAACTGATGAGCCTGGGTTTGATCTGCGAGGGAGCGGTTCCGGTCATGACAAGGATAGAAATAACCGCCAGTAGGACCAGAACCGGTGTTGCTCCGAACACGGTCAGCACCGAGTTCAATGGACCACCAATTAACCAACCGAATAATCCTCCAGCCTTGGCTAGCCCCTCGGCACCATCTGAGTTGGGGCTCGGGGTGCCCCCAAAGATGTGAAAAAATGCGGAGATTACCGAAAGAAACAGCCAAAAGCCGATCGCAAACCTGGAGCTGTCCCTAACAGAAGCCGGGTGTCTGAATAAGTAGAAAGAATAAACAAAAAACACGGCTGGCAGCGCGAAAGCAACTAGCCCAAAAAGCATCCCAAAACTATAGGAATGTAAAAAACTGGCCCAGGTTTCATTGATGAAAAACCAAGCTACTAACGCTCCCAAGACTGAAAGTAAAAACACAAAGAACGGCGCGCCATCTCGCCTATCTTCCTTGGGGAGTTTCTCAGTGCTGAAAGCCCTGATTAATCCTCCCAGGCCATGGGCCAAGGCCATGTATCCTCCGGCGAAAATGGCGCCGGAGTTAGCTCGTTGGGGTTTTTGGATTGCACTAGAGCGTGACGCTCGGCGCGCAGGTGTTTTAGCGCCCGGGCGCCTAGGTGGAGGAGTCTTTGAAGCCATTAGATAAAGGTATCAACGCTTGGGAGCATTTTGGCCTTAGGCACCGCGCTTCGAGGAAACCACAATTGGAATAATCATCGGCTTTCTGCGGTGAGCCTTTGCGACCCAATTACCTACGGTTCTTCGAATGACCTGCTGCAAGCCGTAGGTGTCGCGCATGCCACCGGCCTGAGCCTCAGCAAGCGCGTTCGAGATAGCCGGCAAAATGTCATCGAAAACGTGATCGTCCTCGGCGTAGGCTCGGGCCCTGATTTCGGGACCCTCAACAACCTTGCCATCTTTGTCTACCACCGCAAAAATAGAGATAAAACCCTCTGCGGCAAGAATCATACGATCTTTTAGATCGTCTTCTGTAATCTTGCCAACGGTCTTCCCATCGACATAGAGCATTCCGCAGGGAACTCTCCCAACTACTTCTGCGATGCCGTCTTTGAGATCAATAACCACGCCGTCCTCAACCACTAAAACGCGTTCTTTGGGCACACCGGTTCTTATGGCTAGTGCCGCGTTCGCATCGAGGTGGCGGAACTCTCCGTGAATCGGAATTACGTTTTTAGGCTTCAGAATGTTGTAGCAGTAAAGGAGCTCTCCGGCTGCGGCGTGACCAGAAACGTGCACCTTGGCATTTCCCTTATGAACAACGTTGGCGCCAATTCGAGTTAGGCCGTCGATTACCTTATAAACCGCGTTCTCGTTGCCGGGAATCAAAGATGAAGCCATCAAGACGGTGTCTCCCTCGCCAATGGAGATTTGGTGCTCGCGATTCGCCAACCGAGAAAGAACAGCCATGGGCTCGCCTTGACTCCCGGTGGACATCAACACCACCTTGTTATCGGGGTAGTCCGGAATCTGACGCATCTCGATGATTGACTTATCTGGAACCTTGAGAAAACCTAACTCCTGAGCGATGCCCATGTTGCGAACCATGGAGCGTCCTACAAAAGCCACCTTGCGGTTATTCGCAACCGCTGCATCAATAACCTGCTGCACTCGGTGAACGTGAGAAGAAAACGATGCCACCACGACCTTGCCCGGTGTCTTAGCAATCACAGATTCGATAACCGGGCCAATGTCGCTTTCAAGCGGAGTAAACCCAGGCACATCAGCATTGGTGCTGTCAACCATAAACAAATCCAGGCCGGCTTCTCCGATGCGAGCGAAGGCTCGAAGATCCGTGAGTCTTCCGTCAAGTGGTAGCTGGTCCATCTTGAAGTCACCGGTGCCCAAAACGGACCCCGCTTCGGTGCGAATCAAAACCGCGAGCGAGTCTGGAATCGAATGGTTAACAGCTATAAATTCTAGGGAGTAAGGCCCCACCTGCTCGATCTCCCCTTCTTTTACGGTGTGAGTAAAGGGGTTGATGCGGTGCTCTTTGAGCTTGGCTTCAACCAAAGCGAGAGTGAGGCGCGAGCCTAATATTGGAATGTCCTGGCGCAGCCTCAAAAGGTATGGAACACCGCCGATGTGATCCTCGTGACCGTGGGTTAGAACGATGCCGGCTATTCGGTCGAGCTTGTCTTCCAAATAACTAAAGTCGGGCAGAATCAAATCGACACCGGGCTGAGTCTCTTCGGGAAAAAGCACTCCGCAATCCACAATCAGAATCTGATCGTTGATTTCGAAGACAGTCATGTTTCTACCGATTTCACCCAGGCCACCGAGTGGCACAATTCTGAGCGTGCCCTTGGCAAGTTTTTCTGGTGCTTTGATTTCCATTAGCGAGTGGTCCCTGCAATCTTTGGTAGCGCTCCGCCAGCTGCGGCGTTGCGGTTTGGGCGGAAGTTATCAAAGCTCAATCCCGGAACCGAGATAACCTGGTCGATGCCGGCTTCGATGGCTGCTGCCTCGGAATCCTCCGGACCAACCAGCGGCAAACGAACCCGTGGAGAGTCGATTTGGCCAAGTCCGTGCAAGACGTACTTGGCGGCAACCGTGCCCGGCACGTGATTCATGATTGCCCGCTGTAGAGGCTCGAGTGCGTTATGGACCTTCAGCGCAGCGTGAAAATCATTCGCGTTTGTGGCATCAATCATGGCTCGGTAGGCGTGCGGAGCAATGTTGGCTGTCACGCCAATCAGCCCAGTAGCGCCGATTGACAAATGCGGCAATGCATAAGAATCGTCTCCCGAAAAGTACATCAGTCCGGTTTCCAGCATCAACCTAGAGGCCTGAGCCAAGTCACCCTTGGCGTCTTTGACCGCCACAATGTTGGGGTGCTTTGCGGCTCTATGAAAAGTATCCGAAGCAATCGCCACACCGGTGCGCCCAGGAATGTCGTAAAGCAAAACTGGCAAATCGGTGGCATCGGCAATCAACCTGAAGTGGGTCAAGATGCCAGCCTGGGTAGGCTTATTGTAATAAGGGGTGACAATCATCACTCCATCGGCTCCAGCCTTTTCGCTCTCGCGGTAAAGCTGAATGGCATGGGCAGTCTCATTCGAACCGCCACCGGTAATGATTTTTGCTCGGCCAGCCGAGACAGCCTTCCCCACCTCGACCAATTTGATTTTCTCCGGGTCGGTCAGGGTTGATGTCTCACCAGTTGTGCCGGTAACTACGATGCCGTCCGCGCCATTGGAGATCACATAGTCAATATGACGCTCAGTGGCGGCCCAGTCGACCTCCCCCTCGGGGGTCATGGGTGTGACAAGTGCCACTAGCACCTGGCCGAAGATGTCTTTTTGAACCTGAGTCATCCGATTAGCCTACTCAACTCCTTCTTGGTTTGAACTAGGAGTAGGGTCAAGAGTGTGCGGTTCCCAAAGCAAAAAGCTCACTCCTGGGGTCCCGCTGTAATTTTTAGGAATTTGATTGCCGGATTGACGGTGGCCGTTGTGGCTCTTCCGCTCGCTTTGGCTTTCGGAATTGGCTCTGGGCTTGGTGCCCAAGCCGGCTTGGTCACAGCGGTGATTGCCGGAGTTGTTGCCAGCGCATTAGGGGGCAGCAAATACCAAGTCTCTGGACCCACCGGGGCAATGACCGTGATCCTGATCCCCATTGTCGCGAGCTACGGGGTGAGCGCCGTGCTGCAAGTTGGGCTAATGGCAGGGGGCATTTTGATACTCGCCGCCTTATTCAAGCTGGGGCAACACATCCATCGACTACCAACGGCCTTGATTGAAGGTTTCACTGCGGGAATTGCGCTGGTCATCGCGATGCAGCAGGTGGCGTTCGTGCTGGGCGTGAAGCTTGAAACTGGCGAGCACATCTGGCAAAACGTCATTCTGGAATGGCAAACCTGGCTTCGCGAGCCGATGTGGGCACCGGTGGTTATCGGTTTACTGGCGCTAGTGGGAAATATTCTTGGGTCAAAATTTTGGCCAAAACTGCCGCTCGCCCTTTTGAGCGTGGTCGCCCTCACGATGATTGCAAATGCGTTGAGTTTAGACCTCACTCGGATTGGCGATCTGCCATCAACATTCGCTTTGCCAGAATTGGATTTTCTATCGGGAGGGAATTGGCTTTTACTGCTCGGGCCAGCCTTGGCGGTCGCATTTCTCGCGGGTCTCGAGAGCCTTTTGAGCGCGAAGATATCAGACCGAATGGCGCAATCCGGGGAACATAATCCGAACCGTGAGCTATTTGGTCAAGGGGTGGCGAACCTGATTGTGCCATTTTTCGGCGGAGTACCCGCCACCGCAGCACTTGCTAGAACTGCGGTCAACGTCCGAGCCGGAGCGACCTCGAGGCTCTCCGCTATCAGTCATGGAATATTCCTATTTCTGTTTGTGCTTCTGGTCTCCAGCTGGATAGCTCAAATTCCCCTGGCGGCACTCGGTGGGGTTCTGATTGCTACCGCTTGGCACATGGTGAAAATCCAGGAGCTACGGTTCACGGCTAGAAGATCGACCTTAGATGCAATGGTGCTCTTCACCACAATCACAGCTACCGTGTTTTTGGATCTGATAAGTGCATTGGCTATCGGCCTATTGATTTACTTAGCGTTGCGAAAAACAAAACTCTCAAAGCACAAAATTCAAATCGATGCGCTTGAGACGCTCGGTGACTAATTATTGGGCTACGGAGCTACCCGGCCGTTTTCGTTAAACGACTCGTAGCTGAGCGGCATGAGCTTGGCCCAAGCGTCTTCCATCTTCTCGGCGCACATCTCAATCTCGCGCTGGGGATATGAGGGGAAATGGGTTCCCTCGCGCTTTGTGCGTAAAGATAAGAAGTTCATCAGTGAGCGCGAGTTCATCGTGACGTACATGCTCGAGTAAATGTTCACTGGTAACACAATTCTCGCCACCTCGCGGGCAACGCCAGCCACAAGCATCCGCTGATAAGACTCATAGGCGGCTCGTGTAATGGCCATGGTTTCTTGAGCGACAAGAGCGGCTTGCTCGGCTGTCCCGTCCTCAAAATCGTATGCCCCTGGCTTTCCTACCTGAATCAGCTTCCTGTCTGGGCCTGGAACATAAAACACCGGCTGCAGCTCACGGTAGCGACCGGATTCCTCGTTGTAACTGGCGATCCGGTGCCGCATGAACTCGCGAAATACAAAGATTGGGGCCTGCACATAAAACGTCATTGAGTTGTGCTCGAACGGGGAACCGTGACGATCGCGCATCAGGTAATTAATCAGTCCCTTATCGCGCTTCTGCACCTCTACATCGGTCTCACGCGCGCTGTCCAATGTCAGTTCGCCCATGGTTGAAACCCGAGCTGCGAACAATACGTCTGCGTCCCGGGCACTTGAGCGAACCAGCTCAACGGTCACGTCGGATCTAAATTTAATTTCGGTCACCTCGAAAGTTTAAGGGAGTCGGAAAGTAAAAAAGCGCAACACACCGATTTTGCACAAGCAAATCAAATAGCCTTTCAAGGTGTTACCTAATACAAGTCTGATCTGGGCCGGTTTGCTATTTGCAATTGCAATTGCACTCGGAGCAGGCTTCAAGGTTTTCTCGGGCAGGGGACGACGTGTCAAGACCCTGGAATCCATCAACCTGAGCAGACTAAAAGTGAGTAAAAACGGGGTGCCGGTAACCGAGTTCGGCAAAAAAGCCACCCTGGTGCAATTCTCCACCGAGTATTGTGGCCAATGCCCCGGGGTTAGAAGATCACTTTCACAATTAGAATATCGGCACGGGAACCTCTTATATGTTGAGGTTGACATCACCCAACGACTTGACTTAGCAGCCCATTTTTCGATCAGCCAGACCCCAACCGTTTTCATCCTTGATGAAATTGGCACAATAAAGTTCCGCATTGGCGGAGTACCGAAATCGGCCATCATCAGAGCCGAGCTTGAGAAACTAGGAGCACTATGACCCAGCCACAGAGAATAGATCCGCGCGGCCCACGATTTGGGGCGGCAATCACATCCGTTTTTGCCATCATTGCATTTGGCTTTAGCCTGGATACCTGGCTTTATGCCTGGCTGATTTTGTGGCTACTATTTGCTCTTTTCGCACTTAGTGTGTTCGGCAAAAACATCACTCATCCCTATTCGTATTTATTTCAAAAATTTGTTCGCCCGAGACTTGCGGCCCCGGCCGAACTTGAGGATCCACGCCCCCCACACTTTGCTCAGCAGGTGGGATTGAGCTTTGCAGCTTTCGGGGTCATTTCGGGCTTTGTTTGGCCACTCGGGGTCACAATCGCAGCCGCATTCATATTCCTCGCGGCGTTCCTAAATGCATTCTTTGGGCTGTGCCTAGGTTGCCAGATGTACTTGGGGCTAAGAAGACTTGGTCTGCTTCGCCAATAAAATAGCGTGGCGCATGGCTGACCTAGCGCGCTTTCTATCCCCTGACGCGTCATAGCCTTCCGACAACCTGACCCAGCTCTCCCAGTTCTCGGGGTCGGCTTCGGCAATTGACTTGGCACCCTCAAAGGCGATTAGTGCGCTTTGTTTCACGGCCTTACCAGAGGGCCTGAGCTCGACCATGAGCTCTGGCACACCGGCCTTTCGGGCCCTAAGCACTAAGGCCTGAGCTGCTAACCCAAAGCGCAGTTCCATATAGAGCGACCAAATCCCAAGAATTGGGAAAACCAGAATAAGAAGCCCCATTGCCTTGGCAATCCAGTTCGGATCTGCAATCAAAACTACGCCGCGACTACCAAGCAAAATCATGTAGGCGGCGGTCAAAAGACTCATAATCAGGACCCAGATTTTTGTGCTCATAAACCTAAACGACCTTATCTAGGCCAACATGCAAGCCAGTTGCAGAAACAGCAAACTCGATGGCTAGCCGAATCCCGTTTGAGTAGGCCCTGAGCGAAGAGACCTCATGGGAGATGTTCAACACCTCGGAGTCGCCGCCAAAAAGAACATCCTGTTTGGCGCTAATCCCCTGGACTCTTATTGAGTGAATCGGAATCCCCGCTACTACCTCACCGCGAGCTCTTTGATCCACCCCGGTTAAAAGCGGTTGCACCATGCCCGATCGCGCCTTGGAAATCTCTTCGGCGGTGCGGACAGCGGTTCCCGATGGAGAGTCAATTTTGCCGGCGTGGTGAGCCTCAATTATTTCGATCGAATCAAAATACTTTGCGGCCTGAGCGGCGAAACCCTGAGCCAGCATTGAACCAATTGAAAAATTTGGAATTACCAACACTGCAGCCTTTGGATGAAGGGCCAGCAGTCTATCCAGGCCCGCTAACTTATTCTGATTCCAGCCAGAGGTTCCCACCACGATTTTTTGATCGTGCTCAATTGCAAATTCCACCATCTTCGGGCTCACATCTGGCAGTGTGAAGTCAACAATTACATCGGCACCCAGCATTTGGGATATCTCCGACTCAGAGTTGAGTTTCGCGTGTAGAGACAGATTTGCAGCGTCGTTGACGAGCTCCAGAGTCAAGGCGCCCATGCGACCACTGGCTCCCAAAATGGCAACACTAATCATGCTAAAGACCCTATCAACTGTGAGCTGAAAGAGAGACCAAATCTGGACCAACCGCGACTAACGACCTTGAACCTGAGGCAATCCGCTGCGCAACCCTTTGCACATCATCCAAACTCACGGTGCTAAAACGCTCCATGATTTCCGATGTGGAAAGGTACTCCCCCGAACCAATCTCTGCCGAAAGCAGCCGGTTCATGCGAGCCATTGAGCTTTCATAACGAAGCGCCAAGCCCCCAGTTAGGTTTCCCATGGCCAAATCCAGCTCACCCTTTGTCACGCCATCTTGAACTACCCCATCGAAAATCTCCCGCATCAAGAGCGTGACTTTTTCGGCGTTCTCGGGAGCCGTGCCGGCATAAATACCAAAATACCCAGCGTCAGAATAGCCCTGCTGGTAAGAGTAGGTGGAATAGGCCAGCCCACGCTTTTCTCTGATCTGCTGATATAATCGAGAGCTCATTCCACCACCCAAGATGGTGTTCATGATCCCCACCGCGTAGCGGTCGGGATCCATGCCGTGGATGCTCTGAAAGCCCAAAATAACATTGGCCTGCGCCACGTCTTTTTCTAAAATTCTAAAAGGCTCGGCGGCGCTCAAGGTATCTGGAACCTGAGAGCGCCTTTGAGTTGGATGACTAATCCCCGACAACCAACCAACTTTGCCTAATTCTTTTTCAACCAGCCTCAACACCTCGGCGTGAGGCACTCCGCCGGCAACCGTGATCACCAGGTTTTCGGGGATGTAGTGCTTTTTATAGTGGTTGTAGACCGCCTGTCGGCCAACCTCATTGATAGTTTGTTCGGTGCCACCAATTGGCCTGCCGAGTTCGTGGTTTGGCAACAGTGCTTCAGCCAAATTTTCGTGTGCAACATCCTCTGGGTCATCCTCGTTCATCGCAAGCTCTTCGAGAATCACGGTGCGCTCTAGATTGAAGTCAGCTTCATCGAGTCTGGCCGAGGTAAACATGTCCAACAAGACATCAAGTGACAAACCCAAAGCAGCGTTGGAAACCCGAGCGTAATAGCTGGTGTATTCCTTGGCGGTGGCGGCGTTTGAGGATCCACCAACAGAATCGAAAGCAATAGAGATATCAAGCGGCGACCTTGTTGGTGTGCCCTTGAATAGTAAATGCTCTAAAAAGTGAGTGGAACCGAAGTGACCCCCGGTCTCATCTCTTGAACCAACCGCTACCGAAACGGCAACTGCTACAGAGGGTGCACCGGGAATCTCTTCGGTTAATACGCGAACACCGCTGGGCAGCACCGTGCGATTAACACGGGCTGCCTCAGCGGTGAACTCGACTGAATCTCTAAGTGAGAAGAGCAAACTACTCGCTTGCTCCTTCGGCACCATCTTCAACAACTGGGGAAAGCGATAGCTTGCCACGGTCGTCTACCTTGGTGATTTCAACCTGAAGCTTCTGACCAACCTCGAGAATGTCTTCGACGTTCTCGACGCGCTTGCCGCCTGAGATCTTCTTCAGCTCGGAAACATGCAGCAGGCCGTCCTTACCGGGCATCAGTGAGATAAACGCACCGAAGGTGGCTAGCTTCACGACGGTACCTAGGAAGCGCTCACCAATCTCAGGAACGTGTGGGTTTGCGATTGCGTTGATGGCAGCCCTAGCCGCATCAGCACTCTCACCATTGGTGGCACCAATGTAGACGGTTCCATCATCTTCAATTGAGATGTCGGCCCCGGTCTCGTCCTGGATCTGGTTGATCATCTTGCCCTTTGGCCCAATGACCTCGCCGATCTTGTCAATTGGAATCTTGACTGCAATCACTCTAGGTGCGTACTTGGAAAGCTCATCTGGCTCCTCGATCGCTTCGAGCATCACATCAAGGATGTGATTACGAGCGTCTCTTGCCTGGTTTAGCGCACTGGCCAAAACCGAAGCTGGTATTCCATCCAACTTGGTGTCTAGCTGGATTGCTGTGATGAAGTTACGAGTTCCGGCAACCTTGAAGTCCATGTCCCCAAGCGCATCTTCAGCGCCCAAGATGTCGGTCAAAGCCGCGTACTGAATCTTGCCATCGACAGTGTCTGAAATCAGGCCCATTGCGATACCTGCAACTGGCGCGCGAAGTGGCACACCAGCATTTAGTAGCGAAAGAGTTGAAGCACAAACTGAACCCATTGAGGTTGAACCGTTTGAGCTCAGCGCCTCAGATACCTGACGGATTGCGTAAGGGAATTCCTCACGAGACGGTAGAACTGGAGCCAGTGCGCGCTCGGCCAATGCACCGTGACCAATTTCGCGACGCTTTGGAGTGCCCACGCGGCCAGTTTCACCAGTTGAGTAAGGAGGGAAGTTGTAGTGGTGCATGTAGCGCTTTGACTTTTCCGGGGTCAAGGCATCTAGCTGCTGCTCCATCTTGAGCATGTTCAAGGTGGTGACACCTAGAATCTGGGTCTCCCCGCGCTGGAAGATGGCCGAACCGTGGGTGCGAGGAATAACTGCCACCTCTGCATCCAATGCACGAATATCGGTTAGACCGCGGCCATCAATTCTGATGCCCTCTTTCAAAACTCGGTCGCGCATTACCTTTTTGGTAGCTGACTTATACGCACCAGAGAACTGCGACATCTGCTCTTCGGTCAAAGTGGTAGCAACCTCTAGCTTGACCTTTGCCTTGAGTGCATCATCGGCATCCTGACGAGACTGCTTATCGGCAATCTGGTAAACGGTCGCGAGCTCTGCACCAGCAGATTTCACAACAGCTGCCAACACCTCTTCGGTGTAAGGCAAGAACACTGGGTAATCAGCGGTTGGCTTTGCAGCCTGCTTCGCTAGGTCACTCTGGGCACGAACCAATTCCTTGATGAAAGGCTTTGCAGCCTCAAGACCCTGCGAGACAACCTCTTCGGTTGGAGCCAAAGCGCCACCGGCGATTAGGTCCCAACTCACGTCAGTAGCCTCAGCCTCGACCATCATGATGGCAACGTCTTCTTTGCCATCTTCGATTACAACGCGACCAGCGACAACCATGTCAAACACGGCGTTAGCTAGCTGTGAGTACTTAGGGAAGGCTACCCACTGACCATCGATCAGTGCAACACGAACACCAGCAATCGGGCCGGAGAATGGCAAGCCAGCTAGCTGGGTTGACATTGAAGCTGCGTTTATTGCCACTACGTCATAAAGCTCATCTGGCTCAATCGACATAACGGTCACAACGACCTGAATTTCGTTTCTAAGACCATCAACAAAGGACGGGCGAAGCGGTCGGTCAATCAAACGGCAAGCAAGAATTGCTGCCGTTGACGGGCGACCCTCACGGCGGAAGAACGAGCCTGGGATCTTGCCCGCGGCATACATGCGCTCTTCAACATCGATTGTTAGTGGGAAAAAGTCAAAGTTGTCCTTTGGCTGCTTTGATACTGACGTGGCAGAGAACAACATGGTCTCTTCGTCAATGTAGACAGCCGCAGCTCCCGCTGCCTGCTGTGCCAAACGGCCAGTCTCGAACCGAATTACGCGCTTGCCGTGCTTACCGTTGTCAATAATCGCTTCTGCGAATTTAATCTCTGGGCCTTCCATAGCCCCTCCTCTTTATTTTTCGCACGCAAATACCCACAAGGCAATTCGCATTGTTTTGCTGCGCGCTGGAGGCGAGTTACTACTCGCAAGTGAAGTGCCGGCCGTCAGTAAAACCAATTGGGGACATTGACCCAATAAATTCCACCGAAGACCCGCCTTCGGAATCTCCTTTATAAAGTCTAACGACTAGGTAACGAAATGGCTAGGAACTCCACGCCTAGTGCGCCATTTGAGTCTTCAGTCCACTCATAATGTCCGTGGCAAAAAGTAAGCTTGCAATGTGAAATCAAACATCCACTTGAGTCCCCCCTCAGCCATCGAGCTCTTCGCCGGAGTCGGCGGTTTCCGTCTTGGACTAGACGAGGCGGGATGGCGCACCATTTGGTCGAACCAGTGGGAACCTGCGACAAAGGCTCAGCACGCTTCCTCGTGTTACGTTCGAAATTTTGGGGACGATGGCCACTCAAACCGAGACCTTGCAGTTGAAGTGGCGCACTCGGAAGAGGACGATTCGTTGATTCCGCAAGCAGACCTCATTGTTGGCGGGTTTCCATGCCAGGACTACTCCGTTGCCAAAACCGCTGGCTCCTCAAAGGGACTGGAGGGGAAAAAGGGGGTGCTCTGGTGGGAAATTCACAAACTTGTTTCGCAGAAAAAGCCAAAATTCGTTTTTCTTGAGAATGTCGACCGCCTACTCAAGTCACCATCCGGTCAAAGAGGGAGGGACTTCGCCATCATGCTGCGCACCCTTGGCGACCTCGGTTACCGAGTTGAATGGCGAATCGCAAATGCCGCAGAACACGGTTTTCCCCAAAGGAGAATTCGCGTTTTTATTGTGGCAACCCTTTCGGAACTAGCCAACAAGTTCGAAGAGTTTTCCGCCAAAAGCATTGAAACTGGAATTCTGGGGAAAGCACTAAAGTCGCACATCCAAGGTGAAGTGATGAATTTCAGGCTAGACACTGACTTAGTTCGACTTTCCGACGAGTTCAATCTCGGCGGAAAAACAAGTCCGTTTCTCGAGGGTGGCGTCTACGAGAACGGATCGGTCTTCACCTCCAAAATCGAAACCGAGGAGCCCGTCGCGAGAAAAGTGTTAGGGGATATTCTTCTTGATGAAGGTGATGTGCCTTCCTCGTTTTTTGTTGATGAGGCCAAGATTGGCGAATGGGAATATTTAAAGGGCTCAAAAAAAATAGAGCGAGTAACAACATCCGGCCACAAATACCTCTACTCGGAGGGGAGGATGGCGTTTCCTGACTCTACAGAAAAACCCAGCAGGACAATTCTCACAGCGGAGGGCGGGACATCTGCATCCAGATTTAAGCACGTAATTCTCACCTCATCCGGTCACAGGCGACTGACCCCAATCGAGCTGGAAAGACTAAATGGCTTTCCAGACAATTGGACTAAATACGATGCTCAGGGAAATGAGCTTTCTGACTCCAGGCGAGCATTTTTTATGGGAAATGCACTGGTTGTCGGACTCGTCACTATGGTCGCTTCCGAGATAAAAAATCGTCTTAATTCTTTGAAATAAGGCCGTAAGTAGTAGTGCCTCGCTTTTCATGGCGCATCACAAACGTTTCTGGCGCCTCAAGGCCAATGATTAGAATCGGCACTGTCAGAACATCCCTTAGGGGAATCAAATGGCTCACGTAGTCTTCGTAAACTCCGATGGCGCCATCGAAGCCTCCTGCTTCTTGCAAAGCCCTGGTAGCTGTTACAACCACACCAACAGAAGTTTGAATTGCTTTTTCAACGTGATTCAGCTCGCTGGCTAGGACTGGCTTCAGTAAATTCCAAGCAATTGATCCACTGTGATTGAATGCGACCTCCATTGATATTCCAGTCTGGTCGGCATCCCCATACGGCCTCGAGTCCGACGCGGGAAGCTTGCAGCTCTTAGCAAAATCCAACCGCCACTTACCTTCTCCAAAATCAGCATCTCTAAATATTGGGGCCTCTACCCTCCAACCCGCGATTACAAGTTCAGATTTGAGCAGCTTGTTAATCGATTCGGAGATTGATTTCTTTGCTTTACCCGGAACCTCATAGTTGTACTGGAAGTGTTCAATCAATCGCTCCTCAGTCACGTTTTCCAGAGATTCAAAAATCTCACGCAAAAGTTCTGAGTACTCCTTGGTGTTCTCCAAAATCTGAAGTGCGTGCCTATGTGAAAAAGTTCGAAATTTCATAGCCCCCTACTTTCTATCCAGCTTCAACCATAAAGCAACCAACCTGCACTTTTGGCATCCCAAGTTGCCAATAGGCGCAGTGAGCGCAAGACAAGAAGGCTTGGGCGCCCAACAATCAAGCAGTGAAACGGGAGTAATCTTTTCAACCATAGCCAATACACGGGGGGCGATACCGTCGAGCCATCAGTAGCAAGGCAGGTGGATACTGCTCGCGCCTCTGTTCCTTTTTTGTCAAGTGGCTGATACGCCGGAAAGTTAGCAAAATGGTTCATGCCCCGTCAAGAACTAAAAGCTTTTCTACAAATAGGTGCACCTCCGAACCCGCCTGGTTATCCGAAGACCTGCTCACCAGCCTCGCCCTACTTCGCACAATCGCCAGCTGGATGGCTTCCAGATCAAACTTTTTAGCCTCAAGCCCTTTATTGGACTCGTAATAGTTTGGCCAGTGCTGTGTGAGCCGTTTCTTGAGCTCGACTCTACTGAGCTCACGGCCCTCTTCGAAATGCAATAGCAGCCAGTATTCAAAGGATGGGTTAGACATTGCTTTGTGGCGGATCTGCCCCTGACTCTCCCATCGCAACACTGCCTCAATTTGCTCAGGCGGCCAGTCGTCCTTGTCAAAGATGATCCAAATTTCACTGAACTTCGTCTCGGACTCTCTTTTAGTTGCTCGCTTCACCAGTGCCTGTGGGCTTGTGCTCGTGCTGGCCGGATCAGTAATGAGTGTGACGTCAGAGTCGCGAGTGAGGTCTTTTAGCAAGTTGATGTATTCAACCTCGGTTTTGTTGCCCTCTGGGATTATGTAGATTGACCGCTTGATTCGCCTGGCGGGCGCAGTCGCTCTTTTTCGCCCCATGGGAAAACTCCAGACTGTTTGTTAGACCGCCATAAGATCAGGCACCGCTCCGAATCTCCCACTCAAATACATCTTTCGAAGATCGTGGTCGTAGCGAACGCCCTCAAATTCCATCACAGCGTACAACTCCGACTGCATGGTGCGTTTCGACTTATCCACAAGCCATATTTCATCTCTGCGAAATAGGCTTGTGGTGAGTAAATCAGTGTCGTGCGTAGTGAAGATCAACTGCCTCCGTGAGTCACTGTTGAGGCTTGCTAGGAATCTAGAAATAAGCGCTCTTGATGCCAAGGAGTGCAGACTGGAATCAAGCTCGTCTATCACCACCGTGAGTTCCATGCCCTCTTGCATGAGTTTCTGGAAAACTGGCAGCAGAGCCAGTGCTCGCTTGGTGCCATCAGACTCGCTTTGGATACTCAATGAAACTTCGTCTCCGGCCAAACTCTCTCGCGTAACGGTCAGCTCGCTCGCATCCGGTTCAGGCCTACTCCATTGCTCAGATACCTTTTTGGCAGAATCCCTAAGTGCAACCAAATCCTCCGAGAGCTCGCTACTGATACCCAGCTGCAAAGCTGACAGCTTTTGCGTCAGCTCAGAGAGTGCAGGTGAAAGCTGTTCGTAGATATCCGACTGCAGCTTGGTGAACACCTCAGCTATCGCGGGGTCGAGGGAAATCGTCTTGATGTCAAAACCTAGGCTCCCAAAGTCAATGCTGGTCAAAGAAGTCAGGGCTGCGGCATCAAGGCTCTTCAATAGTCCCTCTGGTGTCCGTGCTTGTGAGGCTGGGGGTGGCAGGATCAACAATGAATTCGTTAGCCAACTTACTGGAGCGGCTAGGGCTGAGACGCTTTGACAGCCAGACAAATTAAGCAGAAGCTGGTTTGGCCTGAGTTGTTCAAGACTAAGTTCATCAAGTTCATGCCCTAGCCCTTTAAATTTTGGACCCCAAATAACTTCACTGCCTTTTCTTGCGAACACAAGTGAAAGCTTGCCTATCCCTCGTTCAAGCTTCTCCTGAACTACCAAGCCCTCATGAATTGCCACTTGATAGTTGTATTTGAATCCTTCAGTTAGAAACTCAATTTCAAATTTAGTTGGCCGCTTGGCGAACACTGACTCAAAAGCAAAGTGCCTACCCGAAATGTCGCTCAAATCGGGCTGTGCTTTGGTCACTAGCCCCCTAAGAGCTGACAAAGCAGACACCAAATTGGATTTACCGGCAGCGTTGGCGCCAAAAATGGCCGCCACCGGCAAAACACTCAATGAGCTAGAGACCTTAGCTACCCTTTCGCGGTGATTCCGCTCCTTGGTGGCCTGCATGCTCAAGGTTGCCTCTTCCCCATAAGAGGACCAATTCTCAACGCTAAAGTCAATAATCACTCTAATCTCCAATCTTTGTTAGAGTTTATGAGATTTTTTCTCATAAACAAAGCCTAAAGATTGGCCTGTGGAAAACCCCTGGGAACTAGAAAACCCTCGGCGTGTATACACACCGAGGGTTTCTAAGTAAAAACTATTTATCGACGAAGACCTAGGCGCTCAATGAGTGCACGGTAACGAGCGATGTCAACCTTTTGAAGGTAACCCAAAAGGCGGCGACGCTGTCCAACCATAAGCAACAGACCACGACGCGAGTGGTGGTCGTGCTTGTGCTCTTTTAGGTGCTCGGTGAGGTCCAGGATGCGGCGGCTCAGCACTGCAACTTGTACCTCAGGAGAACCGGTGTCACCCTTTGAGGTGGCATATTCTTCGATGATCTGAGTCTTTACCTGTGGGTCTAGAGACATTTACTGATCCTTTCGTCCGCTGCGCGGCGCAATAAACATTGGGTTTATTGCTCTATTTATCCGCGGCCGTTACACGGCAACCTGAGAAGTTTAGAGGGTAAAGCGCGAATGCGCTAGGCAGGTTCAGAAGGACTTGAGACCTTCTAGGCTGTGGTTCCCTCATCGCCCGGCTCCAGAGGGGTTGGTTCGACGTATTTATTGCCATTGTAAAAAGAGCGCGATTTCTTGGTGGTCATAATCAAATACGCCACGATCACCACTGCAAAAAGCGCAAATAACGGAATCACCAAGAAGATGATTGTCATCAAGGTTGCTGAGGAAAGCTCTTGGCCCAGGACCGCGTCGTTCAAAAGCACCACAACACCGATCGAAGCAAACACTCCGTAAATTACTGGCGCGAGCTGCAACAGCAACCACTTGGCACTGAATCCTGCATCGTGGAACCTTCTGGCTAACACCGAAAGGTCAGGTAAGAAAAACAACAGTGTTGCTATCGAAGTGAGCGGTGTCGGCGCCGAAAGGGCAGCGGCTAAATCCGTGGCTAGATCTCCGGAGGTGGCCATAGTTGCCGGCCAAATAGCGTTTTCCACGGTTCCAAGAACTAGAGACAAAAGGATGCGGAACAACACCCAATACCAGAACTCACTTCTGGAGGCCTTGCCCCGAAAGTTCACAAAGTTCTTGAAGCCAGATTTCACCGAATCCACAAAATTCATATGCTAAAGCTACTCCCCCAGGGCCTTGGAGGCCGCTTTTACATCGCTAGCAATCTGCTCAACGAGTATCTCTAGAGTTTCATATTTCGCCCAGCCGCGAACCCGAGTGACAAACTCGCACCTGACAATTTGACCGTATAGATCTAAGTCATCCCGGCCAATCACGTGAGATTCAAGAAGCCTGGGCACCGCTGCCACGCTGTCGTTCGTGCCGACTGAATGGGCGGCTCGGTAGCGAACTCCATCGGCCACCAGCCAGCCAGCGTAAACTCCGTCCGCGGGCAGTAACCCTTCACTATCGCGCGCGAGATTAGCGGTTGGAAAACCTAAAGTTCTGCCAAGTTTGCGACCGTGCTCTACCTCACCGGTCACGCTGTGGTTCGTGCCTAATAAAACAGAGGCGGTCGCGACATCGCCAACTTCTAACAACTCTCTCACCCACGTGCTCGATATTCTTTTATCGCCGAACATCACATGCGGCAGCTCGCGCGCCCTGAAGCCGTGCTTGAGCCCCAACTCCCTGAGCTCCGAAATCCCGCCCGCACCCTTGGAGCCAAAACGAAAGCCCTTCCCCACGAACACCATCTTGACCCCCAGTGGGACCAGCTGAGTAATAACAAACTCTTCCGGGCTCAGACTCGCGAGAGCTTTGTCAAACATGAGGGTAAAAAGGACATCCACCCCGATCTGCTCCAGCAGCTCCGCTTTTTGTCGCGGCCCAATTATCGCCTTGGGGGCGCTCACCGGATCTAAAGTGAATTTGGGGTCGCGATCGAAAGTCAAAACAGACGAGGCATAGCCGGCCTCTTCTGCAAACTCGATTAACTCATGCACCAATTGACGATGCCCCAAATGGACGCCATCAAACTTACCTATCGCTAGAGCTAAACCGGAATGATTCGGCGGCAACTGAGTTGCTAGAGAAATCTCAAGCACGGCGCTTCACAAGCCAGGCCAAGCCGAGAATCGGAAGCACCAGCGGAACATATCCATATCCCATCCCAAAATTAGACCAAACCGAAGGGTGCCCGAACAGCTCGGGGTGCGAAACGCTCAGTGTTCCAACCGCCAAGACTCCCACCAACTCAAATGTCACCGCTGCGAAGGCTATCTTGCGCCAAGCCGGTCCTGATTTGGCCAGCGATATTGTGGCGAGAATATAAATAATCGCGGCTATTGCGGATAGGGAATAGGCGAGTGGGGCCTGATCGAACTCACGCAGGAGTTGATAACTCGCCCGAGCAGTTGCGGAGATTGCAAAGACACCGTAAACGGCGATTAGAAGTCTGCCGACCCCGAGATTTTGTTTCATCAGCTAAATCCTAACTACCTACAACCGGATTGACTCCGGTCCAGATCTGCACCATTCGAACCAACATCACAGCGACTGTCAAAAGAGCCGCCCCCATCACGACGTTCGACCACTTGGAGCGCTCTACCAAGGCCCATAAACCGCCTGCCACCGGTATAAGTAGAGCCACGATCAAATATCCAAAAAACTCCCAGGTGTCGATGGCGGCCCGCCCGCCCAAAATCACAAGGCTGATTGAGGCAATCAGCTGCATCAACAAGCCGAACTCGGCGATCGCCATAATGGAGATCGAAAAGCCGCTTGGCTTTCTACCGAGAAGACCCATGCCGATAAGCAGCAATCCTGCCGGCACTAATAACCACAACTGCGCTAGGTACCACCACTCAAGCATCTTGCACCGCGGGGAAAACCACTAGGGACCTATATTTCAAGCCGGCACTTTCCAAAATTGCAACCAGGTCTCCCTTGGGCGACACCCCGCTGACGCGAAAATCTCCAGACAGGTCGATTTGCCTGCCAAATCTCAGATCTCGCTCCTGCTCCAGAGTCAGCGCCACGCTTGGATAAATCTCCGCTGCAGCAAGTTCTAAATCTGTCACCAAGATTTCGCCGTCAAGTTGGCAAGCAGAATCTAATGAGTAGTCGCCGACTTTAGTTCGACTTAGCGCAGTTAGGTGGCCGCCAACCTCGAGCCGAGCTCCAATGTCTCTTGCGAGCGCCCTAATGTAGGTGCCTGATGAGCAATCCACCAGGACGTCAAAATCTAAATAATTATCCAAAACGCGAACTTCAGAGGTCCGCTCAAACCGGCGAATTGTGATATCTCTGGCCAAAAGCTCAACCGTTTTCCCCTCGCGCACCAGATCGTAAGCCCTTTTGCCATCCACCTTTATTGCACTCACACTCGAGGGCACCTGAGAGATTTCTCCGGTGAGCCTTGCAATCTGTAAGTCAATTTGCTCGGGGGTTATGCCAGATGCGTCTCTGGAGCCAATTATTTCGCCCTCGGCATCATCAGTTTCGGTTATTGCTCCCAGCCGAATCGTTGCCAGATACTGCTTATCGACGCCGATTAGAAACTGCAGCAGTTTAGTTCCAGACCCCACCCCAATAATCAATAATCCGGTGGCCATCGGATCGAGGGTGCCAGCATGGCCAATCTTTTTGGTTTTTAGGATTCTGCGCAGTCTTGCAACCACATCAAAAGAAGTGAAGCCCTGGGGTTTAGCAATCAGGGCAATGCCATTTGGCATTAGTCCTCCTGCACCCTTGGCTTCACGTATGGATCGGCATCGCCAGCCGGCTTCGCGTTCCTGGAGAGTTTTTGAACCTCTTCATCGCGACGTTTAGCTTCGGCCAATAAATCAGCGAGCGCCGTTGCAACTTCTGGAACATCATCTCGAATCAACTCGATGGTTGGAGTCAAGCGAATCGAGAGCTTATGCCCAATCTCGCCGCGAATCCGACCCTTGTTTTTCTCCATAACTTCAATGGATTGTTCGATATCATCATCGCTACCCATTACGGTGTAGTAGATCTTCGCGTGCATCAAATCAGGAGTTACTCGAACATCGGTGATGGTGACAAAGCCCAGGCCGGGGTCTTTTACAACCTTGACCAAAGCCTCAACCACCAAAACCTTGATGCGCTCGCCTAGTTTGCGAGCTCTTCCATGATCAACCACTAGGCCCTCGGCTTCTCCACCATTTCAAAGGCTTCGATGACGTCATCGACCAAGAGGTCCTTGAAGTCTCCCAAACCAATTCCACACTCGTAGTCGGTCTTCACTTCGGTGGCATCATCCTTGAAGCGCTTTAGCGATTCAATCTTGAGCCCGTCCTTGATAACTTCACCCTTACGAAGAACCCTGGCCATTGCGTTACGTCGCATTAGACCCGAGCGAACATAGGAGCCAGCGATGATGCCGAACTTGGAGGACTTGAAGATGTCTCTGACCTCTGCGGTTCCAAGCTGTTTCTCCTCGTATTCTGGCTTGAGCATGCCCTTGAGCGATGCTTCGATGTCGTCCAGCACGTTGTAGATGACGGTGTAGTGACGGATATCGACACCCTCACGGTCGGCGCGCTCCTTGGCCTTATTATCTGGCCTGACGTTGAAACCAATGATTACCGCCGAGTCGACGGTGGCTAGGTTAACATCCGACTCGGTAATCGCACCAACACCGCGGTGGATGATTCGAAGCTGAACTGAATCGTCGACCTCGATCTTCATCAAGGAATCCTCCAGGGCCTCAACAGCACCTGAGACATCTCCCTTGATGATGAGGTTTAGTGACTCGACCTTGCCGTCTTCAATCGCCTTAGCAAAGTCCTCAAGCGATAGTTTCTTGCGGGTCTTGGCCAGAAGTGCGTTGCGATCTGCAGCCTCGCGCTTCTCAGCGATCTGGCGAGCTTGGCGCTCATCCTCGGCAACCACAAAGGTGTCACCGGCACGCGGCACCGATTGCAATCCAAGCACCTGTACTGGTCTCGATGGAGTTGCCTCTATTAGTGAATCGCCGTTTTCATCAAACATGGCGCGAACTCGGCCGTGAGAGGAACCTGCCACAATGGCGTCTCCGACTCGCAGGGTTCCAGACTGAATCAACACTGTCGCGACTGAACCTCGGCCCCTATCGAGGTTCGCCTCGATTGCCACACCGCGAGCATCGCGGTCTGGATTGGCGCGCAAGTCAAGAGCTGCGTCCGCGGTCAGGAGCACCGCATCGAGCAACCTGTCAATACCTTCGCCCTTGAGAGCCGAGACGTTCACGAACATAACGTCGCCACCGTACTCTTCGGCCACTAGGCCAAACTCGGTGAGTTGCTGACGAATCTTATCGGGGTTAGCGCCTTCTTTATCAACCTTGTTGACCGCAACCACGATTGGCACCTTGGCGGCCTGAGCGTGGTTCAGCGCCTCAATGGTCTGAGGCATCACACCGTCATCGGCTGCCACGACCAAAATTGCGATGTCGGTAACCTGAGTACCACGAGCACGCATTGCAGTAAAGGCCTCGTGACCCGGGGTGTCGATAAAGGTGATTGCCCTATCTAGACCTTCGTGAGTGGTGTGTACCTGGTAGGCACCGATGTGCTGAGTAATGCCACCGGCCTCACTCGCTACGACATTGGCGTTACGGATTGAGTCCAACAACCTGGTCTTACCATGATCAACGTGACCCATGACAGTAACAATCGGAGGCCTAGCCTGAAGATCTTCATCTTCTTCCTGCTCTATGCCGGTTGAGATATCCAAACCGAAGCCATCGAAAAGCTCTTTTTCCTCGTCCTCTGGGGACACCACTTCAATCTTGTAACCAAGCTCGACGCCAAGAATCTGGAAGGTGTCCTCATCCAAAGATGCGGTAGCGGTAGCCATTTGACCCAAGTGGAACAAAACCGTAATTAGCTGACCCGGGTTGGCGCCAATCTTGTCGGCAAAGTCCTGAATGGATGCCCCCCTGCGCAAGCGCAACACGGTGTTTCCGTCCCCGCGCGGCACCATGGTGCCACCAAGACTCGGTACATCTCTTTGTTCAAACTCTTCTCTCTTGGTGCGCTTTGACTTGCGAGCCTTGCCGCGGGCACCGCCCTTACCGAAAGCACCTGCTGTTCCAGCACCTCGGCCACCGCGACCCGCTGGTCCCGGCCTGCCCGCTGGAGCGCCACCCGGAGCGCCGCCTGGTCCGCCACCAAAGCCTGGGCGTGGAGCGCCAGCACCCGTGCCGGCTGGTCTAGGAGCGCCACCCGGGCGAGGTGCACCCGGTCTGGCTGGAGCGCCGGTTTGACCAGGTCTTGCCGGAGCGCCACCTGGGCGTGGTGCACCTGGTCTGGCCGAACGGCCCATGCCCTGGTTGGCACTAAAAGGATTATTGCCGGGCCTTGCCATTGGGCGAGGAATACCCATGCCCTGAGCAGAGCTAAAGGGGTTGTTGCCGGGCCTTGGAATACCCAAAATCGATGAAGCTGCCGCAGCGGCAGCCTCGGCTGCTTGCGGTTCTGCTGCTGCAGAGTCTGAGGAAGAAGGGGTTGAAGCAACTGGAGAAGGTGCCGCTGGAGCTACTTCCGCGGGAGAAGACTCAACTGCGACCTCGGGAGCAACCGGGGTCGGAGCAGCGGGCTTTGGGGTCGCTGGCTTACTGACTTTGGACTCGGGAGCTTTCTCAGCGGGCTTCTCAACCTTGGGAAATGATTTACGAAGCTTGGCCGCTACCGGCGGGGCAATCGTGGAAGAACCACCTTTTACATATTCACCGAGCTCTTCGAGCTTTGCTAGGGCGACCTTTGTGTCAATGCCAAGTTCCTTGGCCAAATCGTATACGCGTGGAAGCGCCAATTTCTTTTCTCCTGTCTGGGGCCTACCCAAACAGGGCAGGCGTTAGTGCTGAGGGGCTCTCATTTCGAGTAACTCATCGTGATTTCAGCATGTTTTCTGCCTTATTCCTTAGCCAGGCTTCGAACTCAACCAAATCGGTTGCACCCAAAGCTCGTTGAAAACCTTTTCTATCGATAGCCAGCTGCGAACAACTCTCGTGGAACCAAGCACCTCGGCCGGGAAGATTCCCGTCCTGATTGATCTTGATGGTGTTTCCAACTAGAACAACTCGCATTAGATTTTCGACTGAATCGCGCTGGCGACAGCCAACGCAGGTTCTTATCGGCTTTAGTCTAAGCCCAGATGCCACCAAAGTGACTAACCTTCTAAAATGCTGTCGGGCTGAATGTCAATCTTGGCTCCGGTTAGCTTCGCCGCAAGCCTCGCATTCTGACCCTCTTTGCCGATTGCTAGGGATAATTGAAAATCAGGAACCAGCACCCTTACCGCCTTGGTGGCGTGATCAATGATGTAGGAGTCGGAGACCTTGGCTGGAGACAAAGCGTGCGCGACAAACTTAGCCAGGTCCTCAGAAAAGTCCACCACGTCAATTTTCTCATCGTGCAGCTCCGCACTAACAGCTCGAACTCGCTGACCCAGTTCCCCGATGCATGCACCCTTGGCGTTGATGCCTGGCTCTCGAGCTATGACTGCAATTTTGGTTCGATGGCCAGCTTCCCTAGCAATCGACGCAATTTCAACCTGCCCGGAGAGCACCTCTGGGACCTCAAGCGCAAAAAGTTTGCGAACTAGGTTCGGGTGAGTTCTGGAGACGGTGATTTGAGGACCGCGCAGACCCCGCTGAACGCTGGTCACATAAACCCTGATTCTGGAACCATGCGCGTAGTTTTCTCCAGGGACCTGCTCTTCCGGAGGCATCATGGCCTCGATGGAACCGAGATTCACATAAACCATATTTGACCTGGTGCCCTGCTGAATTACACCGGCCACGATGTCGCCCTCTTTGCCCTTGAATTCGCCTAAGAGGCTTTCATCTGAAATCTCTCGAAGTCGCTGAGCGATGACTTGCTTGGCAGCGAAGGCGGCGACTCTGCCGAAGCCGTCGGGGGTGGAATCCGATTCACCGATTCGTTCGCCAGCTTCATCTAAAACCGGAGCGTAAATAGTTACGTGTCCCGATTTACGGTCCAAAACCGCCCTCGGGCCAGCGTCCGAACTGCCAATTTGCTTGAAGTATGCGGCCAAGATTGCCGATTCAATAATAAGAACCAGCTCTTCGAAAGGAATTTCTTTTTCTCGCTCTAGAAGCCGCAACACTGAAAGATCGATGTCCACGATATTCTCTTTTCTATTATGAGCGCTCAGAAATGAGCTTTGCCAATGCAGATTCTATCTTCACCGCGACCCGCTCATTACTTCTTCTATTCCAAAGCTCCACTTCGCCATCGACAACGCCCTTGCCGCAAATCAAAATCCATGGCACGCCAATCAACTCGGCATCGGCAAACTTGACTCCCGGGGAAAGCTTTGGGCGATCGTCAAGCATGACCGATAAGCCGGCGGCTTCGGCTTCGAGAGTCAACTGCTCTGCGACCTCAAAAGCCACTGGATCCTTGCCGGTGGCGATGATATAAACATCCGCCGGCGAGACGCTCTCCGGCCAAACAAGACCCTTTTCATCGTTATAAGATTCCGCCAAGACTGCTACCAACCTGGTGACGCCAATCCCGTAGGACCCCATGGTTACCGTCACCAACTTGCCATTCTCGTCAAGCACTTTGAGCCCCAGGGCCTCGGCATACTTGCGACCCAGCTGGAAGACGTGACCGATTTCGATACCGCGCGAGAGCTCCAATTCGCCCGAACCATCAGGGGCCGGATCTCCAGCTTTGATTTCGGCGATATCGGCATAGCCATCGGACTCGAAGTCTCTGCCAAAGGTTAGGTACCAGACGTGTTTTTGATCGATATTTGCACCGGTTATCCAAGCACTACCTTTGGCAATCCGTGGGTCAACCAAATAGCGAATCTTAGACTCAGTCTTTTCGCCCAGGTGCTGCTCGCCGCCAAGATTAGGCCCGATGTAACCCTTTACCAATGCCGGGTACTTCTTGAAATCCTCCTCAGTGGCGGGCTCTACTTCTTTGGGGCCAAAAAATGCCTCGGCGCGTTTCGGGTCAACCTCGCGGTCCCCCGGCAAACCAACAATTACAAGCTCACGCTTGCCATCTTTATCGGTAAGTGCCAAGACCACATTTTTCAGCGTGTCAGCTGCGCTCCAGACACCCGCAGTCTTGGGGTGATTCGCGTTTGAAAAATCCACCAGTGAAGCAATGGTTGGAGTGTTTTGAGAGTCATGGACCTTGGCAATCGGGTTCAGAGAACCATCGATTTCATTTGCTACCTCAAACTTCACCGCTTCAACATTGGCGGCGAATCCTCCCCTGGAGCGAACAAAGGTGTCTTCCCCAATTGGCGAAGGATTCAAAAACTCTTCTGATTTCGAGCCCCCCATCGCACCGGCATCCGCCTTCACGATCACGTACTCGACACCCAGACGCTGGAAAATCTTTTCGTAGGCGGCCCGCTGAGCCGCATAGCTTCTACCGAGACCCTCGTCGGTCACATCGAAGCTGTAAGCGTCCTTCATCACAAACTCGCGCCCACGCAACAGCCCCGCGCGAGGCCTTGCCTCGTCGCGGTATTTGATTTGGATTTGGTAAATAGTTAGTGGGAGATCTTTATAAGAGCTGTAGAGGTCTTTGACCAAGAGGGTGAAAACCTCTTCGTGAGTCGGTGCTAGAAGGTAATCCGCATCCTTGCGGTCCTTCAGGCGAAAAAGGTTGTCACCATATTCGCTCCAACGACCAGTGATCTCGAACGGCTCTTTGGGCAACAGCCCTGGGAAATAGACCTCCTGGGCACCGGCAGTGTTCATTTCCTCGCGCACAATTGCTTCTATTTTGTTTTTTACCAGCAGTCCAAGCGGCAGCCAGGAGAAAATCCCTGGAGCATTGCGGCGAACGTAACCGGCTCTCACTAGCAGTCGGTGGCTTTGGACTTCGGCATCGGATGGATCCTCGCGAAGTGTGCGCAAAAATAAAGTACTCAGGCGTATGGGCATGAGCTCAATGTTAGCTATTTGTCGGAGGTCGTGACCTGCGCTGTGCCAGAAATTGCTGGATCCATTTCCGCCGCGATCCGATTTGCCTCTTCAATCAAGGTTTTGACAATTTCGGATTCGGGCACCGTCTTGATAATTTCACCCTTTACGAAAATCTGTCCCTTGCCATTTCCCGAGGCCACGCCAAGGTCAGCTTCGCGAGCTTCACCGGGCCCGTTCACAACACATCCCATAACCGCAACTCGGATTGGGACGGTGAGGTGCTTTAGCCCCTCGGTGACATCGTTCGCAAGGGTGTAGACATCCACCTGAGCGCGACCACAACTTGGGCAAGAGACAATCTCAAGCTTTCTTGGGCGAAGATTTAGGGACTCCAGGATCTGGAATCCAACCTTGATCTCTTCAACTGGCGGAGCGGAAAGCGAAACCCTGATGGTGTCGCCAATTCCGCGGGACAACAGTGCCCCAAAGGCGACTGCCGACTTTATGGTCCCCTGGAATGCCGGCCCGGCCTCAGTGACGCCAAGGTGGAGCGGCCAATCGCCGCGCTCCGCAAGCATTTCATATGCCTTTACCATCACGACTGGGTCGTTATGCTTCACCGAAATCTTGAAGTCGTGGAAATCGTGTTCTTCAAATAGCGCGGCTTCCCAAATCGCAGACTCAACTAGCGCCTCTGCAGTTGGTTTACCGTATTTGGTGAGCAATCTGGGGTCCAGCGAACCCGCATTTACACCGATTCTGAGAGAAATACCAGCGTCTTTAGCTGCCTTTGCGATTGCGCCAACCTGATCATCGAATTTGCGAATGTTACCCGGGTTTACCCTTACCGCGCCACAGCCAGCATCGATCGCTGCGAAGACGTACTTAGGTTGAAAGTGAATATCTGCAATCACTGGAATCTGCGAGCGCTTGGCAATAATGCGAAGTACGTCGGCATCGTCTTGGGTTGGCACTGCCACTCGAACCACATCGCAACCGGTGGCAGTCAGTTCAGCAATCTGCTGCAGGGTGCCATTGATGTCGGTGGTTTGGGTGGTGGTCATGGACTGCACAGAAATTGGTGAATCGCTTCCAACCCCAACCTTGCCCACCATAATCTGGCGAGTCTTTCGTCTAGGGGAAATTGTTGGTGGCGGACCTTTGGGAAGACCCAGATTTACAGCAGGCACTTATGTTTCCTCTCGAGATGCAACAAGCAAGAACAACGAACTAGCCGTTTGGCTTCCTAACCCAGGCGAATCGGATTAATGAAATCGGCCGTGATAAACAAAATACCTACCAAGATTAGTAATGCCCAAACCGCATAGGCCAGAGGTAGAGCCCGAGCCGTGTCAATTGGGCCAGGGTCCTTTTTAGTTATGAGCTTTACGGTTCGACGTTTTGCCCCTTCGTAAACCGCGCCAAGAACATGACCGCCATCCAACGGCAGCAGTGGAATCAGGTTGAAGGCGAACAACGCCAAATTCAAAGAGCCAATCAGCATTAGAAGTGATGCCAACTTGGCGTCGATACCGATCGCATCGGTAGCCGTTAGCTCACCCGCCAGCTGCCCAACCCCCACTATCGATACCGCGCCCATTGGGTCTCGGTCGCTTAGTCCCAATGCCGAGCTCCCTACCTGCCAGATTTGCGCGGGTAGTTGCAGGACGAAACCGAGCGTGCTTAGGGTCATGTTGCCGGCGTAGCTCAGGGACTCCCCCAGCGAAAGGGGTTGCAATTCAGACTTGAACTGAAAACCGAAGATTGGTCGAAGTTCGGTGATTGGCAGACCGGCTTCATCTTTTAGAGGCGAGTTAGTCTCGGAGAAGACCTGACGCTCAGTGAAAACTGGGGCTATCGATAGAGTAAGCGACTCCCCCGAGCGCCGAACCTCAAGCATCACGGGGCTCCCCGGGGATTGGTTCATAATCGCAATAGCCTCATCCCAATTCAAGACTGGGTTGCCGTTCACGGCTGTGATGGTGTCGTTCGCCATGAGGCCCCCTGCCGATGCTGGAGACTCTGGAGCGGTTGCGGGGCAATTGCCCTGGGCATCGGCCTCAATGCAAGCAAACACTTGGTCCACGCTCATCGAAGGCTGGTTAATCCCAAGACCTGCCAGGGCCCCGATGATTAAAACCACCCCGAGTAGCAGATTCATGACCGGACCCCCGAGCATGATTATTAGTTTTTTGGGAGCTGAAAGTTGGTAGAACTGACGGTTGTCGTCAGTTGCAAGAATCTCTTTTCTGACCTCTACTCTCGCCTCGTTAATCCATTTTGAAAATGGGCCGTTATAAGGCTTTGTCTCCGGCGGATACATACCCGCCATCGAAATATATCCACCAAGCGGAAAAGCCTTTAGGCCATATTCTGTTTCGCCGCGAGTAAAGGACTTGACGGTCGGGCCAAACCCAACCATGTACTGCTTGACGCGCACCTTGAATGCCTTGGCGGGCAGCAAATGGCCAATTTCGTGCAACCCGATAGATAGCGCAATCCCCACCAGCACAATCAATATGCCAAGGATGTAAAGCAGGGTGTCTACCACTTGTAAAGGCTACCTTCAAAGATCAAGAACTGCGTTTTGCTATCAGCGAATCAGCGGTTTTCCTGGCCCAGATTTCAGCCTCCAGGACACCCTCGAGGGTCAGCTCCAATTCGGCTTCATGAAGATCAACCGTTTCAGCAACAATCTGCAGAATCTCCAAAAAGCCGATTTTGAGTTTATGGAACGCCTCCACTGCCTGTTCGTTGCTGGCGTTAAATACCGCTGGGTAGGTAAGCCCAGCTTTGCCGACTTGTCGAGCCAAAGCTACTGCGCCAAAGACCGCTTCATCAAGCGGCTCAAACTGCCAGTTATGGGACTTGGTCCAGTCCAGGGCCTGGCTTACCCCCTGCACTCGGTTGGGCCAATTCAAGCTGATCGCAATCGGGAGCTTCATATCGGGCGGTGAGCATTGAGCGATAACCGATCCGTCAATAAATTCGACCATCGAGTGGATGATTGACTGCGGGTGAACAGTCACCTCGATTTGCTCAAAGGGGAGCCCAAATAATAAGTGCGCCTCGATTATCTCGAGCCCCTTATTGACCAATGTTGCCGAGTTTGTGGTTACCACTTTGCCCATATCCCAGGTCGGGTGCTTCAGCGCCTGCTGTGGTGTGACTAGCGCCAGCTGATCAAGGCTAAAGCCGCGAAACGGTCCGCCCGAAGCTGTGAGAATGAGTTTTTTTACTTCGCCATTCGAGCCGGATCGAAGCGCCTGCGCGATTGCGGAATGCTCGGAATCAACCGGCAGGATTTGCCCTGGTGCAGCGATTTTAGTGACCAGAGTGCCGCCCACAATTAGCGACTCTTTATTTGCAAGGGCTAGCTGCTTTCCAGAGGCCAAGGCCGCCAAAGTTGGCATTAGTCCCGCTGAGCCGGTGATGCCATTTAGAACAACATCGGCCTGAGTGCCTGAGACAAGATCGCTAGCTGCCTGAGTGCCCAGAACTGCATCGGATGAAGCGAGGCCGAACTTATCACGTTGATAATCAAGTAGGTCTTGATTTTGGAACCCGGAGATTCCGACCAATTTAAACAAATCGGGGTACTGCTCTATAACCTCGAGGGCCTGAGTGCCAATTGACCCTGTAGAGCCGAGAACAATCACTGAACGCATCCTGCAAGCTTAGAACCAAGTGCGAATCGCGAACTCTAGGGCGCTAAAAGCTCTCAAAGAATCTACAATGGAAGATATGACCATTGAGCAAAAACGAAATCTTGTGACAGCAATTCCAGGGCCAAACTCTATCGCGTTGCAAAAGCGCCGGATGGAAGTCATTTCTGCTGGGGTGGGCACAGCCCTCCCAGTCTTTATGGACGAAGCCCACGGAGCTATTCTGCGCGATGTCGATGGCAATCAGTTCATCGATATGGGAAGCGGAATCGGAGTAGTGACCATTGGTCACACCAACCAGCGAGTGGTTGAGGCTGTTCAGCACCAGGTCGCCAAACTTACCCACACACTTTTTACTGTGGCACCCTATGAGCCTTATGTAAAAGTTGCCGAGATCATCACAAGGCACACACCAGGGACCTTCAAGAAGAAAGCGGCATTTTTCAATTCGGGCGCCGAAGCCGTTGAAAATGCCGTGAAGGTGGCCCGCAAGGCGACCGGCCGAACTGAGATCGCGGTTTTTGATCACGCGTATCACGGCCGCACCAACCTGACCATGTCCATGAACTTCAAAATGCACCCCTACGGCACCGGATTTGGGCCACTAGCCGGGAGCGTGCACCACGCCCCGATGAGTTACCCGTTTAGAGATCCAGAGGGCATGACTGGCGAAGAGGCTGCTGCCAGGGCTATCACCTACCTAGAAAAGCGAGTCGGGGCCTCTCAGCTCGCTGCGGTTTTCATCGAGCCGATTCAGGGTGAGGGTGGTTTTATCGTTCCCGCCAAAGGATTCCTAAGGACACTTGATCAATGGTGCAAGGCAAATGGCATCGTGATGGTGGCCGATGAAGTTCAGTCGGGCATCGCCCGAACGGGCAAGTGGTTTGCCAGCGAATGGGAAGAAGGCTACGAGCCGGATTTGATTACTGTCGCCAAGGGTATCGCCGGCGGGCTGCCGCTTTCAGGCATCGTGGGACGTGCAGAAATAATGGACGCTTCTCACGCAGGCGGTCTGGGTGGAACCTTCGGTGGCTCCCCAACCGCCGTAGCCGCTGGGGTGGCGGTCCTGGAGCAGCTGGAAGAAGGCGGCTGGCTCGAAAGATCACTCGAAATAGGCGAGATTCTGACAACACGTCTCATTGCACTTCAAGCCCAGTATCCAATCATTGGTGAAGTGCGCGGCAAGGGTGCGATGCAAGCTATCGAATTTGTTGAAGCAGGCACTATGAAACCAAATTCCCAGGCCGTGGAAGAACTGGTGCGCCACTGCCATCAAAACGGTGTGGTGATTCTAAATGCCGGAACCTATAACAACGTGATTCGGTTCTTGCCACCGCTTGCAATCAGCGACGAACTGCTGCATGACGCTCTGGATGTCCTGGCAGCTGGCCTCGAAAAGCTAGCTCAGTAACTAGAGAAACATCAAAACCACCAAAACAATCAAAGGAGATTTGTTTTGCACAGCTTCCAAAACCGCGAAAAACTCAGCGCACTCCACCAGGCAGAGTTGGACCGGTTTATAAAAACCCACCCGAAATCTCAGGCACGGCATAACCAAGCCAAGTCCTCGATGCTCGGGGGCGTGCCCATGATTTGGATGTCAAAGTGGCCGGGGCCATTCCCTATCTACGTTGAGAGCGCCAAGGGTTCGCACTTCAGCGACATAGACGGGAATCAGTACGTTGACTTTTGCCTGGGTGACACCGGAGCGATGTCGGGACATGCACCCGAGGCAACCGTTGCCGCAGTCCAGGCCCAAATAGCCAAAGGCTCCACATTCATGCTTCCGACCAACGATTCCATCGTTGCCGCAGAAATTCTTCAAAAACGATTTGGCCTGCCGAGTTGGCAATTCACCCTCACTGCAACAGACGCCAATCGCCACCTGATTCGCTACGCCAGACACGCCAGCGGCAAACCGAAGATCGTAGTTCACGATTACTGCTATCACGGAAGCGTTGATGAAACCTTTGCAGTCTTGAGTGATGACGGACAAACGATTGCTCGAAAGGACAATATCGGAAAGCCGGTTGCGCTGGACCAAACCACCGTAGTTGTGCCATTTAATGACTTAGCAGCTGCAGAGCTAGCTTTTGCGGTGGGCGACATTGCAGCGATGCTGATCGAGCCCGCCATGACAAACATCGGTATCGTGTTGCCGCTACCCGGCTATCTAGAGGGGCTTCGAGAGCTCTGCGATAAATACCAGGTGCTCCTAATAATCGATGAAACCCACACACTATCAGCGGGCATTGGAGGCATGACGAAGACCTTGAACCTAAAGCCAGACGCAGTGGTGCTTGGGAAAACTATTGGTGGTGGAGTCCCAGTTGGGGCCTTTGGGCTATCGGCAGCTTTCGCTCAAAGAATCATCGACTCCTCAAACCTAGAGAGCATTGATGTTGGCGGAGTAGGTGGAACCCTGGCCGGGAATGCCCTTTCAATGGCCGCGGTGGCTGCCACGCTGTCTGAGGTCCTGACTGAAGAGGCATTCATTGAAATGGAGCGACTGGCTACCCAATGGACTAAAAACGTGCAGCAGGTAATAACGCAAGGAAACCTCCCGTGGCAGGTGTCCCAAATTGGCTGCCGCGGGGAATACAGCTTTCGATCTAAGGCTCCGCAAAATGGAAAAGAAGCGAACGCCGCGGAGGACTTCGAGTTACAACAGTATTTACAGCTGCACGCCATGAACCGCGGAGTTCTCATGACACCGTTCCACAACATGGCGCTGATGTCACCAAAGACAACCGACGCTGATTTAGAAAAACATCTAGCTCACTTTAGCGAAGCAACCGCAGCGCTATTTGGCTAGTTTCTTCGCTTTCCTGCTGCCGCGGATCTGAACGATGAGCACGATCGCAATCGCGATCAAGAACACCGACGACCCAATCACATTAGCCTCTGCAGGAATTCCTCTTGCGGCCGCCGTGTAGACGAACTTTGGGAAAGTTTCGATTGAACCTGAGTTGAACTGAGTGATGATGAAATCATCGAAACTCAAAGCAAACGCCAGCATCGCGGCGGCCAAAATGCCCGGCAGCAAAAGCGGCAGAGTCACTTTTCTGAAGACCTGAAATGGGTTGGCGTAAAGGTCTCTACCCGCCTCTTCTAAAGCCGGATCCAAAGTCGCGACGCGCGCCTTTACCGTCACCACGACAAAGCTTAGAGTGAACATAACGTGGGCAATTATTACCGTGGTGAGCCCCTTTGCCCACCCAAAGTCAAGGAACTGAGCCGCAAGCCCAGCTCCCATTACTACTTCGGGAGTGGCCAGTGGTAGAAACAAAAGCAGGTTTGTTGCTGCTCGCCACTTGAAGCGGTATCGCACTAGCGCAATGGCAATCATGGTGCCCAAAACTGTGGCAATAGTCGTTGCGCTCAGCGCGATTATCAAAGAGTTCCCAAAGGCGGTGCATACAACCTGCTGGTCACAAACATTGATCCAGTTATTAAAGGTGAACCCTCGCCAAATAATATTTGATTTGATTGAGTCATTGAATGAAAAAACAAAAGTGTAAATGATCGGGATCATCAAAAAGGCAAAAGTAAGGACGACATAGGTCGGTAGCAGCCAGCGGCCCAGGGAGAATCGGGTCATAGTAGGTCATCCGTTCCGCTGCGCTTCACATAGGCCGACACCAAAACCACAATCGCAGCCATCAGCATCACGGATAGGGCCGAAGCAGTTGGGTAGTCCTGAATTCTCAAAAAGTTGGCCTCCACCACGTTTCCAATCATGGCCGTGTCTGGACCTCCCAGAAAGTCTCGGCTGGCAACCACGTAATCTCCGCTGATGGGGATGAAGGTTAGTAGCGTTCCAGAAATGACCCCGGGCAACGAAAGTGGAAAAGTAATCTTCCTAAAAGTGGTAGCCGGGCTCGCATATAGATCTGAACCCGCTTCGACCAGTCGCATGTCCAGCCGGTCGAGATTGGCATAAATTGGCAGGGTCATAAACGGAATAAAGTTGTAAACCAGGCCAAAAATAACGGCAAAGTTGGTGCCAATGATGTAACTGTCTGCCCCGAAGATTCCGACATCCTTCAGGACATTCACTATCCAAGAATCATTGGAAAATATCTGCTTCCAGGCGAAGGTTCGAAGCAGGAAGCTAATGAAAAATGGCGCAATTACCAAAGTCAGCAGTATGCCCCTGAGCAGCGGGCGCTCCCTTGCCCTAACGGCTATGAAATAGGCAATTGGATAGCTGATAAGCAAAGCGATGATGGTGGCAATGAAAGCGAAGGAAAAAGACCTAAAAATTTGTGGAGCATATTGAGAGACCGCGTAGGCGTAATTGCCAAATTCAACACCAAAGTCGTACTGTCCGATAATTCCAGAGGGAGCCGGTTGTTTTAGCGAAGCCATGATCAGCGAAATCAGCGGAGTGATAAAGAATAAACCAAGGTAAATCAACCCTGGCACGAGTAGCACAAGAGCTACGCGACCACTTTTAGTCTGAGTTTTAACCTGCGTCTTAGAAGTCTGCCCAAATGCCACGAACGCCATAGCGTTAGGCGTCTTCTGTGGTGCCGGAGGGCAAATCGCTCAAACCGAAGCTGTGCTTAACTTTCCAACTGATCCAAACTTGCGCTCCCAATTCAATCACCGGTGATCGCCCAATGTTCTGCGCAAATACCGTGACTTCGCCGACATGGGGGATGTCTATCTGGTACTGATTGCTCACTCCGGTAAAGCGAATATCGGTTATCTCACCGGGTCCGAGCACATTGAGCTCTGAGCTTGATTCTGGTTTCTCTTCGAGGAACTGCACTTTTTCGGGACGCACTCCGATTGCAATTTTGCCGGTCTGCTTTTCAGAGCGTTCCGTCAAGACTGTGACCTTGCTCCCTGCGACAGAGATACTCAGAGTTCCCGAAGAACTATCAAGAACATCGCCAACAAAAATGTTGGATTGGCCCAAGAATTTAGCAACAAAGGCGGTTCTTGGCCTCTCATAGAGAGCTTCCGGCGAACCTAGCTGCTCGATATGGCCCTGGTTCATAACCGCAACGGTGTCTGCCATATCCATTGCTTCTTCTTGGTCATGGGTTACGTGCAGGAAAGTTAGACCGACCTCCATTTGTATTGCCTTGAGTTCAATCTGCATTTGTCGCCTGAGCTTTAGATCCAGTGCACCGAGCGGTTCATCAAGAAGTAGCAGGGCGGGGCGATTCACAAGGGCCCGAGCTAAAGCCACTCTTTGCTGCTGACCGCCCGAAAGCTGCTGAGGCTTTCTGGCCGCAAGGTGCTCAAGCTCAACCAGCTCTAGTGCTTTTTGCGCCTTATCCAAGGGTTCGGGGAGCTTGCGCTGCCTGATACCAAAAGCCACGTTTTCCAGGACGCTCATGTGGGGAAATAGTGCGTAGTTTTGGAACACGGTATTCACGGGCCGCTCGTGGGGCTTCATGCCGGTCACGTCCTTGCCGCCCAAAAGGATCTGCCCCTTGGTTGGCGTTTCAAGGCCAGCAATCATTCGAAGGGTCGTGGTCTTGCCACAACCCGACGGGCCTAATAAGGCGAAGAACTCCCCGGCCGGGATATGGAGGTGAAGGTCGTCAACCGCCACGAAACCGGGAAACTCTTTGCGAATACCTTTTAGCTCTAAATCCTGACCACGAGCTACGAAATCAATCGCCACCTAGGCGCCCAGAAGAAGGTTTTGCCAAGCCGATGAGAATCGCTGTTCCTCTTGCCCGGTTAGCGCCCTGAAAGCCTGAGTGTTCGAAAGAGTCTGTTCACTCGGGAAAATCAGCTGGTTTTCGGCCAATACCGGATCAATTCCGAACGCAACTTCCTTCGCTCCGACCACTGGAGTGATGAAGTTCACCCAAAGAGCCAGCTCTGCTGCGTTCACCGGGTCGTAGTAGAAGTCGATTAGCTTCTCCGCATTTTTCTTGTGAGTGGCTCCCATTGGGGTAACGAATACGTCCGCCCAGATTGTGGCTCCAGACTCGGGGAAGATGAAGCCGAATGGCTCTGGTTCTTCATCGGTCGCCGCTTCAATGTTCGCCACGGTGATGTCTCCCGACCAGGCCGTAGCGGCGATTATGTTCCCGGTGGCAAGGTCGTCAAGGTAGCTGTTGCCGCGCACGTTGAAAATCTGCCCGGCGTCAATTTGAGCCTTAATGATCTCGATGGCGCTCATGAAGGCATCTTCGCTGAGGCTGGAAGTAGAAGTGATGTCAATCCCCTCCGCCATCAGAACTATCCCGACGCTGTCGCGCATCTCAGATAGCAATCCGACTCTTCCGCGAAGTTCTGCCGCCCAAAGATCGGCAACTGATCCAGGAGCATCCTTGCCGGTCGCTTCTTTATAGGCCTTCTTGTTATATCCAATCCCTGCAAAACCCGCCTGCCAGGGAATTGAGTAGATCCGGTCTGGGTCATCGGCCGACCCAAGGTAACTGGGGTCTAAGTTAGCAACCTTATTTGGCATATTTGCATCATCGAATGTCTGAATTACACCCAAGTTTTTGAGCCGTTGAGCCATCCAGCCAGTTGGGCAAGCAATGTCTGCACCAATATCCTGCCCGAGCTCGAGCTGGTCTTTGACCTTTGCGTACCAGGTGTCGTTATCGTCGATCTCGATGCGGTAATCAACGGTGATTCCGCTTTCCTGCTCGAATCTTGAGAGAGTCGGATAGTTTCCCGCTTCATCCTCGTCCATATAAGCGGGCCAGTTGTGCCAAGTCAAGACGGGTTCAGAATCGGATACATCCGTCAGAGGTGTCAGGGTCGACTCGGCCGTGGCGCAGGAGGCCAGCGATAATGCAGCCGCAGTTCCTCCGATTCCAGCTAGGGCCGCGCGCCTAGAAACCTGGTGGCTTCTGGCTGCTTTAACCAGTTGGCGAAGCATTGGGTCTTGAGGAAGTCCTCGCATCATTGCAATCTCCTAAATCCAGCTATCTCTAACCGGCTCATTTTCTTTCCTTGAACCTGCACCCTGAAAATCCAAAGCTTTGCAAAGTTTGTCATAAAACCTTTTAGCAAGTGCCCGTGAAACCTATATTTTACTTTCAGTCTCCGATGTAGCTCATGACGTGCTTCACACGGGTGTAATCCTCAAACCCGTAGTGAGACAAGTCCTTGCCATATCCAGAGTGCTTAAAACCACCGTGCGGCATCTCAGCTACCAGTGGAATGTGAGTGTTAATCCAGACCGCACCAAAGTCCAAGTACTTGGCAAAACGCATTGCCCTGGTGTGATTAGAGGTCCAAACCGAAGAAGCCAATCCGTACTGAATGTCATTGGCCCACGCAAGAGCCTGTTCGTCACCAGTGAAGCGCTGAACGGTGAGCACCGGCCCGAAGATTTCGTCTTGAATGTGCTCGTCGTTTTGCCTTAGACCAGAAATAACGGTCGGCTCCAAGAAGTAACCCTTGGGCCCAATGCGGTTTCCACCAATTTCTACCTTGGCGTGGGCCGGCACTCGATCTATAAAGCCCTGAATCCGAGTGAGTTGGTTCGCGTTATTAACAGGTCCAAACAAAATGTCAGCCTCGGAAGGAGCACCGACCTTGGCGTTGGTTCTGACCTCATTCAAAAGCGCCGCCATAAAGCCGTCGTAAGCCTTATCCTCAACCAGAAGCCGAGTTGCAGCCGTGCAGTCCTGACCGGCGTTGAAAAAGCCAGCTGCCACAATGCCGGCCGCCGTCTTCTCAAAATCAGCATCTGCAAAAACAATTACCGGAGCTTTCCCACCCAGCTCTAGGTGGACCCTCTTTAGATCCAAGGCTGCGCTCTTGGCAACCTCCATTCCGGCCCGAACCGAGCCGGTGATCGAGACCATCTGGGGAATCTTGTTTTCCACCATCGCACGGCCGGTATCACGGTTTCCCGAAACCACGTTAAATACACCTGCTGGTAAAAATTCCGCCGCAATCTCAGCCATAAATAAGGTTGACATTGGAGTGGTGTCTGAGGGCTTCAACACGATTGTGTTTCCCGCCGCAATTGCCGGAGCAAACTTCCAAACCGCCATGTTAAGTGGATAGTTCCAAGGGGTCACCTGTCCGATGACACCGATTGGCTCCCGACGAACCGAGGAGGTGTGGTCTCGCATATATTCCGCAGTGGCACGACCCTCAAGGTTCCTGGCAGCTCCAGCAAAAAAACGAATCTGATCTACGGAGGGCATAATTTCGTAGTCAACCAGTGTGGATCGAGGCTTGCCAGTGTTCTTTGATTCAATGTCCGCTGCCTCTTCGGCTCGAGCCTCTAGAGCATCGGCAATCCGGAACAGGGCAAGCTGGCGCTCGCTCGGTGTGGTTTGACTCCAGTCGACAAAGGCCTTCTGAGCCACCGAATAAGCATCTTGCACATCGGAATCGGATGAGACGGGTGAGTGGGCGTAGACCTCTTCGGTGGAAGGATCAGTGACATCTGTGGCGAGATCGGAACTTGCCGACACGTATTTTCCACCAATAAAGTTTTGCAGCTTTTGAATGGCCAAGAATCGCTCCTCATTGAGATACTTTCCACCGACTTTAGCCAATGGATAGCCAATCCGATAGCTTTCTGGACAAACTCTGCTGATTTCGAACAAAAATAGGAAAAAAACTGCGGATTGAATTGCGAAAGGGCAAAACCACTGACATAATCGAAAAATGTCTAGGATGCTGCGCACCCGTGAATCCCAGCTTGATGATGTCTCAAAACTAATCATTGAGCAGTTACAGCATGACGGCCGCAGATCATATGCCGAGATAGGCAAAGTGGTCGGCCTCTCAGAAGCTGCCGTGAGACAAAGAGTTCAAAAACTAACCGAATCCGGCGTGATGCAGGTAGTAGCAGTCACCGACCCGATGCGACTTGGCTTCAAAAGACAAGCGATGGTGGGCATTAAATGCTCTGGGGATGTTGAGGCCACAGCAGTGGCACTAAGCGATATTTCAGCGGTTGACTATGTGGTCATGACCGCTGGCGGCTTTGATATTTTGGTTGAGGTGGTGTGTGAGGACGATGACGACCTGATCGCCCTTCTCAATTCAAAAATCCGGATTCTGCCCGGAGTGGTATCAGCGGAGACATTCGTCTACCTGAGACTGCACAAGCAGTTCTACAACTGGGGAACTCGATGACGAGCCTTCAGCCACATCTAACAAACGAATAGAAGTGATATTTCATGGCAATCCAGGAAAGCAGAAAGGTAAGCGCGCTCAGCAAGCTATTTGGCAAACGAAAGCGCAGGGTTGATCCAACCCATACCAAAGCAGACCGTGACGATCTGCCGCTCATCGAGGCCATAGCGAGCGGCGAAGTAATTGGCGACAAGCATCTTCAGCAAAGCGCCAAAGACCACCTCTGGCTGCACTTTACGCGCCACGCACCCTACCAAGACAATGATATGACAATCATTGAGCGCGGTGAGGGGCACTACCTCTGGGACACCAAGGGCCGCAAGGTCTTCGACGGACTCTCTGGTCTATTTGCAGTAAATGCTGGGCATGGGCGTCAAGAATTAGCAGACGCCGCCGCCAAGCAGATGATGCAGTTGGACTTTTTTCCCCTCTGGTCCTACGCCCACCCCAAGGCGATTGAACTAGCGGAGCGGTTGCTCTCATACGCGCCAAAGGAACTCACTCGAATCTTTTACACCACCGGAGGTGGTGAGGCGAATGAGACCGCTTGGAAGCTTGCAAAGCAGTATTTCAAGCTAACGGGAAAGCCTCTGAAAACCAAAGTCATCAGCAGGCAAACCGCCTACCACGGCACAAGTCACGGAGCACTTTCAATCACTGGTATTTCTTCCATGAAGGCGATGTTTGAGCCGTTGGTTCCTTCAACCTTCAGAGTGCCCAATACCAACTGGTATCGCGCACCGGGTGAATTTGCTAATGAAGAGGAGTTCGGAATCTGGGCGGCAAACCGCCTCGAGGAAGCGATTCTGTTCGAGGGTCCAGAAACGGTAGCCGCGTTTTTCGTTGAGCCAATTCAGAACTCGGGAGGTTGCTTTACCGCACACCCCACTTACTTCAAAAGAGTTCGTGAGATCTGCGATAAGTACGATGTGATTCTGGTGGCCGATGAGACCATTACTGGCTTCGGGCGCTCGGGAGAGATGTTCGCATCTACCAAATACGACATTCAGCCGGACATGATGGTAACCGCCAAGGCAATAACCTCGGCGGCCGCCCCTCTTGGAGCGCTGTTTCTAAAGGAGAAGTTCTTTACGCCTTTCACAGAAGACAAGGTAATCTTCCCCCACGGCTATACCTTCGCAGCTCACCCGGTATCTTGCGCCGTAGCACTGGCCAATCTCGATATCTTCGATAACGAGCGCTTGGTGGAAAACGTGCGAGTGAACTCCCCGATATTCAGGCAGACCCTCGAGAAACTCAAGGACCTTCCGATTGTTGGTGACGTTCGCGGTGATGGCTACTTCTTCGCAATCGAACTTGTGAAGAATAAGGCCACCAAAGAGACCCTGAACTCCCAAGAGGCGGAAAAGATTCTGCGTGGGTTCTTGAATAACGCTCTCTACGATGCGGGTCTCTACTGCAGAGCGGATGACCGAGGAGATCCCGTGATTCAGCTGGCTCCGCCGCTGACCATCGGGCCCAAGGAGTTCAACGAGCTCGAGCAGATACTGCGTAGCGTCTTAGTGGAAGCTTGGAAAAAGCTTAGCTGAGTCTTAAAAAGCCCCGAGGAATCTATTCCTCGGGGCTTTTTTCATAACCTGAAACTGACCGTTTTTTCCAACTCATCATCATGAAACTCGAGCAATGGAAAAACTGGAGAACTTTTCCGTGCCGAGTGATCATCGAGACTGGATCCAGTATTTATCTCCCTGCCAATTTGAAAATAGAACTGAGTTTTGAATCCTGAAATGTCGGCGGCTGCAAGTCGAAGATCATTCGGCAAATCAAACTCCGTAGCGCTTTTTAGCCCTAACTGAGCAGCATCCACCGGGTCGGCCCGAATTACGACTCGGATTGCACAGTTGACCCAAATGGTTCTTGGTATCTGACTAAGGGTTTGATTGGCGCACAGCAAAAATACTCCGAGACTCCGGCCTTTAGCGGCCACAAGCTCAATCGCTTGAGCGAGTTCTCGATGGCGCATCACCTCACCCAATTCATCCACAACTATCAACAATGATTCAGAGAACATCTGTCGTTGACGATTGTTTATGAGTTCGTTGATTTCCGTGGCCAACATTTGGGCATCGGCCTCCGAGGCAAGCTTGGCTAGGTTCCGAAAGTCCCTAAAGCCTGACCCGCCCTTGAAGTCAACAGCCCAAACCTCTCCGCGGAAACTATTGACTACCGCGCGCATGAGTTGAGTCTTACCGCAGCCGGTGGGTCCAATTATGATTGCGTGCGGAGATCTATCGCTGGGCTCAAGGGACACTTTTTCCCCAGCAAGGGTAACTCCGTGATCTTCGATCTCAATATTCGCAAGAAGCTCTCTCGGGTTCCTTTTAAAGGCGGCCTCAAAGACCTGGTTGCGAATCTTTCCGGGCCACAGAATCGCCAAAAGCGGTAGCCTGCGATCGCCTAGATACACCCGTTCATCTGAGAAGGAAACCGAGGCGTCTTTGGGAATGTCGCGATACTTCATCGTCTGCGAGTAAACCAAAACCATCGCGCCGCTCATAATGAGAAGAATTGGATTTCCCTGGGTGATGAATAAAAATAAACCGTAACCTGCGCTGGGCAGTAAAAATAAAAGACTCATAGGAACAGTCTCCAAAAATCAAATAACGGTGTCTCCGGAGAATTGTGATTTTGTGGATAACTAACGGCCCGGAAGTTATCCACAGCCCAGAGCTCCCATTCCACGGCAAGGCTGGAAAGCGTCATAATAAATGTCATGGAAAACATGATCCTGGATGCAGCGACAGTAATCGACTCGCCAATTGGTGACATATTCATCGGCCTAAAGAGCTGGTCATTGGTGACAGTCGAGATTCTGACCGATGCCCATAAGCGCTCCAGCTTCAGCTCCACTTCAGGGGACCTAGAAATACTTGATGAGGCCCAAAAACAAATTGCCGAATTCTTTAGCGGGAATAGAGATTCATTCGAACTTCCAATTTCAGTCGCGGGGACCGCATTTCAAATGGCGGTTTGGAAAGAAATTGAAAAGCTGAAAAAGGGCCGGGTCCTTAGCTATGGCGAGATAGCAAGGGCTATTGGAAGCCCCATGGCTGCTCGCGCAGTCGGTGCGGCGGTTGGAGCCAACCCGTTGCCATTGATAATTGGCTGTCACAGAGTTCTGGGTTCGAACTCTAAAATAACTGGCTACTCCGGTGGTAAGGGCCTAGAAACCAAGCGCTGGCTCCTTTGGCACGAAAACATAGAGTATAAAAATTGAACACGCGAGCTCATCCCGATGGGCTGACCCGCTGCAGTTGGGTTACTGATGACCCCAC
The DNA here is from genome assembly GCF_900100865.1 of Candidatus Aquiluna sp. UB-MaderosW2red. Lineage (NCBI taxonomy): Bacteria > Bacillati > Actinomycetota > Actinomycetes > Micrococcales > Microbacteriaceae > Aquiluna > Candidatus Aquiluna sp. UB-MaderosW2red. The sequence continues at coordinate 1,384,186 of NZ_LT627734.1, forward strand.
CTACTTGCAATACCACGATGAGGAATGGGGCAATCCCAACCGTGGTCAACAGCAACTGTTTGAGGCGATCTGTCTGGAAGGATTTCAAGCCGGGCTCAGCTGGATCACGATACTTAGCCGTCGTGAAGGATTTCGCAAGGCTTTTCACAACTTTGAAATTACCAAAGTCGCAGCCATGGGCCATCAAGAGATCGATCTGCTCATGCAAGACCCAGGAATCATCCGCAACCGGGCAAAGATTCAATCAACAATAAAAAATGCTGGCATCGTCTTGGATAAAAAAATCAACCTCGTCGAACTGATTTGGAAGCACGAGTCTCAAACCAAAACAAAGACTGCTGCAGAATTCGAATTCCGATCGGAAAGCCCGGAATCCAAGGCACTTAGCAAGGAATTAAAATCACTGGGTTTCAGCTTTGTTGGGCCCACCACAATGTATGCCCTCATGCAATCCTCAGGTGTCGTAAAAGACCACGCCCCAGATTGTTTCCGTTCTGCTTGAAAATTCTCAGCACCTCGCTACATTTACAGTGCAGGAGGACAAATGACGCCCGAACAATTTAATGCGATTTACCGTGCCGAGCTCGGTTCAATCACCAGGTTCATCGCACGTCGCGTGCCGGATTCAGAGGTTGAAGATCTGGCTGGTGATCTATTCGAAGTCGCCTGGCAAAAACGCGACTCAATACCAGAGGGCTTTGAAGTTCCTTGGCTTTATAAAAGCGCGCGCTATCTAATCTCAAACAGCCGTCGTAAATCCGACAATCGCAAAAGAATCTTCGACTCCCTTCGGCCGCCGACTTCAGCGCCAAGTGCGGAGTCCATTGCCTTAGCTGATATGGAGCTTGGCTCTTCCTGGGGCAAGCTCAAACCTCAAGAGCAAGAAATAATTGCACTATGGGCCCTGGAGGGTCTCAGCAATAAGGAAATTTCCATCGTTATTGAAACAAGCGAGAACGCTGCTGCTATCAGGTTAACTCGAGCTAAGGCCTCACTAAAAAACTTTCTCGCCCTTGAAAATTCATCAGAACTTAGGACATCTCTCTAACATGAACGATAAATTTGACGAACTCCGGATTCGCATCCAAGCTGCGGATCCGGCCCAAAACACTCCTGAACTAAATCACACCGTTGTAGTCAAGGCGAGTCTGTCAAAGACTGCAAAACGCTTTTTTGGCTTCAAGTCAATAAGGCTCGGCCTGGGAGGGGCGTCTGCGGTCGCAGTCACCGCTCTGGCACTAACCCTTTCCGCTAACCTCGCAACACAGCCTCTAATACAGCTGGCTGCTGGGGCACCTCAAGTCGCGTCGAGCGAAGCTAATACTTCAAAAGTAATGGCAGGCTCAGACGCCAGTATTGGTATTTGGCCAGGATACTGGATCGAGAATGAGTACGCGGCCGGGCCTGATGTTTCTTCCGACACCGGACGAGGCAATGTATATCAGCTCCTGCCAAAAGGCAGCCCCGAGGAACGCCTAGCAGAAATCGCTGCCCTTTTCGGAATCGCAGGTGAGATTCGCGAGGACGAGTGGTCCACAAAGGAGTATCCGAGCTTCTCATTGGGTACGGACAATAATCAGGTCGGCATCTCCTGGGTCGGCACCGGTAGCTGGTGGTATTCCAATTGGAGTCAGCAGGAGCCACGCTGTGCTGACGGTTCGGATAACTTTGACACCTGCGAGTATGTAGCAATCGAGCCCACTCCCGAGTTGATCCCCAGTAATGCCGAAGTTATTGCCAAGGCTCTTGAAATATTCGGCGCCACAGGCCTCGAAGTGAGCGCCTCAGAAATCAGAACTTATCGTGACGAATGGAGCGCCGGAGCAACAGCAAGCCTAAAAGTTGAAGGTCAAGAGACTGCACTGGAATGGAGCATCTCATACGACAGCACTGGAAAACTGGCTTACGCCTACGGTCAAAGCGTTGAGATAGTGGAGCGCGGCGACTTCAAAACCATCTCACCACTGGATGCAGTGGATCGAATTTCAGACGGCAGGTGGTTCGGAAGTCCCTCCAGCAACGCCTGGAACCTTTACTACGATGCGGAGGGCATGAACCGAATCCAAGAAGCTCTACCAGCCGAATCCGAACTCAAAGTTACTGGAGATTCCAGCCCAACCGAATCACAGCCAGAAGTTCGAATTGTGAAACTAACAATTGAAAAATCCACTGCGGCCATGCTCATGATTTACGATAAAAATGGTGGAGTATGGCTAGTCCCGGGATACCTCCTACACAATAATCAGGGCTGGTTTGACGCAGTCATCAGCTTAGAAGAGGGCGTCATCGAACTCTACGACCCAGTGGAGTTCAGTCCTGAAAACCTGAAAATCGAAGTTGATCCAGCTCAGGGCTAGAACCCCATAGGAACAATCAATCGGATTACGCCGGTCTCAAATTCAGATTTGAGGCCGGCTTTTTCTGCTACTCCAGCGACATCATCAATGCTTGAAAGTCCGCCCTCAAGGGCTACCCGCGTGAAAGCGCCCTTGGCCTTTTTATTGAAGTGATTAAGAGCGCTACCACTTTGTTCATCTAGAACCTCAACCTGATAACTCTCTATAGATTTTGGAATCGGTGCTAACTCGATATAAGCCTTCGACCGCATGTCGATAATCGGACCAGAAAGTCTTGGCCAAACCAGCTCCTCATGAGCAATCGGCCAGAGCTTCTTGATTGAGATTCCGGGAAGCAAGGTAGTAGCAGAGAGCCTGTAGAAAGGAATCTGCTCGGTTGCAGGAAGAAGTCCGAAGAGAGCAGATTGAATAAAGAGTTGCTCCTTAGCCCTTTGAAGCCCGAACTTTGTAAGAGTGTCGTATCCCAATGCCTCGTAAAGAACCCCGGAATACCTAGCCAGAGCCGGCATAGTGGGTGAAGTGTGAAGCTCTAGGTTTGCTTTTGCTTCGTGCAAATTACGTTTGCCAAGTTTTAGAACCCTCTCGGCTAAGGATTCATTCTTAGAAGCTTTTTCAAGTGCTCGAATTATCGACTCACGCGTTGGGTCTAACGACGCCCAAATAATTGCCTGGTATTTCATAGAAACACCAACGCCGCCAGGACGCTTGGTCTCGGACGGCGGCAGCAGTATTAGCAATTACTTAACCAGGTGTGCATCCCTGACCACCACGGTAACGATGTTGTTTTCCATGGACAAAAAACCACCCTCGCTGGTCTCGGCTTTGATAACGCCAGAATCAGTTGTGATGCGGATCTCACCAGCGGTCAGGATTGCCAAAAATGGCTCATGTCCCGCTAGCAAGCCGATCTCACCCACTGTGGTCTTAGCAACCACCATTGTGGCCTCCCCGGACCACACCGGTGAATCTTGAGAGACCAGGCTTACCTGGATCAGGTTCGCCACTATGCCAAGTCCTTTTGGATTCGGTCATAGGCCTTCATAACATCGTCAATGCCACCGCAGTTAAAGAAGGCTTGCTCTGGAACGTGGTCCAGGTCGCCATTGGCGATCATTGTGAAGCCCTCCACGGTGTCCTTCAGGGTGACCGTGGAACCCGGAACTCCGGTGAACTTGGTGGCCATGAACGTGTTCTGCGACAGGAATTGCTGAATCCGGCGCGCCCTGGAAACCGTGATCTTGTCTTCCTCAGAAAGCTCCTCGACACCCAGAATTGCGATGATTTCCTGGAGCTCCTTGTTCTTCTGCAGAATGGCTTTGACCCTAATCGCAGTGTCGTAGTGATCCTTGCCAATATAAGCGGGGTTCAAGATGCGTGAAGTAGAAGTCAGCGGGTCAACCGCTGGGTATAGGCCCTTAGCAGCAATCTCACGACTTAGCTCCGTTGTGGCATCCAAGTGAGCGAAGGTAGTTGCAGGAGCCGGGTCGGTGTAGTCATCTGCTGGCACGTAGATCGCCTGAAGCGAAGTAATAGAGTGACCACGAGTCGAGGTGATGCGCTCCTGAAGAATGCCCATCTCATCGGCCAAGTTCGGCTGGTAACCAACGGCTGATGGCATGCGCCCCAAGAGAGTTGAAACCTCGGCACCGGCCTGGGTGAAGCGGAAGATGTTGTCAATGAACAAGAGCACGTCCTGACCCTGAACATCGCGGAAGTACTCCGCCATGGTCAAAGCCGAAAGCGCAACGCGAAGACGCGTCCCGGGTGGCTCATCCATCTGGCCAAAGACCAGTGCGGTCTTTTCAAGAACCCCGGCCTCTTTCATCTCCTCAATCAGGTCGTTGCCCTCACGGGTACGCTCACCGACACCGGCGAATACCGAAACACCATCGTGGTTCTCAGCAACGCGGTAAATCATTTCCTGAATCAAAACAGTCTTACCAACACCGGCACCGCCGAATAGCCCGATTTTTCCACCCTGAACATAAGGGGTCAAAAGGTCAATTACCTTGACACCGGTTTCGAACATCGTTGTCTTTGCTTCAAGCTGATCGAAAGCTGGTGGAGTGCGGTGAATTGGCCAGCGCTCCTTGATTTCGAGTTTTTCACCAGGCTCAAGATTCAGTACGTCACCGATGACGTTGAACACGTGCCCCTTGGTTACATCTCCAACCGGAACAGAGATTGGTGCGCCAGTGTCGTGCACGTCTTGACCGCGAACCAGACCATCGGTTGGGTTCAAAGCAATCGCACGAACCAAGTCATCGCCGAGGTGCTGGGCAACCTCAAGGGTGATCTTCGAAGTTTTCTCACCAAGAACAATCTCGGTGGTCAGGGCGTTGTAAATTCCCGGGATTGAATCGTGCGGAAACTCGATATCCACCACCGGTCCATTTACTCTTGCGATACGACCCGTTGCTGTTTTTGTGCTCTGCGCCATTGTGCTTTCTCTCTCTTAGTCCTCGGACACCGTTGCAAGCGCGTCAGCGCCACCAACGATCTCCGAAATCTGCTGGGTGATTTCTGCTTGGCGGGCTGCGTTTGCCAAGCGGGTGAAGTTCTGGATTAGCTTGTCTGCGTTGTCGGTTGCGCTCTTCATAGATTTTTGTCGAGCGGCGTGCTCAGCAGCTGCGGACTGCAGCATCACGTTGAAAATCCGGTTTTCAATGTAGACCGGGAGCAGTGCATCAAGCACTAATTCAACCTCTGGCTCAAACTCATAAAGTGGCAAAATCTCAGATTGATCCGAGACCTCTTCTTCAACAACTTCAAGAGGTAAAAGTCGAACTGTGGTGGGTTCTTGCAGAATCATCGACACAAAGCGGTTTCCCACCAGGTAGATTTCATCCACGCCGCCAGATTCAGTAGGCGAATTGAACGCCTCCAAAACCTCTGCTGCGATCTCACGAGCCACGGTGATCTGTGGCAAATCTGTGCCACCAATCCACTTGCGGACAACCTCTCGTTTGCGGAAGTTGAAATAGGCTACCGCCTTGCGACCGACCAGGTAAGAAGTAACTTCCTGCCCATCATCAGCTAGTTTCTGGGCAAGCTGATCGGCCTCCTTGAGAGCCCCTGTAGAAAAAGCTCCAGCCAGCCCCCGATCGGAAGTAAAAACCACAATCGCAGCGCGTTTGGGGTTCTCAACCTTATTTACCAACGGGTGCGAGATCTCTGAGTGCGTTGCAACCGCCGATACCGCGCGAGTTACAGCCCGGGTATAGGGATTCGACGCAGCCACCCGCTGCTGTGCCTTTTGAATTCTCGATGCCGAGATCAACTCCATGGCACGGGTAATCTTCTTGGTCGTCTTGGCAGATTTAATTTTCTGCCGATAGACCCGAAGTTGCGCTCCCATTAGATTTCCTTTACCTGACTATCGCTTTTGGCGAACGATTTTCTCTTGGCCGATTTCGGAATCCTCAAGGGCCTCGACACTCTCTTTACCGACTTTGACAAGGGATTCCCCGTCATGTGTCTGGAACGACTTCTTGAAGTGCTCCGTTGCCTTTTTGAGCTCGGCAATGGTGTCATCCTCAAGCTTCTCGGTCTCCCGGATAACATCTAGAGTTTTGGTGTTTCTTCTGAGGTACTCCAAGAACTCCTGCTCATAGCGCAAAATGTCCTGCACTGGGACATCGTCGAGCTCACCGGTAGTACCCGCCCAAATTGAAACCGTCTGGTCCTCAACAGGGTAAGGAGAATACTGAGGTTGTCTTAGAAGCTCTGTCAGGCGTGCGCCGCGGGCTAGCTGCTTGCGACTTGCGGCATCTAGATCAGATGCGAACATTGCGAAAGCCTCTAGTGAGCGGTACTGAGCAAGCTCAAGCTTCAGAGTTCCGGAAACCTTCTTGATTCCCTTAACCTGAGCCGCTCCACCGACACGAGACACCGAGATACCGACGTCGATAGCTGGGCGCTGGTTGGCGTTGAAGAGGTCGGATTGCAAGAAGATCTGACCGTCGGTGATCGAAATCACGTTGGTCGGAATGAATGCAGATACGTCGTTGGCTTTGGTTTCGATGACTGGTAGCCCGGTCATCGAACCGGCGCCCATGGCATCCGAAAGCTTGGCGCAACGCTCCAATAAGCGAGAGTGCAGGTAAAAGACGTCTCCAGGGTAAGCCTCACGGCCTGGTGGACGACGAAGTAGTAGTGAAACTGCGCGGTAGGCTTCGGCCTGCTTTGAAAGGTCATCAAAGACAATTAGCACGTGCTTGCCGCCATACATCCAGTGCTGCCCAATGGCGCTGCCGGTGTAGGGGGCTAGATACTTAAAGCCAGCTGGGTCAGAAGCCGGAGAGGCCACGATAGTTGTGTACTCCATGGCTCCGGCTTCTTCCAAAGCGGCCTTGACGCCCGCGATGGTAGAACCTTTTTGCCCAATTGCAACATAGATGCAGCGAACCTGTTTGTTGACATCTCCCGATGCCCAGTTGGCGCGCTGGTTGATAATTGCATCGACCGCAATTGCGGTCTTGCCGGTCTGGCGGTCACCAATGATTAGCTGACGCTGACCGCGACCAACCGGAATCATGGCGTCAATCGCCTTGATGCCGGTCTGCAGTGGCTCGTGAACGCTCTTGCGATCCATGACACCTGGGGCTTGAAGCTCCAAAGCACGAGTTCCCTCGCTCTTAATCTCGCCTAGACCATCAATTGGCTTACCCAGAGGGTCGACCACGCGGCCCATGAAACCATCGCCTACTGGAACCGACAGAACTTCACCGGTCCGGTAAACCTCCATGCCCTCTTCGATTTGAGCGAACTCGCCCAGCACAACGACACCGATTTCGCGCTCGTCAAGGTTCAGCGCCAAGCCCAAGGTGCCATCTGCGAAGCGCAAAAGCTCATTGGCCATCGCACCCGGCAATCCCTCGACGTGTGCGATGCCGTCAGCGCCGTCTATGACGTAGCCGACTTCTTGCTTGTCCGACCCCTTTGGGGAATAGGACGAAACGAAGTCCTTCAGCGCGTCCCGAATCTCATTCGGGCTGATCTTTAGCTCTGACATTGGTTCCTCTGCTTCTGGTTGGTTTTTGAACTCAAGAGAGTTGCAATCTTGCTTGATTTAGTTTGGTACCTACGGTTTGGTCAATGACCACGCCGTTCACTGAAATGTGAACGCCGCCAATAATTTCTTTGTCCAACTCAACGTTGAGCTGAAGCTTCTTTCCAAAACTTTTGTTCAACGCTTCGCCCAAGCGTTCCAACTGACTTGCGCTCAAAGGGTGAGCAACCCTGATGTGAGCAACAGACTCTCCGGCAAATCGAGCGAGCCACTTGCTGAACTGCTCCAGGACATCGGCGTAACGCTTGAAGCTTTTGGACTCAAGGCCCTGCTGAACTAAGGCTTGAGCACTCTCATTGATTTTGCCAAAAGTGAGCGCATGAATCAGGAGTTGTTTCTGGGCGACCGTCGCACGGGTGTTGGCAAGTGCAAGCTCTAACTCTGGATCCGAAGAAACTAGCTGCTGAACCTGGAAAATCTCGGCCTGCAGAGCCTCCATTGATCCTGCATTTTGGGCAATTACACGCACTCCCAGCTCCTCCAAGGCTGCTGGAAGGTCGCGAGTTTTTGACCACCGAAGTTTCGCCAGCACCATCATCAGAGCCAAGGATTCACTTGATACCTTTGGTCCAAAAACCTTGGCAACAATTTCATCTTTAGTTTTCGCCTCGGCGGAAGTGTCCGAGAGCAATAAGCGCAGTTGCTTGGAAAGTTGCAACGCATTTGCAATAGCGAATAGCTCTGCCGCCGTGTTGAGATTTGCGCTACCAATTTCAGCCAGAGCTTGCTCCGCTGCTATTTTTGATGCTCTAGTGCTGGAAGCCACTTATGCCTTCTTGCCCGCTAGTTCTGCTATGAAATCGTCGACAACCTTATTGGCCACCTCGTCATCCTGCAGTTTTGCCGAAACAATTCGAGAAGCAAGGTCGATTGCGAGCCCACCGATTTCAGCACGAAGTGCCTTAACGGCGCTGTCGCGCTCAGCCTCTAGAGATGCTTTAGCCTGCAGTGCCAGCCGCTCAGATTCCGAGGCAGCTTGCGCCTTCATTTCTGAAAGAATGGCGGCGCCTTCAGTCCTAGCCTCTTCACGGATCGATGAGGACTCCGCGCGAAGCTTGGCCTGCTCTGCTTCAACCGCAAGGGTGCGCTCCTCAGCAGCAGCTTGTGCGGCTTCAGCCTCAGCTAACCGGCCTTCAATTGCCTTGGCACGCTCATCTAGCATTTTTTTGAATCCAGGAAGAACCTTGAACCAAAAGAAAACCAAAAGAATCGCAAAGACAACGGATGACCAGAGGATGTCATAGCTAGCAGGCAGCAGCGGGTTCGGTGCCTCGGCACCCTCCGGGGCTGCTGCTGCAAGAATCCTTAAAATCATCGGGTATTCCTTAAGCGAAAATGAACGGGGTTGCTAGACCGATTAGGGCTAGAGCCTCGGTAAACGCGATTCCAAGCCACATTGTGACCTGCAAGCGACCTGCGAGCTCTGGCTGGCGGGCGATCGATTCAATGGTCTTTGAAACCACAAGTCCTACACCGATACCAGGCCCGATTGCTGCAAGACCGTAACCAATTACTGCGATGTTGCCGGTTAGTTCGGCAATGTTTACTGCGTCCACTTGATTTCCTTCCGTGGGGTTATCTTCGACGGTTGCCGAATTAGTGTTCGTCTGCCAATGCCAACTGAATATAGACAGTGGTCAGAAGTGTGAAAACGTATGCCTGAAGAACTGAAACCAGAATTTCGAAGAGCGTGAAAGCAAACCCAAATACCAATGTACCCGCACCGAAGAGCCTAAATAGGCCATCCGCTTCAAAGAAGAAGAACTGGGTGGCAGAAAAGCACAGGACGAGCAAAAGGTGACCCGCAATCATGTTCATCAGAAGACGAAGCACAAGGGTCACCGGCCGAAGAATGAAGGTTGAAAGAAATTCGATCGGGGTCACCAGCAAGTAGAACACCTTGGGAACTCCCTGCGGAAATAAGGAGTTCTTGAAAAATTTGACTCCATGCTTGCGCATTCCAGCGTAAATAAATGTTACGTAAGCGGCTAGGGCCAAAACCAGAGGTACGCCGATTACGGATGTGCCAGCAATGTTTGCGAAGGGGATAACTCCAGTGATGTTCATACCCAGCACCATAAAGAAGATGGTTGTCAGAAGCGGTAAAAAGCGCTCTCCGTCTTTTTCACCGAGTTGATCATGCGCAATGGACTTTCTCACGAAATTCAGGGCCATCTCACCAAGAACCTGGAAGCGGCCAGGAACAACATTCCCAGTCTTGACGGCTTGGTTAAATTTTCTGGTCCACAGCAAAAAAACGATAATGAGCAAGACCATGACGATTAAACGGATCATCATAATTCTGTTTATCGCGAAAATAGTTCCTTCGAAAGCGACTATCTCAGGATAGAACTCGAAAATCGTGGGAGGAACAAACTCAGATCCCTCGGCCGCGATCAGGGTTAGCGATCTTAACAGCATCGTTCTCCTAAATCGGGTGCGTAGCTATGCTGCGCAAGTCTTGAGTTGGAATCAGTAGCAGTTTATAAGAGACTTCAGAAGAATTTTGCCGCTTTAGCTAAATTCGTTCGCTTCAGGAGATTGTTTGCACTCGAGTGCGCAACACTACCCAGCTCTCAATGGCCAAAGTCCCCATAACCGAGGCCACCACGGCGAAAAACAGCACCGGCCCAGAAATAAATTCTGCCCCTATTAAGGTACTCAGTACCAAAGCAAAAACCACAAATTTGACCAGCCAACCTCCCATCAAGAGCGCGAAAAAGCCATTTAGGCTGAGCTTAGATCCGAGCCAGATGCTCAAGATGGTGACACTGGAAAACACGAGTGCTACCCCGGAGCCAATCAAGGCGGAGGCAATTGCGATGGCCCCAACTGCTAAGTAGCCGATGCCCACTCCTAAGAGTGCAATTAGCCCAACTAGCACGGAGGTAAAAATCAAGGCCTTCTTGAACATGGCGCCAGAACTATTTTTCACTTCTTGCCTTTCTGAATTTACGAACCTTTTTGAAAACTGGCCAGTAGGTATGAACTAAAGCCAAGATTAGCCAAGCCCCGAAAATAATTAGCACCAGAGCTAAATCGAACCAGAAAAATAGCAGAAGCGTGGTGGAAACCAAAGCTGTCCAGTGATAAAAAACCAACACAGCACCCTGGTGGGTATGGCCCAAATCTTGCAATTGGTGATGCAGATGCTCCCGATCAGCCGCGAAGGGAGACTGCCCACGACTTAGCCTTCGAATCACGGCGAACAAGAGGTCCAGAAGTGGCAATAGCAAGATGAAAACTGGCAGAACAAGTGGGATCAAAGCTGGCAAAAGGTCATTGCGGGTTACTGTGCCTGGGTCTATTGAGCCGGTCACTGTAATTGCGGATGCCGCCATCAGTAGACCTAAAAGCATCGCTCCGGAGTCCCCCATGAAAATTTTCGCCGGGCGCCAGTTGTGAAAAATGAAACCGCCGGTCATGCCCAAGATGATGGCGGAAATGAGTCCGGCGGTTGAGAAGAAGTTTGTTGGCGTGGACTGCTGAGCCAATAGGTAGCTGTAGATAAAAAAAGCCAGCGTTCCAATGGCCACAACGCCGGTCGCCAAACCGTCAAGGCCATCAATAAAGTTGACGGCGTTCATCACCAGCACCACAACAAACACCGTAATAGCCAGCGACACTCCAAAACTTCCAACCGTCAGACCGCCAATCGGCAGTGAGACGATTTGCACTCCGGAGGATGCCAGAATCCAACCAGCCACCATCTGCCCGCCCATTTTTGCAGTCCAGTCCAGATCAATCAGATCATCAAGAAGGCCGACCAAGATAATTACACTGCTAGCGCCTAAAAGAGCCCAAATTGGCCCAGGATTCACAAAGATTGATTCAAACCAACCGAAGCTAGCGGCCGCAGCTAATCCCGCAATCAGGCCAACGAACATTCCCAGACCGCCAATTCTTGGCGTGGGAGCCTTGTGAGCGTCACGCTCTCGAATTGCAGGTTGAATATTAAATTTCTTTGCAAAGAGGCGAACACCCCAGGTTGCCAAATAGGTCACCAAAGCCGTGATGAGAGCTACCAGCAGATAGGCCCTCATTAGTCGACCTCGAGCTCGATATCTCCGATGACCTCGCGGATTGCCTCCAGCGATATAGATCCTTGACGCAGCACTCGAATCGGCTCACCGTCTCTTACCTGAGTGAGATCCAAGATAGTCGATGGTTTGCCTACCGGCGATGGACCGGCATTCAGATATACCGGAACTTTGTCAGTGAAATATTGATAGGCCTCTTGTGCATTGGTGGCGGCTGGGTGGCCGAAGAGATTTGCACTCGACACAGCGAGTGGGCCAACATCCTCCAAGAGGGCTAACGTGAGCTTGTGGTCTGGCATCCTTAGGGCCACGGTGCCCTTAGTGTCCCCAAGATCCCATGACAGCGAAGCCTGGGACTTGAGAATCATAGTGAGAGCGCCGGGCCAGAACTTTGCCGCTAGCTGATTGGCCACCAATGGCAAGTCCGCGGCCAATGCCGAGAGCGTCTCTATTTTGGGAATCAACACCGGTGGCGGTGAGGTTCTGTTGCGCCCTTTGGTGCTGAGCAGTAGCTCCACCGCCTTGACATTAAAGGCATCTGCGGCAAGGCCGTAAAGAGTGTCGGTTGGAATCACCGCAAGCTCACCCCGGCCCAGAGCAACTTTGGCCTGGCGGAAACCTGAAAGCAGATCGGTATCTACCGAGCAGTCGTAAATTCGCTGCATTATTGCCTCCTATCGCACCGCAGTGACAGTACGAAATCTGAAATTAGCATCTTTATGAGGCGACACCAATCGCCAGCCTGCGCTCAATAGTAATTCACGCACCAATTCAGATTGACCATCGGCGTGCTCCAAAACCAAAAAACCTCCGGGCCTCAAAATTCGCATGCCGATTTCAGAAATCTGTCGAATCACATCCAGCCCATCCACTCCGCCGTAAAGCGCAAGTTCGGGATCGTGATCTCGAACCTCGGGGTCAATGGGAATTGCCCCGGATGGGATGTAAGGGGGGTTGGAAATCAAAACATCAAAATCCGTCTCGAGCTTGGCGCACACATCAGCCATTGGACCAACTAATAATTTAGTTTCAGGTGCATACCTAGCGATATTTTTACGTGCAAAAAAAGCAGCATCCTCGGAGAGCTCCACAGCCGTGACCTGAATGTTTGGCACCTCGGTGGCCATGGCCAGGGCAATGGCGCCGGAGCCGGTGCCAAGGTCGATCGCCTTGCCACCATGAGGCAGAGTGCTTAGAAAATCAATCGCGTACTGAACAACCATCTCTGTTTCAGGGCGCGGAATAAAAACCCCTTTGCCAACCTGAAGTTCCAGAGCTCGAAAGCCCGAGACTCCGGTTATGTGTTGCAGTGGGATTCGCTTTGCCCTGATGGCAATGAGCTCAAAAAATAAAGCTTCGTGCACCGCCGATAAATCCTGCTGAACGGCGATTAGTACCCCGAGGTCTCCCCTACCAATCTTCTTTACATGCGCCATAAGCCACTGCGCATCAACGGCTGGGCTTATTACACCGGCCCTGGTCAGGGTTATCGTCGCTTGACTGATGGCATCTTGGATGAGCATTATTCACCCGAAAGAGCTTGCAATCGAGCTTCTTCATCCATCTTGATAGCCGAGATGACAATCGGCTCAAGCGCGCCATCCATGACCTGATCCAAGTTGTAGGACTTATACCCGGTGCGGTGATCAGCTATCCGGTTCTCTGGAAAGTTATAGGTCCGGATTCGCTCAGAACGGTCCACGCTTCGAACCTGGGACCTTCTGGCAGCTGATGCCTCCGCCTCAGCAGCCTCTTGCTGAGCGGCCAAAATACGGGCGCGAAGCACTCGCATTCCAGCCTCGCGGTTTTGCAACTGCGACTTCTCATTCTGCATCGAAACCACAATGCCGGTTGGCAAGTGAGTGATGCGCACTGCCGAGTCGGTGGTATTCACCGACTGACCGCCTGGGCCGGAAGAACGAAATACATCAATGCGAAGATCATTTTGCGAAATCTCGACTTCTTCGGGGGCATCAACCTCGGGAAATACCAAAACACCGGCTGCTGAGGTGTGAATGCGACCCTGAGTCTCAGTAACTGGCACTCGCTGAACCCGATGCACGCCACCCTCATACTTTAGGTGCGCCCAAACCCCCTGAGAGGGGTCGGTGGAATTCGACTTTAGGGCGATCTGGACGTCTTTGATTCCGCCAAGATCGCTCTCAGTGCGATCGAGAATCTCCGATTTCCAACCCTTAGATGTCGCATAGTGCAAATACATCCGCAATAGGTCGCCAGCGAACAGCGCGGATTCGGCTCCACCCTCACCGGCCTTGATTTCCATGATGACATCCCTACCGTCATCTGGGTCGCGCGGAATCAGCAGGCGTTTGAGTTTCTCCTGAGCCTCGTGCAGTTGTTGCTCTATTAGAGGAAGCTCCTCGGCAAACGCCTCATCCTCCTTGGCCAACTCCCTGGCTGCTGCCAAATCATCGGTTAGCTGGATTGCGTTCGATTCCGCCAACATCATTGCCGAGAGTTCGGCGTAGCGACGATTCAGCTTCTTGGCTAAAGCTGGATTGCCGTGAACCGCCGAGTCGCTGAGTTGCTCTTGCAACTTCGCGTGCTCAGCCCGAAGACCTGCAAGCGAATCTAACAAAATTACTCCGAGTCTGACTCTGAAGGCACCGGCATTGACTTCTCAAGCTTGAGCAAGAACTCAACGTTTGAGGAGGTGTCTTTGAGTCGAGAAAGCACAAGCTCGAGAGCCTGCTGCTGGTCCAAGCCAGCTAGGGCACGGCGAAGTTTCCAAATGATCTTGGTCTCCTGCTGACTCATTAGCATCTCTTCGCGACGAGTTCCAGAACCGTTGATGTCAACGGCGGGGAAGATTCGCTTATCGGCCAGCTGGCGAGATAGGCGAAGTTCCATGTTTCCGGTTCCCTTGAACTCCTCGAAAATAACCTCATCCATCTTTGATCCGGTTTCAACCAAGGCGGTTGCCAAAATGGTCAACGAGCCACCGAACTCGATGTTTCGAGCCGCTCCAAAGAAGCGCTTTGGTGGGTAGAGAGCCGCAGAATCGACACCACCGGAAAGAATTCGGCCCGAGGGTGGAGCACTTAGGTTGTAGGCGCGACCCAAACGGGTGATTGAGTCCAAGAGCACAACCACATCGTGGCCCAGCTCAACCAAGCGCTTAGCACGCTCAATGGCTAACTCTGCAACGGTTGTATGGTCTTCTGCCGGGCGGTCGAAGGTGGAAGCAATAACCTCACCCTTGACGGTGCGCTGCATGTCGGTAACTTCTTCAGGGCGCTCGTCAACCAAGACAACCATGAGGTGAACCTCTGGGTTGTTGGTTGAAATTGCGTTTGCAATTGCCTGCAACACCAGGGTCTTACCGGCCTTCGGTGGCGAAACAATCAGACCGCGCTGGCCCTTACCAATCGGAGCCACAAGATCAATAATCCTGGTGGAAAGTCGCTTGCTCTCTGTCTCTAGACGCAATCGAGTGTCTGGATATAAAGGAGTTAGCTTGCCAAACTCAACACGATTAGCCGCTTCTTCAAGAGTCTGGCCGTTTACCGACTCCACCTTGACTAGGGCATTGAACTTCTGACGCTGGTTCAGGCTCTCGCCATCGCGAGGCTGACGGATTGAGCCAATAATGGCGTCGCCTTTGCGCATACCGTATTTTTTGACCTGCCCCAAAGACACATAAACGTCGTTCGGACCTGGAAGGTAACCCGAAGTGCGCAAGAAGGCGTAGTTCTCGAGCACATCTAAGATTCCTGCAACCGGCACTAAGACATCATCCTCAGATATTTCCGGCTCTTGCTCATCCTGGCCACCTGGACGGCCACGACGGTCACGATCGCGGTAACGACCGCGGCGGTTATTGCTGTTATTAGATGAGGAGCGACCACCGCGACGGTCATCGTCGCGATCGTTGCGAGAATTATCGCGATCTGTGCTTCGAGTCTCGCGGTCTTCGCGACCCTCCGACTTATCAGAGCCACCATCGGTCTTGTTTGAATCCGACTTATTGGAGTCATTGCGATTAGCATCCGAGCCCTGACGGTCGCGTCTAGCTGGAGAGTCGGACTTCTCTGACTTACCGGAGTTTTCTGAACCACCGTCGGTCTTCGTCGAATCCGCCCGCTGCGGGCTTTGTCTGCCCCGTCTGGCTGGCGCTTCGGACTTGTCGGAGCTTTCAGGGGCACTTGAGGCCTCCGGCTTATTAGCCGTCTCGGCGCCCTCGGCCTTTACTGCTGAGCG
The DNA here is from genome assembly GCF_900100865.1 of Candidatus Aquiluna sp. UB-MaderosW2red. NCBI lineage: Bacteria > Bacillati > Actinomycetota > Actinomycetes > Micrococcales > Microbacteriaceae > Aquiluna > Candidatus Aquiluna sp. UB-MaderosW2red. The sequence continues at coordinate 1,399,875 of NZ_LT627734.1, forward strand.
GCGGCGGGCCGCTGGCTTTGAATCTGAAGCCTGACGCGCTTGGGCCTTGGGTTCAGATGGCGCTTTTGTTTCGGTTGTTGATTCTTTTGAAGCTGAAGAACTGGTGGCGCGTCTAACGCGCTTTACAGGCTTGTCTTGTTGGATTTCATCCATTTGTTTGATTGCTCATTTCTACGCGGCGCTTTGGGCCGTTTATAAAGAATTTCGAGATAAATGCAGTGGGGCGTTTAGCTGCCTGATCCATGCTGCGCTTCAACACTAGCACCTTTGTAGTCAACTGCAAGGGTTAGGGCTCGCCAGGTGGGAAACTTTTCTGCAACAAATTTGATTGCTGCAAGGCGCTTTTTAGGATCGTCTTCAAGCACCAATACCGAAGGACCGGCCCCCGAAACAACGGCCGGGTGACCAAGTTCCCGAAGCTGGCTAATTAAATCGCCAGTCTCCGGCATCGCACTGGCTCGATAAGTTTGGTGTAGTCGATCCTCGGTTGCGGCAAGCAGTAACTCCGGACTCTGAACCAAGGCGGCCACTAAAAGTGCTGACCGGGAAACGTTGAAAACGGCATCATCGTAAGGGACCGAATCGGGCTGCAGGCTTCTAGCCAATTTCGTGGACATTTGATTTGCAGGAACTAATACCAAGGGGGAAACACCGCGGTGAACGGTGAGTTTTTTATGGCGCGGACCATTCTGGTCAACCCAAGCAATCGTTAATCCACCAAATAATGCCGGCGCCACGTTATCCGGGTGTCCCTCGATTTGGGTAGCAAACTCCAACAGCTGCTGCTCCGATAATTCGATTTCAGCTTTTAGCAAGGCGGCGGCCAGCATCACCCCTCCAGCGACTGCTGCACCCGAAGAACCCATGCCGCGGCCGTGCGGAATTGAATTATGGCAGGTGATGGAGACTGCTGGAACCGTTTTTTCTAGCGCAACAAAGACATGCTTCATCGATGAATAAATCAGGTTCGTTTCGTCGGTTGCGACATCTTTAGCACCCTCCCCCAAAACCTCAATCCTGAGGCCGCTTTCAATAACTTCTAGCTCGTAGGTGTCATAAAAAGAAAGCGCCATGCCCAAAGTGTCAAACCCGGGACCGAGGTTAGCGCTGGTAGCCGGGACCTTGACTAGATATTTGCTCACTTATTTTTCTCCAGCCCTAGAATTTCAGCTACCGATGTCGCCAGTGCTGCGACTTTTTTGGGCTTAATCTTTTTTCCCGCTTCGGTCTTCAAGGCCCAGTCTGGATCCTTGAGCCCGTGACCGGTAACGGTGATAACTATGTTCTCCACCTTTGGCAAGGTGCCCTGGAGAAAAGCCTTGTATAAACCGGCTGCGCCGGTGGCACTTGAGGGCTCAACAAAGACACCGGTTTCTTGGGATAAAAATCGGTGCATCCACAAGATCTCTTTATCCGTAACCGAGCCAAAGGCCCCGTCGGTTTCAGTCTTCGCGGCCTGCGCCAGATCCCAAGATGCCGGGTTTCCAATTCTGATGGCGGTCGCGATTGTTTCTGGCTTCAGAACTGGGGAGCCCGTGATAAAAGGAGCGGCACCAGCCGCTTGGATTCCCCAGAGCTTTGGCATTTGGGAAATCCTACCGATCTCCCTTTCCTCTTTATAGCCCAAGTGGTAAGCCGAAATGTTACCCGCGTTACCAAGTGGCATGGCGTGCAAATCGGGTGCATAGCCAAGAGCATCAAACACCTCAAAAGCGGCGGTCTTTTGGCCCTGGAGCCGATCCGGGTTGACTGAGTTCACCAAAAACACCGGGTAGCCCTGACTCAGCTCACGAGCTAAGCGAAGGCAGTCATCGAAGTTTCCCTTGACCTGCAGAATCTGAGCCTTGTGCGCAACGGCCTGCGATAGTTTTCCCCAAGAAATCTTTCCGGCGGGCACCAAAACTACCGACTGCATTCCAGCTGCCACCGCATAAGCTGCCGCAGCGGCCGAGGTGTTCCCGGTAGAAGCTGCGATTACTGCCTTTGCTCCATGAAGCGCAGCCTTGGAAACAGCGGTGGTCATTCCGCGATCCTTGAATGAACCGGTTGGGTTCATGCCTTCATATTTCAGGTGCACCTGGCCCACATCTAATAGTTTTGCGAGCGCCGGTGCAAGAATCAGCGGGGTGCCGCCCTCACCCAGAGTGATGATTGGATCACCCTCATTAAAGGGGAGCCGGTCAAAATACTCTCGGATAACCCCACGCCATTGATGAGCCATTACACACCCTCCACGCGGATCACAGAGTTAACGTTCTGCACCGCATCACTTTCTCTAAGTTTGAGCACGACCCGCTCTAGGTCGGATTCGAGAGCTTGGTGGGTCATCACGGTCAAAAGAGCGGCTCCACGCTTACCCGAAGATGATTGAGACACCGTCTCTACGCTTACATCATTCAGCGCGAACACCGATGCAACCGCGGCCAATACCCCGGGCAGGTCCTGCACCTGCAATGTGATCTGGAACCTGGTAGTCACAAATTGAACTGGCAGAATCTCGAGATTGGCATGAACTGAATCTGCCAAACCGGGGCCTCCTGCAATGTGACGCTTTGCCGCTGAAACTAAATCACCCAAAACTGCCGAAGCGGTCTCGGGGCCCCCTGCGCCAGCGCCGTAAAACATTAGTTCCCCAGCCGATTCGGCTTCCACAAAGACTGCGTTATAAGCACCGCGCACAGCGGCCAATGGATGGGTTAGGGGAATAAGTGTTGGGTGAACCCGAGCCACGACTCCGCTTAGGCCATCCTGCTCAATTCGCTCGCAAATTGCCAAGAGCTTCACGCAATAACCAGCCTCTCGCGCGGTCTCGATCTGCGCCGCTGTGATCGAGCTAATACCCTCTCGGTAAACCGACTCAACCGGTACTTCACAGTGAAAGGCTAAAGAGGCGAGAATCGCAGCTTTGCTGGCCGCGTCAAAGCCCTCGATGTCCGCGGTCGGATCGGCTTCGGCATACCCCAAATCAGTCGCCTCAGCCAGAGCGTCAGAGAAATTTGCTCCGGTGGATTCCATGCGATCCAAAATAAAGTTCGTGGTCCCGTTGACGATACCCATCACCCGGTTCACCTTGTCCCCGGCCAATGACTCCCGCAAGGGGCGAATGATTGGAATAGCCCCTGCAACAGCTGCCTCATAGTAAAGCTGCGCTCCAAGCTGGTGAGCAAGATCTAATAACTCTGGGCCATGGGCGGCCATCAGTGCCTTATTCGCGGTTATGACATCGGCACCGGAATTCAGCGCCAAGCTAATTAACGACTTGGCTGGCTCAATCCCCCCAATCAGCTCGATAACTATGTCGGACCCCAGAATCAAAGACTCGGCGTCAGTGGTAAAGAGCTCTTGAGGCAGATCCGTGTCCCGCTTGGCCTCAAGGTCTCGAACAGCGATCCCAGAAAGCTCTAAGGGTGCTCCAACACGCAAGGCCAACTCGGCCCCATTCTCTAGTAGCAGCCTTGCTACCTGAGAGCCAACAGAACCGGCGCCCAACAGGGCCAGGCGGATGGGTCTATAAGCGCTTTGCATGCTCTAAGCCTTTTCGGGTTGGTAGCCGGCATCCCGGCTCAGTAGGTCTTGCTCAGTTTCTGCCCGAACCAATAGGTGGCTGGCTCCGGCTTTCACTGCGACCACGGCGGGTCTAGGAACAAAGTTGTAGTTAGAAGATAGCGAAAAGCAGTAGGCGCCAGTGGCAGGAACCGCCAATAAGTCATTAACCGCCACGTCTGAAGGCAGGTAATCGTTTCTCACCACGATGTCGCCGGATTCGCAGTGTTTACCCACCACGCGACTAAGCGCCCCGGTGGCAGCCGATTTTCTCGAGGCTATGCTCACCGAATACTCCGCCTCGTATAGAGCAGGGCGAGCGTTATCGCTCATGCCACCATCAACACTCACGTATTTTCTGACCGCCGAAGCGCCAGAATCCGAAACCAGCACATCCTTGATGGTCCCCACTGAATAAATTGTCACCCCGGTGGGTCCAGAGATTATCCGACCGGGCTCAAAAGCGAGCTTAGGAACTGAGATGCCGAGCTTCTGGCACCTAGCTTCCACCGCACTAGCGATTCTGGTTGCAAGTTCAGAAAGTTCCATCGGGTGCTCTGCCCTGTGGTAACTGATGCCAAAACCACCCCCAAGATTAAGCTCAGGAACCTCGCCATCAATTAGCAACTGTGGGTAAATATCCAAGAGCCTCTCGGCAGCCGCCACAAAGCCATCCACAATAAAAATCTGCGAACCAATGTGACTGTGAAGCCCCAGGAACCTGAGGTGAGAATGGGAGCGAATTTTTTGCACCAGGTCGGGCACATCTGAAATTGCGATCCCAAACTTTTGATCCTCCCGAGCTGTGGCCAAGTACTCGTGAGTGTGGGCGTGGACACCAGAATTAACTCTGAGCCTGACAGCTTGGACCTTGTCTTGGGCTCCGGCTACGGAGGCAATGCGTTCAATCTCAAGTTCTGAATCAATCACTATCGCACCGACATCGGCCGATACCGCTCGCCCAATTTCTACCAAGGACTTGTTGTTACCATTCATGCCAATACGCTCACCGGGCATCCCGGCCGCCAGGGCCACCGCCAGCTCTCCGCCGGTCGAAACATCTATCGATAGACCGGCCGCCTCCACCCAGCGAACCACATCGGTGGTCAAAAGCGACTTTGAGGCATAGTAAATCTTGCTTGTGCTGCCAATCTTCGACGCGGCATCGGTAAAAGCACGCCTAACCATCAAAAGTCGGGCCTCGAACTCCTCTTGATCCACCACGTAGATTGGAGAGCCGTGCTTACGAACCAGCTCCCTAACCCCGATTCCACCCAAGGTAAGTTCACCATGAGCATTGCGAACTGCAGTCCTTGGCCAGATTCTTGGCTCGAGACTATTTAGATCTTTGGGCTCTTGGAGCCAATCCGGGGCAAGGGGATTCTTCATTTATTACATCCTCTCGGGGGCGCTAACGCCCAAAAGCTCAAGGCCATTGGCCAACACCACAGTGGCGGCATTATTTAGCCACAATCTGGTGCGGTGGACCGACTCGACCGGGTTTTCGCCCATTGGCGTGACTCGACAGTTGTCGTAGAAGCGGTGATAACTTCCTGCCACCTCTTCAATAAACCTTGCCACTCGATGCGGTTCGCGGAACTCGGCAGCCTGAGCCGCAAGTCTTGGAAACTCGCTTAGTTTGGAAATCAGTTCGGCCTCGGATGGATGCGAGAGCAGACCAGGGTCGAATTCACTTAGGTCAACACCAAGAGCAGCTGCATTTTTTGAGACCTGCTTGGTCCTAGCATGGGCATACTGCACATAAAAAACCGGGTTGTCATTGGTTTTTTTCGAAAGCTGCTCGATGTCAATGTCCAAAGTCGAGTTGATCGAAGATCTTGCCAGCGCATACCTTGCGGCATCCACTCCAACCGCATCCACCAGATCCTCCATGGTCACAACGTTTCCAGCGCGTTTAGACATTCGAACTGGCTCCCCGTCTCTCACCAAAGAGACCAACTGACCAATAAGAATTTCCATGTTGACTCCCGGAGTGTCACCAAAAGCTGCGCACAGCGCCATCATTCTGGGGACATAGCCGTGGTGGTCCGCTCCCAGCATGTAAATGCAGCGATCGAAGCCACGAGAGCGCTTATCTTGGTAATAAGCGATGTCTCCGGCTATGTAAGCCGCATCGCCATCTGATTTAATAACCACGCGATCTCTATCATCGCCGAACGTTGTGCTCCTGAGCCAGGTAGCCCCTTCAGCCTCGAAAGTGTGACCAAGCTCGGTGAGCTTGGTCAAAGACTTCTCAACCGCCTTCGATTCATACAGGGAGTTTTCGTGAAAAAAGACATCGAAATCGACACCAAAATGGTGCAGCGACTCCCTGATTTGCCCAAACATTAAATCGACCCCGGCAAGCCTAAATTTCTCCTGGGCCAAGCCGTCATCTAGCGCCAAAATATCCTCGGCCGTCTCAGCCAAAACACGCTGCGCAATCTCGCCGATGTAGTCACCCGAATAGCCATCTTCCGGAGCCTCAAGACCTCGAGCGCTTGCCAAAAGTGATCTGGCAAATCGATCCACCTGAGCACCGTGGTCATTGAAATAATATTCCCGAGTCACCTGCGCACCCGCAAAAGCCAGAACCCTTGCGAGTGAGTCACCAACCGCCGCCCAGCGGGTTCCGCCTAGGTGGATCGGGCCGGTTGGGTTTGCTGAGACAAACTCAAGGTTCAGCTTCACCCCCGATAGCTCGCTTCCTCTGCCATATGCATTGCCAGCTTCGACAATTACCTTGGCCAATGCCCCGGCCGCAGCGTCTGATACAAAAACATTTATAAAACCGGGACCCGCGATGTCCACTCTCTCGACGCCCTCGGCGTGTATCAGCTCGGCCTGCAGTCGCTCCGCGAATTCGCGAGGTTTTACCCCGAACTTTCCCGAAAGCTGCATCGCAACATTGGTAGCCCAGTCACCGTGCTCTCGGTTTTTTGGGCGCTCGACATTGACTAACTCGGGAAGCTCAACTAATTGCAACTGGCCCTTTAACATCAAGGTTCTAAGCGCAGCCAGAATCGAAGCGGATAGCTGTTCTGGAGTCATCTGAATTCCCGGGTAACTTGGTTTCCCACTAGGGGCTTACTGGTCTGCCACAAGCATACCTGCCCAATAATCCGCCCTGGTGCTTGGGCCATGGGCTGTTTTTTAGTAGTGCTCTCGCAGATGCTGCTCGAATAGCTGAGCCCCTAGGCCATCAAGGTCATCTGCCAAATCCCGACTCCCTCGCCAAATTGAGATCAACCTGGCTTATCTTTGCGATTTGCTGGAAATTTAGCACCGAGCATCAAGATATTGGTCAAAGACAAGCGCTGATAAGCTTTCAATTCCCTAGCCCCCATAGCTCAGGGGATAGAGCACCGCCCTCCGGAGGCGGGGGCGCAGGTTCGATTCCTGCTGGGGGCACAATTACCGGGCTAAATAATCAGCCATTTGAGTCAACGCCAAAAACCTGTGAGACAAAGTGTTCTTCACCTCTGGCTCGAGCTGAGCTGAGGTCAACTGAAAACCCTCCGGGATAAAAACCGGGTCATAGCCGTGGCCATTTTCGCCAATTGCCTCAGGCGCCACCGAACCAGACCAGACACCGGTAAAACTCATTTCAGAACCTCTTGATACCAGGGCGATAGTGCAGATGAATGCAGCGGCCCGGTGTTCTGGGTGAATATCTTTTAGCTGCGCCAAAAGTAAATTGCAATTGGTTTTATCCTCCCGAGTGCCGGACCAAATTGCCGAAAATATACCGGGAGATCCTCCCAAGATTCCAACCGCAATTCCAGAGTCGTCGGCAAAAGCCGGCTTACCAGTTGCTGCGTGAGCGGCTCGGGCTTTAATCAATGCGTTTTCTAAAAAAGAAACCCCGTCCTCCACCGGCTCCGGGCCGGAGTAAGAAAGAACCGTCAGCCCGGGAACTTTGCCCAGCAGAATCTCCTGCGCCTCTTTGGCTTTGTTCTTGTTTCCCGTTGCGAACACCAGCTCCATTTAGCGAAGCTCCAAAGAGCCACCAAGAGACAAAACCTGAGCCTTGGCTAGCTCGGCGGTCGAGGTTTTAGCCAGATCCAGCAGGGCGTTTAGCTCGTCTCTATCAAAGGGTGCGGCCTCAGCGGTGCCCTGCACCTCAACGAATAAACCACGACCGGTCATCACGACATTCATATCGGTTTCGGCACGGACATCTTCGACATAAGCCAAATCGGTCATTGGCACCCCCTCAATGATTCCAACCGACACCGCGGAAACGCTGTCGATGAGTGGCTTGGCTGATTTGGCAATAAAACCTTGGGTTTTCGCCCACGCCACGGCATCTGCCAGCGCAACAAACGCACCGGTTATGGCAGCGGTTCTGGTGCCACCATCGGCCTGAATCACATCGCAGTCCAGCACGATGGTGTTTTCACCGAGCTGTTTCACGTCGATAATCGCCCGAAGTGAGCGGCCGATAAGTCGCGAGATCTCGTGGGTTCGACCACCAATTTTCCCCTTGACCGCTTCGCGGTCGTTTCTGGTGTTGGTGGCTCTTGGAAGCATTGAATACTCTGCGGTTACCCAGCCCTCGCCGCTACCTTTTTTGAACCTTGGAACCCCGGGGGTAAAAGATGCAGTGCAGAGCACCTTGGTGTTTCCGAAGCTAACCAATACGGAACCCTCCGCGTGCATGGTGTAGCCGCGCTCAAGTGTGATTGGCCTGAGTTGCTCGGGCAGCCTGCCGTCTGATCTAGTCATTTTTGCTCTCTCGTTTCATTTGCTTAACGCCGGAAACCTCTGGCCCTAAGAATCTTTTTGCCAGAGTCTCAAACTCTTTAGCGTCGCCAGTTGCAAAAAACTCGTACGAGGGATCGCTAGAAGTGTCCGCCGCTATATCGTGTTCAGTTAGGACCCTAAAAACATCGGAGGCGGTCTCTTCATCCGAGGAGACCAGATTCACCGACTCCCCCATGACGTATTGCAACGCGGCGCTCAAAAGTGGGTAGTGCGTGCAGCCCAGCACCAGGGTGTCCACACCAGCAACTTTGAGTGGCGCCAGGTAATCTTTTGCGGCCGCTAGAAGTTCAGGTCCTGACGTGATGCCGCGTTCCACAAAATCAACGAATGATGGGCAGGCAGCCGAGGTTATCTGAAAATCAACGGCCGCTGCAAAGGCATCTTCATAGGCGCCAGAAGTCACCGTGGCACTTGTGCCAATCACGCCAACCCTTTGATTCTTGCTTGAGGCAACTGCCCTACGCACGGCTGGCTGAATCACTTCAACAACAGGCACCCCAAGGGCTTCGGTGTAGCGCTCCCTGGCATCACGCAGCACGGCCGCTGATGCCGAATTGCAAGCGATTACCAAAAGCTTCACACCCTTGGCGACCAATTCATCCATGACCCCAAGCGCCAAACGCCGGACTTCGGAGATGGGTTTTGGCCCGTATGGAGAGTTAATGGTGTCACCCACGTAGATGACGGATTCATGCGGTAGCTGGTCGATGATTGCCCTGGCTACGGTTAGTCCACCGACTCCAGAGTCAAATATTCCGATAGGCCTTTGATCCACGAGTCCAAGTCTAGAGCGCGAACCCGAATTCGATCTTTGCAGTTGGGTAGGCTTTAGACGTGTCTACCGCTCTTCTAACCGATCGCTATGAACTCACCATGGTGCAAGCAGCGTTGCACTCCGGCAAGGCCAATCGGCAATGCGTCTTTGAGGTGTTTGCCAGGCAGTTGCCCGCGGGCAGAAGGTTTGGGGTAGTTGCTGGCACGGGGAGGCTGCTGGATGCTCTAAAAAACTTCAAGTTTGATTCGGCGGAAATCGAGTTTCTGAGAACCAATCAGGTGGTTGACGATGCGACTCTAGAGTGGCTGGCTAATTTTGAATTCAAGGGCAGTATCTCCGGTTACCAAGAAGGGGAGCTCTATTTTGCCTACTCTCCGATTTTGACGGTGGAAGCAAGTTTCGCTGAAGCAGTGGTGCTGGAAACCCTATTCTTATCGATCCTGAATTACGATTCAGCCGTGGCATCGGCCGCAGCTCGGATGAAGTACGCCGCTGGGAATCGCGCTATCTCCGAGATGGGTGGCAGGCGAGCCCACGAACAAGCCGCAGTGGCTGCCGCCAGGGCCGCGTACATAATTGGATTCGATGCCACCAGCAATCTTGAGGCTGGAAGAAGTTTTGGAATTCCTACAATGGGCACCAGTGCTCACTCCTTTACCCTCTTGCACGACAGCGAGGCGGAAGCCTTTGAAGCGCAATTGGGCTCAATGGGCAATCAAACCGCCTTACTCGTAGACACCTTCGACATCGATGCTGCCGTTCGCAAAGCAGTTGAACTCTCGAATAAAGAACTCAGAGCAGTGCGCATTGACTCCGGAGATTTAGGCTCTAGCGCAGAGTCGGTTCGCAAACTATTGGATGAGCTCGGGGCCAATAATACGCAAATTACCGTGACGAGTGATTTAGATGAATACACCATTGCGGCACTGGCAGCTGCGCCCGTGGATGCCTACGGTGTAGGCACCAGCTTGGTCACCGGATCCGGATTTCCGACTGCTGGATTCGTTTATAAGCTGGTGGCCCACAAGGACAATAATATTTGGATTCAGGTAGCCAAAACCTCTAAGTCAAAGTCAAATTTAGGTGGTAAGAAATTTGCCCACCGCGATTTGGAAAATGGGTTAGCCAGAAGCGAAGTTGTTTCGAGGAAAGAAAACCACTCGGGAAGACCTCTCCAGGTTCCACTGGTAATCAAAGGCGCAATTCAACAGCAATATATTGGGGCTCCAGGAGTCTCGCTGGCAAGGATTCACCACGCCAAAGCCATTGCGGAGCTTCCACCGACCGGATTCAGACTCTCCAAGGGCGAACCCGTTATCCCGACCGTCTTTATTTAGTCTTTGTCTTCTTTTCCAGGCTTGAGACCCTCGTAGATCGCCTTGCAGTCTGGGCAAACCGGGTATTTCACTGGATCGCCCGCAGGCACCCAGACCTTGCCGCATAATGCGACTACGGCATTGCCCATGACCGCCGATTCGACGATCTTGTTCTTCTTCACATAGTGGGAGTACTTCTCGTGATCGCCCGAGTCAGTTGAAACTTGCTCTTTTTCTAATGTGGAGCCCGATGATTTTGAATCTGACATATTGCTAGTTTAGAGCCGAAGCATCGCCCAGGGTCACTTGAAAGCTTCGGGGGTTTGATGAGCGAAGAACTTCAACATCCACAGCCGCACCCGCGGCCTGAGCGCGCACCATGGCAGTTAGGTCACTCGAAGAAGTAACACTTTGGCCGTTAAATTTCGTCACAATATCACCCCTTCTGATTCCCGCCGCCTCAGCTGCCCCGCCCACGGTGACTTCTTCAACAAATGCACCGGTTGAGAATGAGGAATTTGCTTCGGTTGCATCTCTGACCAATGCCCCGAGGAGCCCGTGAGTGGCAGATCCAGTGGCGATAATTTCCTGCGCAATTCGACTCGCGGTATTAGATGGTATTGAAAAACCTACGCCTATCGAACCAGATGCACCATTGCCAGCTGTCGCAATTGCCACGTTGATTCCGATCAGCTCCCCGGCTTCATTAACCAATGCCCCGCCCGAGTTTCCAGGATTGATGGCCGCGTCGGTTTGGATGACTTGTAGCGAAATTGGAGCGGATCCAGTGCCGTTCCAGAACTGAAGTCCGGGGTCTTCTGCAACCGCCGAGCTTGCCACCTGAATCGTGCGGTTAAGTGCTGAGACGATGCCCTGGGTAACCGTCGCTGTTAGCCCAAGCGGAGCACCAATAGCAATCACGGCCTGGCCCACATTCAGCATCTGCGAATCGGCAAACACTATTGGCTTCAGGCCCGTGGCCATTACCTTCACAATCGCCATGTCATAAACGGAGTCGAAACCTACCAGTTGGGCGGTGAGTACCTCACCGTTGGACATTCTTGCCGTAATAATTGCGGTCTCAGTCTGACCGCCCAGGGTAACCACGTGCGCATTGGTGAGTATGTAGCCGTCTTCGGTCAGAATTACCCCCGAGCCCGAACCGGAACCCGAACTAGAGATGACAGAGAGCGTCACAACCGAAGGAGACGCGGCGGCGGCGGCGCCAGTGACCCAGTTAACGGCTTGAGTGTCATTCACAACAACGGGAGCTGGTTGCGCAACGGAGAGGTAGGAGAGCGTGAAGGCGGTTGAGGCGACTATGCCACCAACCATTGCCGATGCCAACGCGAGGCTTGCAATCGCAAGCGGCCTGAACGAACGCTTGGGCTTTTTTGACTGAGCCAAGAGCGGCGAAATATAAGGTGTATTGAAGTTGAATTGGGACTCGCCAGATCTGTTCCACTGCGACATGAAAACCCTTTCGTGGTAGACAAGAAAGTATGACCCGAGTTCCTGAGGAATTTATGCGCTCTAACTGTGTTTTTTCTGACCTCGGAGTACCTCATCTAAACTACCCCACCAAAAGAGTTCTTCTCGGATATTTCACCACTAACACATCCAGCACATTTGATTTCAGCTCCCTGGTCGCAGCTCCAAGCACCCAGCTGGCTGAGCCGATTCTGTAATCAACCCGGTACTGCACCCGGGCAAAGGCTTTATAGCTACCAATCTTTTTGAACTCTCGCGAGTATGAATCTGAAGACCCGCGTCCACCATCGGAAAAGTTCCAAATTATGCTAATTGCAGTAAATCGAATGGTTGCCGCTTCGCCTAAGAGCGTGCCAGGAACCGACTTATTTTTAGGGTCCACATAAAACCTAACTAACTCTTCGTACTCAATCTCATCACCGGGCTCCCACCAAGCCAACGGCAGATTGCTACTCGCGGCGAACCGGTCAGAGACTTCGGTCTCAATGCGCTCTTCGCGCGTTGGGCCAGGGGTGTATTCGACAACTACGTCGCCGATGCAAAGCCTTGACCCGACCGGCACCCAGGCGCTAATAATTGTCTGGGTCGGAACATCGATGCTGCCGTTTAGGTAGTATTCGCAAAGCTTCATCGGGGTCGGCCTGGAGGGTCCAGAACTCGAACTTCCCGGCAAGTTTGAAGTACCAGTTCCGCCACCAGTTTCTGTCGCGCAAATTGCGTAGGAGGTGCCGCCATCGGGACATCCACCACAAAGCCCCATGGCTGCTCTATTTATATCGCAAGAGGATGCGGCCAGAAGCATGGCCAATTCGACTAGCACTTCGCACCTTTGACTTCGAGGCTAGTGATAAACAATTGATCCCCAATGTCTTGGAATTGAATCAAGACGGCCAATTGGTTAGCTCTTGGCGGAAGATCCGCAAGCAATCCCGAAGAGTCGACAACGGTTATTGCACGCAAATCCATGCAGGCCTTGGCCGAGGTTTTACCGACTAGCTCGAGCTCATTGAATTTGGCTTGGCCCATGGAAATCAAACCCAATTCATCAAGCAGTTCTTGAGTCTGAATCGCTGAATCTAGCGCCTCTCCAGTTAGATATTTATCAAAGCCGTAGCCACTCTCCGCGGATTGCGCATAGCCCAGTAGTGCATCATTTAAGACTGCCACCGGAGCGCTGCATCCAGTGAGAGAAATAATCGATAAAAACAGAATCAGTCTCATGCAGTGAAACTAGTCATAAACCGAGAGTTTTGAAAAAAGTTATCCACAAGCCTCGACCCAAGACGCGGCTAGTAAGTAAAAACTGACCATGGGTGCACCCCCCATAGTTCACTGCCTGGCTAATTGGCCTCGACTTTGATCAATTCCACCAACTTGGTTGCCGTCTGCTCGTCGATCACAAGATGAGATATCAAATCGGCTCGAAGCGCGGCCAACAGCGGTACCACCTTGTTATCGCCCGCAACCGCGCAGATTCGAATTGGGACCTGCTTGAGCTCTTTGGGCGTGGGTCCAGTTGCACGTTCGTTCAGAGGAAGGTCCTCATAGGTTCCATCTGCCCTGAGAAACACGGTGCAGACGTCCCCAACCACACCTTCCGCATTCAGCAATTCGATATCCTCGGGTTCGAGATAGCCACCTGAGTAGACATGGCTTGGAACCATTCCAGTGAGGGCTCCGATTGAAAACAGCGCAATATCAGCCCGACGCTGAACATCGAGCACTCTTGCGACAGACCTCTCCCGCCACATCGCCTCACGAGTTTGTGCGAAGTCAAAAAAGGCTGGAACCGGAAATAAGTGGACACTCGCATCAAAAGCATCCCCGAACCGAAGAATTAGCGCTCCCACATAATCATCCCCCGAAGTGCGATTGTTCGCAGCGCCGTTTAGCTGCACAATGGCACTGCCGCGGGTTGGTTTTTTCTGAAGGTGCTTGGCGATTGCGCTCAGGGTCGTTCCCCAAGCCACACCCAGCACCATGTCGGAGTGAAACCAACCGGTCACAATCCTTGCGGTTGCCATGGCTACTTGTTCGAGTCGTTCTGCACCGGAAGCCGAATCACTTACCGGCACCACATAGGTCTCAACACCAAAGACCTGAGAAATGCTCTTTCCCACTCCGGGAGCCTTGGTCGGTGTGGGGCGCAGGGTTATTTCTACCAACCCGGATTCGCGGGCTCGCTTTAGTAAGCGAGACACCGTGGATCGCGACATGTGAAGGTGACTCGCGATGGTTTCCATCTTGACGTCCTGCAGGTAATACATCGAGGACGCAGCCAGCATGGCTTCTTCATTATCCATGACGACAATTATGCACGTTCGTGCAGATTAGCTGAACAATTTACCAAGAAGCGCTCAGCTCTACCTAGACTGCGAGGGCAAGCAAAGGCGCGATCAACGTTTCACGAAGGGATCTCGATGTCTCAAAATCGACTAACTAAAGAGGCCCGCGAGCATGCCCTAGAGAGGCTTCGGGCGAGTGTGTCCCCGGGCCAAGAGCTTGATGTTTTGATAATAGGTGGCGGAATTACCGGGGCGGGCATTGCTTTGGATGCCGCAAGCCGAGGACTCAAAACGGCAATCGTCGAATCACAAGATTGGGCCTCCGGAACTTCCAGCAGATCGAGCAAATTGATTCATGGTGGGCTTCGATATTTGCAAATGCTGGATTTCAAGCTTGTAATCGAGGCACTCACAGAACGAGACTTATTACTCACTGAAATTGCACCACACCTGGTTCGGCCAATCCCCTTTTTATACCCATTGAGACACCGGGTTTGGGAAAGACTCTTCGTAGGGGCGGGAATCGCACTGTATGACACCCTCGCAACCATTCGTCGTGGGCGTCGGGCGCTTCCATGGCACCGTCACCTAACTCGCTCGCAGGTCTCGGCAGTATTTCCCGATCTCTCAGCAAGTGCAGCGGTAGGGGCAATCCAATATTGGGATGCAAACGTCGATGATGCTCGCTACGTGGTCACAGTGCTACGCACGGCAGCCGACTACGGAGCTCAGGCGGCCTCGCGCACCAAAGTAATAGAAATTTCCAAGAATGAACTGGGTCATGTCAACGGTGCAGTTCTCGAGGATCTTGAAACGGGCGAGACTTTTCCCGTGCGCGCTCACCACGTGATTAGTTCCACAGGAGTCTGGACCGAAGAGTCCCAAGAACTTGCTGGTGAAAAAGGTGGGCTCAAGGTTCTGGCCTCAAAAGGCATCCACATTGTTGTGCCACGAGAGAGTATCGCTGGGGAAGTTGGCCTGATTCTTCAGACCAAGTCAAGTGTGCTTTTTGTGATTCCCTGGTCGCGCTATTGGGTAATCGGGACAACTGACACACCATGGAATGAGGATCTTGAGAATCCAACAGCAAACGCAAAAGACATCGAGTACGTGATTAATGAGGCCAATTCGGTCCTAGAGCGCCCCATCAGCCTTGATGATGTTCTCGGGACGTGGGCTGGACTGCGCCCCCTATTGCAACCCGGCACCAAGGAGGGCACTTCATCGGCCAAGGTGTCACGTGAGCACACCGTGGCTTCTCCGGTTCAGGGATTAACCGTAATCGCCGGGGGTAAGTTCACCACCTATCGAGTGATGGCAAAGGACGCCGTTGATTTCGCCTTGAAAAACATAACGGGTGCTAATCCTTCAATCACAAAAACTCTTCCACTGACCGGAGCAGCCCCCGTCAAGATCGACAATCTGCAATCAGACATCGACCTTTTCGGCTGGGATGCTGCGATGGTCGACCACCTCCTGCACCGATTCGGCAGCAATATCCAAGACATCATCGAATTATGTCGGGCTGATCAGGAGCTGGCTATGCCCTTGGCCGAGGCTCCGGCATACCTCCGAGCCGAAATTGTGTATGCGATAACCCACGAGGGAGCCTTGCACTTAGAAGACATAATGGCCCGTCGCACTCGCATGATTTACGAGTACAAGCTCGAAGCACGAGCTGCGCTCCCAGAAATAGCCAAGATTGCTGCGGAACAGCTCAACTGGTCCAAGAAACGCCTGGCTGCCGAGATCGCCTCTTATTCAATGACTGCGGAAGCAGATTCCAAGGCGGCCCTCGAGCCAAATGATCAAAGCGCTTCGATTGTTAGATCTGAAGCACCAAGCGTTGTGAAAATGACGGGGTGATTTTTAGCAGCGCCTTTGATTCAGTAACAACCAATAAATCCCGACCAATCGACCTCAACGAAGAGAGCCGCAGATGTCAAAATACATTGTTTCAATCGATCAGGGAACCACCAGTTCCCGCGCAATTGTTTTTGACCAAAAAGCAACCGTGGTATCCAGCGGACAGCTCGAACACGAGCAAATCTTTCCTCGCGCTGGATGGGTTGAGCATAATCCGATTGAAATCTGGAATAACGTGCGGGACGTGGTTGCACTAGCACTGAGTCGTGCAAAGCTAAGTTACGAAGACATAGCCGGGGTCGGCATCACCAACCAGCGTGAAACAACGCTCGTGTGGAATCGTCACACCGGGATCCCCGTTACCAACGCGATAGTTTGGCAAGACACCCGAACTCAGAAAATTGCACAGGAGCTTGCAGGCGATAAGGGAGCAGATCGCTATAAAGCCATTGTTGGCCTCCCGCTTGCAACCTATTTCTCAGGTCCAAAGATTTCCTGGATTCTGAACAACATCAAAGGTGCCCGCGAATCCGCGGATAAAGGTGACTTGTTTTTTGGCACCATGGACACCTGGCTTTTGTGGAACATGACCGGAGGCATCGACGGTGGAATACACGTCACCGATGTAACCAATGCATCTCGCACGATGCTAATGGACCTTGACACCCTCACCTGGAGAGAAGATATTGCAGCCGACATGGGGATTCCCCTAACGATGCTTCCAGAAATTCGCTCCTCGTCTGAAATTTACGGCTCCGGGAAGGCCAGTGGGATTTTTCCCGGGGTTCCCATCTCGGGGATTCTGGGTGACCAGCAGGCGGCGACTTTTGGCCAAGCCTGCTTCCAAGTCGGCATGGCTAAGAACACCTATGGCACCGGAAACTTTGTGTTGCTAAGTACCGGCGAGAAGCGCATCGACAGCACCCACGGCCTGCTAACCACAGTCTGCTACCAGATAGGCACTGCAGCCCCGATCTATGCCCTAGAGGGATCAATCGCTGTCACGGGCTCACTCGTGCAATGGCTGCGCGACAATCTTGGGCTGTTCTCCAACGCAACCGATATCGAGAAGCTAGCCAGGGAAGTCGACGATAACGGCGGTGCTTATTTTGTGCCGGCATTTTCGGGACTCTTCGCTCCCTATTGGCGACCCGACGCCCGCGGAGCTCTTGTTGGACTCACTAGGTATGTGAATAAATATCACATTGCCCGCGCTGCGCTTGAGGCCACCGCCTACCAAACCCGGGAGGTGATTGAGGCCATGAACGCTGATGCCGGAGTTGAACTAACTGAATTAAGAGTCGATGGCGGCATGGTTGCTAACGAGCTGCTGATGCAGTTTCAAGCTGACCAACTCGGGGTTCCAGTCATCCGACCGAGCGTGATTGAAACAACTGCCCTTGGTGCCGCTTATGCTGCTGGCATTGCCGTGGGGTTTTGGGCGGGACCCGAAGACGTTACCGAAAACTGGTCGGAGGGCAAACGCTGGGAGCCTCAGATGCCGGTGCCAGAAAGAGACAAGCTTTACCGCAATTGGAAAAAGGCGGTAACCAAAACCATGGGTTGGGTTGATCAGGACGTGGAGACCTGATGTCCAGCAACATGACGAGCGCACATCCGTTGCGACTCTGGACCGATAGCTACTCACACAAAGGAGTTGGGGATAAATGAACACGAACCTACTGAGAAGGAACAGCCGCTGGCTGGCCCTCTCGCTGATCATGATGCTGGTGTCCGGCATCGGTGCATCACTCATACAAACAGCTGGAGGGACAGTCGCGATTAAAGATATGCGCTGGGAAACCCCCTCGGGCCAGATGGTTAGCGCGCTATTATTCAAGCCCGACTCGGTGACTGAAGAAAACAAAGCTCCCGCCATCATCGTGAGCCACGGATGGTGGAACAACCGCGAGATGCAAAGCGGCAACTATGTAGAGTTGGCCCGCCGCGGTTACGTGGTCGTCTCAATTGACATGTACGGTCACGGTAATTCGTCTAACCTGCGTTACGACCAGCTAACACTTGGCGGAACCGGAATGTATGACGTCGTCAAACTGGTTTCCGAACTGCCCTACATAGATGGCCTAGGAATCTCCGGCCACTCCAACGGTGCTCGCGCCGCTAACTTCTCGGTCGTGCTTGATGATGCCGCAGAAAAGCAGCTGATAGACGCAGTCTTCCTAGTTGACAGTGACCCGGTTTACCGAGATGCCGATGGTGCCTACGCAAATATCTATGGCAACCGAAGTGTCGGACTAGTAGCTGCCCAGTACGACGAATTCTTCTTCCGAAGCTACAGTGCCGAGGGTGCCGTGCTAACCCCGCCACGTGATTACATCACCACCCCCAACGCCCAGTCGTTCTTGAACTTTGGCACCGACCCAGAAGGAATGGCAAACATTTCAGCGGGTTCTTATCAGAATAAAGACGGCGCTCAGCGCGTCGCCTACACCCCAGCTGAGACTCACCCCTGGGGAACTATCTCGAAGACCACAATTGGGAGTCAGATTGAGTTCTGGGACAAAGTTCTCCCAGCCCCAAATCCGATGGCGGCCTCAACCCAAATCTGGCAGGTAAAGGAGCTCTTCACAACTCTTGGCCTAGTTGGCTTCGGAATCTTCTTATTGGCTTTCGCTAGGTCACTTCTTGGAACAAGAACATTTGCCGGTCTCAAGAATGAGGTGACAACCGAACTCGCAGGAACAACCCGCAAGGGCCTCGGCTGGTTCTGGGGAGCTCTTGGTGTCTCCGCGCTAATTTCAGGTGGTAGCTACGTTTGGCTGAGCCAACAGTCTTGGATGCAGGGCATTGCCTTTAACGGAACTCCAACTATCTTTACCCAAGGTGCGGTCTTCTTCATCGCCACTTGGGCTGCGATAAACGGATTAGCCGGACTTGTGATCATGCTGATCTCATACTTCGCGTTCAATAAAGGCAACGGCATGAACCTCAAGGCCGCAGGCATCCTGCCGGGCTGGAAGAAATTCTTCCAGGGAATAGGCCTGGGAGCTGTTGTTGTATTTGCAGCATTTGGAATCGTATTCTTGCTCGATTACTTCCTGAAAACCGACTTCCGATTCTGGACCATGGCCGTCAAGGCTTTTGAAGCAGACAAGCTCTGGATTGCATTGCTATACGTGCCATTCTTCTTGTTCTACTTTGTCGTGAACTCGGTCGCTGTAAACAGCTTCAACCGATTCACTCTGCGTGGAAAAGAATGGTTGAACACCCTGGTACTGGCACTTATGGCCTCGTCAGCGGTGATTGTGCTGGTGGTAGCGCAGTACGTCAACTTCGCAAACACGGGCTACACCATCGATGGTTTCGGTGGAATCTTCAGCATATGGCTGTTCCCTGTAATCGTCATACTTGCGGTAGCGGTTGTTATCTCTCGCAAGCTTTACAGAGCCACTCAGAACCCATACATCGCCGGCTTTATCATGGCGAGCGTGGTGACGATCATGTCAGTATCCAACACGCTGACCGTCAACTACTAACCGACTGGCGAGCTTTAGAGCTCTTTAGTCCAAGCAAAAAGGCCCCAGCGCAATTAGCGCTGGGGCCTTTTTCTAATTCCCTACTAGACCAAAATCCATCTAGCAAGAACTTCCGGTGTGATCCGCGGCTGCGATATTTTAAACTGACCCAGGAGCCAAAGTTCCCGATCAACAGGTGGCCCGCATCCATTTCACATTCGACTGAACCTGACATGCAGTTCTTATCTAGGTCAAATAGAAAGGCCCACGATTCTTTCGAATCGTGGGCCACCGAGACCTGAGCCTCGACTACTTACATTGGTTGCGGGGGCAGGATTTGAACCTACGACCTCTGGGTTATGAGCCCAGCGAGCTACCGAACTGCTCCACCCCGCGGCGAAGCTCTTATAGTAGCAGAAGATCGGGGGTTAGTTCAACGCAGCAATAGCGTCCTCGATCGCCTTGGCTAGGCGCTCATCAGCTGCACCAAATGCGCTCCAGTCCCCAGCGGCAAGTGCCGCCTGCTTATCTAGAAGTGCAACTCGTGCTTGTTCTAAGGCTGCATCTAAGGCCGCGTTATCAACTGAGGCAACAGGCGAGCTGGTTCCAGTGTCTGGCTGTACAGTGCCACCGGTTCCCGTCGTGGGAGCTCCGTCGTCGACATTAGCTCCAGAGTTTCCGCCAAAAAGAACATCTAACGCTTCATCGAGAGTGTCTTCGAAGGCGATTTTATCGCCAAAGGCAACCAGAATCTTCTGCAGGAGCGGGTAGCTGGTCTCACCAGTTGACTCAACGTAGACCGGCTGGACATATAGCAATCCGCCACCCACAGGGACTGTCAATAAGTTTCCGTTCAACACCCTGGTGGATCCCTGGCGCAATAGGTTCAATAGAGAAGACACTGCGGTGTCGGAGTTGAACTGGTTCTGTACTTGACCTGGACCCGGAACAATAGTTTCGCGAGGAAGATTTAGCAGGGTCAACTTGCCGTAGTTCTCATTTACCGTTCCGGACACCTTTCCAGCATCGGCATTAGCAATCAGATACCCGGTGAGGACGTTTCTTGCTATCGCTCCTTCAGATTGTGGAATGAAGGTTGAGTAGATGGAGAATGCGCTCTCCTCATCACCAGGCGCCTGAAGGGTTAGGTAGTAAGGCGGCTGCAAGTCTCCCAAGCCAGTTCCTTCAACAGGATCGTTCGGCGTCATCCAGGCGTCCTGCTGCGAGAAGAAGGAACCCGCATCGGTAACGTGGTAGCGACCAAGGATTGAACGCTGCGCCTTGAATAGATCGGTCGGGTAGCGAACGTGCGCCATCAGATCACCGGAGATTTCGGAGCGAGGTTTGACCGTGTCTGGGAAGACGTTCATCCAAGCCCCAAGAATCGGATCTTCTTCATCCCAGGCGTAAAGGTCAACAGATCCGTCATAGGCATCGACCGTGGCCTTCACCGAGTTTCTGATGTAGTTGATGTTGTTTCCAGAACCACCGAAGGCATCCGATGCGGAGTCCAAAATAGCGAGGTTAAAGTTCTCAATATTTGAATAGGGGAAGTTGCTGGCTGTGGTGTAGCCATCAATAATCCATTTAATTCGTCCATCCACGACCGCTGGGTAAACCTCAGAGTCGAGCTGTAGCCAAGGGGCGACCTCTTGGACTCGAGTTGCTGGGTCTCGGTTATAAAGAATTTGAGACTCAGAATTAATGGCATCGGAAAGCAGGATTTGCTCGCTCTGGAATCGAAGAGCGTAGGCGATTCTGGGAACTAGGCCGCCAACATTTGGTCCGCCCGAGCCTGAGAAGGTGTTGTATGTCTCATTCGATTCGCCTTCACCGGCCGGGAAGTCGAACTCAAGATTCTCTGCACCTTCTGGTGCGCCAACAATTGAGTAAAGCGGAGAGTTGGCTCCAAAGTAAACCCTTGGTTCAAACTCTCCAAGGGAGCCTACGGATGGAATCCCAGACTGGAAGAATAGAGGTTTACCATCGGTGTCTCGCTTATTTCCGTAAGCTGCAACAATTCCAAAACCGTGGGTATAAACGATTGTGGAGTTGATCCAGTTCTGCGACTCTCCAAGACCCGCTTGGTTGAGCTCGCGCACCGCGATAACGGTGTCTTGAACTTCGCCATCGATTTCATAACGGCCAACGTGGAGTCGGTTTGGAAAGCTGTAGTACTGACGGTACTGCTCAAGCTGCCTGAAGGCGTCGCTCACCAATGCTGGGTCAATAATTCTGATTGAGGCAGTGGTTTTAGCATCCTCGCGAAGAGCACCCGGCTCTGCCACGACGGTTGCGTCATAATTCACGACGTTGACATCAGCTAAACCGTAGGCCAGCCTTGTCGCATCGATATTGTGTTGCAAAAATTCACTTTCCAGGGCTCTCTCGTTTGGGACCACCTGGAGGGTCTGGACGATCCAAGGAAATAGTCCACCCAAGACAATCGAAGAAGCAACCATCACCGAAGTGGAGACGATTGCAAGCCTCCAGCGACCTAGGAATGCTGTTACTACAAACGTCACGGCCACTGCGACCAAAATTAGCGCCAGGATCTGTAGACCCGGGATAACCGCATTGGCGTCGGTGTAGTTCACGCCAGTGAATAAGTTGCCCGTGGAAGTAACGGTTCCGTACTGATCCAACCAAACGCTAAGGCCCTGAATGGCCAAATAAACTGCAACCAAAATAGAAATCTGCACGCGAGCGGGCTTGGTGAATTTGATTTCTCTACCAGTGAAGCGAATTCCACCGTAAATCAAGTGGATTGCAACATTTACCAGAGCCGCCAGGAAAACAGCTCCGGAAACAAACCCGATCGCAAAACTCAGAAATGGTAAGTCAAAAACAAAGAAGCCAACGTCTAAACCGAATTGGGCATCGGTATACCCAAACTCGGGGCCATTGAGCCACAGTGCCACAGTTCTCCACTGGCCAGCAGCCAAGAGGCCACCAAAAATACCAATTACCGCAGGGACACCAAACATAAACAGCTTGCGGATTCCCTCAATCATCTGTGCGTAGACCGCAAAGGGCGACTCGGATGGCATCTTTATGTAAATCGGCCTGGTGCGCCAAGCCAGCATGAGGCCGAGGGCAACCAAGGCGGTCATGATTACAAAACCAATCAGGAAAACGATGACTTGAGCCCAGATTTGAGTGAGGAAAACCCCTACGTATCCGAGTTGGTCGAACCAGAGCCAATCGGTGTAGATGCCTGCTGCGCTTATCAGCGCAAAGGCAATCGCGGCCAAGATTCCGATCGCAATTGAAAGTGGTGAGACTCTTCGCTTTGGGCTCGGTGCGGTCTGGGTCACTGTCTTCTCCTAGTTAGTGCATTTGAGTTCGGGGAGCTTTGTTCCAGCTGCAACCTGGTCCAAAACAATAAGTGCGTCTTCTAAGTCTCTCACGATGGCTACGCTCAGACCACTCGGCACATGGCCAAGTAGCTCTTCACAGTTTTGGCTGGGAGCCAGAAATACGGTTGCGCCAGCATCTTTAGCGGCAATCACCTTCAGTTTAATGCCCCCAATTGGACCCACTTGGCCATCCGAAGAGATTGTGCCGGTGCCTGCGACATGATTATTTCCGGCAAGTGAGTCCGGGGTAAAAGAATCCAAAATGCCAAGGGTAAACATCAGCCCACCCGATGGCCCCCCAACATCACCAAGTTGCAACAAAACTGAGGCTGGGAAGTCGTAGGTGTAGCCGAGCATGGCCCCGATCACAAAAGAATCGCCCTGCTTGGCTGGGGTGATAGTGATTTGCCGCTCGATCCCGTCCCGCACTAAGCCCAGCAACAGCTCCGAATCACCGGTGGCTTGGATGGTGGCCTTGAGCTCCTCAAAGGTCGTGATCGCAAACCCCTGTGCGCTAACAACAAAATCTCCCGCAATCAATTTCTTTGAGGCCGGGGTGTCCTCGATAACCGAATTCACATAGAGCGAGCGTGGCACTTGATAGCCCATTTGCTTCAGTGCGACCGCAATCGCGTCTTGCTGTGAGACCTCCATTTGCAAAGTGGACTCAGCTCGAACCTCTTCGGTGGAAAGGTTTGGTGGAAAAACCGTATCTATTGGTAAAACTAATTGGTCTGGGTCAGCCCAGGCGGCAAGCACTTGAATCCAGTTCGGATTCGCTTCGCGGTTTCCCAAAAGCGAAACGGTGGTGATGTCGAATCTAGACTCGGAAGGATAGCTTTCTAAATCGCTGGAGGAGATGACTTGTTTGCCATCTATTTCACCCATCACATTAAAAACTTGGCCGGGTCTTTCAATTACATAGCCGCTCGGTAAAAAACTCAGTCCAGCCAGCGCGAGAGCGAGAAGGCTGACAATCCCCCAGCGACTAAATCTAGGCTTGGGTTTCTCTGAATTGAAATAAGACATCCCCACCATGCTAGGTAGCGATGCTTAGAAAACACCTGAGCGACCTAACGCCCTGGGCGAACAAGGTGTTATTCCTAGAGGGTTTGAAGTTTTACGCAGTAGCGTTTTTTTAGACACCAAGGAGAATTTTGACTAATCAGCCAGACCGAGAAGAGTTCGAGGAATTCCTCAAGCAACTTTTTGCTTCCGGCCAAATCGATCCAGAACAACTGAGCAAAATGGCGGGCATCAGTGCAAACCCGGCTGATTTGGCCAAGGCTTTTGGCCAAATGCAGGCCATGATGGGCGACTCTGAAGATCCGGTGAACTGGGACATGGCAACCAAAAAGGCCCTTGAGTCGGCCTCTAAGTCTGATGGTTACTCAAACCCAGGATTAGTTGGGGAACTGACTGGAGCCTTCGACATGGCCAGTTTATGGCTCTCTGAAGTCACTGAACTTTGCGGTTCGGAAACCCCGAAGCACCTAACTAGATCGCTATGGGTTAAAGACGCCATGCCAATTTTCAAAGAGCTGTCGGAACCAGTGGCAAAATCCATGGCTAACGCCCTTAGTGAAAACATTGGCGAAATGCTGCCTGAAGAGCTCTCACAAATGCTCGGACCCGCTGCGAAAATGCTAGGCAACGCAGGCGCAATGATCTTTGCGATGCAACTAGGGCAGGCAATCGGAAAGCTCAGTTCACAAACCCTCACCAGCACTGAAATAGGGATCCCAATCTCACAACGTCCGGGTCTGATCCCGCAAAATGTTGCCGAGTTTATGACCGATCTTGACACCCCAAAAAGTGAGGTTTTGATCTATCTTTCGATCCGAGAGTTGGCAATCTCGGGTCTTTATCAATCCAACCGCTGGCTCAAGGATCAAATAACCACGCAGGTTAGGGAATTCGCCGCCGGTCTAAAAATTGACATGAGCTCGATTCAAGACTTGGCCGAACAGATTGACCCAAGTGACCCCAAGGCACTGAATGACCTGATTGAGTCGGGATCCTTGATCACGCCGCGCTCCGAGGAGCAGGATGCAGCACTTCAAAGAATAGAGGCGCTATTGGCACTGATTGAGGGTTGGGCGGATGCGGTGAGCCTCAAAGCGGCTAAGCGATTACCAGCAATTAATGCGATTGCAGAACTTTTCATGAGGCGCCGAGCCACGCAAGGAGCCTCTGAAAAAACCTTTGGAATTCTGCTGGGGTTGCAGCTGCGGCCAAGACTGGTGCGCGAGGCAACGCTCATGTGGCAGCTGGTAGAAAGTGAATTCGATGCCCAGAAGCGAGACTCGCTCTGGCAGCATCCAGACCAATTGCCAACCTTAGAAGAAATTCAAAACCCTGCTGAACTTATTATCAGACTCAAAGGCAACGGGGACGAAATGGATTCAGAACTGAGGAAACTGCTCGGCGAGTAGCCTGTGCAAAACTAAAAGCCAAATTTCTTGGGATTTGGCACACTTGCGCGATGGTCATTCAAATCAATCCAGCCCTCGCGAGACTTTGGCTTGACGGAAACAGTAGGCAATTCGGATCGGCGCAGTCCCAGCAACTAGAAAATCTCAGTGAAACCCAGCTTAGAATTTTGGATTACCTCGAGCGTGGGGTGGCCGATAATCAGGCGCGATTGATTCCCAAAATGGCGATGGCCACCGATGCTCAAGTGAACAGCCTGATTCAGAGAATTTCCCCGCTCCTAGTGAAGACCTCAAGTTTCGGTTTTGATGAGGCACAGATTGAACAGCGCTTCACTGAGATCATGCGGCTGTTTCTTCTCGGATCCAAAGATCCGGCTGCCGCGCTACGAAATAGAGCCCGAGCCAAGGTCTTTATCAATAAGTTTGATCGAGTTGGACTGATTGCCATGCGTGCCCTAGCCGCAGCGGGGATTGGAACGGTCTTCACCACCGACCACGAGCGAATTAGGAAGGGCGACACTCTGGAGCTGGGATATCCAGTTTCATCAGAGGGCGAATCTCGGATTCAAGGCGCGAAAGCGTTATTGGGCAACTCCGCAAGCCTTCAATTGCATTCCAGAATCAGCGAGCCTTTCGAGCTAACCGATGTGGCGCTTTTGATCTCAAGCGATGTCGTATTACCCCCAAGCTACCAAACCTGGATGGCCAGAGATGTGCCGCATATCGCAATAAACTTCGATGAAACCGGCGCTGAAGTATCGCCATTGATTTTGCCGGGAACCACCGCCTGCCTAGCATGCATCGAAAAATATCGACTAAATAATCAACAAAACTGGGCCAAAATTGCCCCGCAATTGGCCCTCATGGAGCGAAATCTCTCGGACTCGGCAAGCTTATTGGTAGCTGTCGGCTTAGCGGTAAGCCGGCTAGTGAACCAGATTGATAACCCCAATCAACCCCAGGATTTCAAAACCGCAAAGTTTTTTCGATCTCAGAGTGAAGTTAGCTTTGAGGAGCCACAGGACCTGAACTGTGGCTGCCGCCTAGAGGAACTGTGAGATTGGTTTAGCCGCATTATGGCTGATAACTAATTTGTCTCGAGCCCGAGTCACAGCAACGTAAAAAAGCCGTTTTTCCTCGGCAATCTCAGATTCTGAGGTGGCGTGTGAAATTGGAAAAAGGCCCTGATTCATGCCTATTAAATGCACCCGATCCCACTCCAGACCCTTCGTGGCATGAACTGTCGCGAGTGTCACCGCATCTCGAATTGGTTCGTGCCCGGATCGTTCGCGCTCCTCAAGCTCTCGGACATACTCCTCAAGACTGACATCATCGCCAATCTCCTCGAGCACCTCGAAAAACCAATTCAAAGCCTCCCACTTCTCGCTGACCTCCGGCCTTGAGCGCCAACCCATTGATGCCAAAATTTTGGAGAGCTCAATAAAAAGTGGGTCATCACTTTGAGTCAACTGCAAGGCCTTGATGGCGCTGATTACCTGCAACACCTCAGGCCTTCTAAAGAATCGGCCAGCCCCCCTTACTTGCACGGGAATTCCGAGCTCGAGTAACCCTTTCTCAATCGGCTCTAACTGCGAATTAATCCTCGATAAAACGGCGAGCTGCCTGGGTCGCATGCCAGAGCTCAAAGCCCCGGTCAGACCGCTTATGCAATCAGAAACCTGGGCATCAGCCGACTTGGCAGCTCTCATTTCTGGCTTTGAGCCAGCGGAGCGGACGGCTTCCAACTTGCGACCAACCGCTATCGAATTAGCCAGAGTCACTATCTCCGAACTGGAACGATAGTTATTATCCAAACTGAAAACCTCGGCTTCCGGGTAGTCAGAAGCAAACCCCATTAGAAAATCGCTCGAGGCTCCGGCAAAGCTATAGATGGTCTGGCGAGGATCCCCCACCACGCAGATGTCTTCTCTCTCGCCGAGCCAAGTTTCTAACAGCGCTTGCTGCAATGGCGAGATGTCCTGATATTCATCAACAGTGAAGAAGCGGAATTGCTGCTGCACGTGATTGAGCATTCTGGGCTCACTGCGCAATAAGCCGATGGTTAGTAGCAGCACATCCTCCCAATCCATCACCTTGCGATTTTGCTTGAGCAGCTCATAGCCATTTTGGAGATTCAAAAACACCTTGGAATTCAACCCCGCTGTTAAACCTCGGTCCAAATCCTGATACTCGCTCGGATCGGTCATCGAATACTTGAGCCACTCAATCTCGGCAATCACCTCTCGACGCTGAGCCTCAGTCAACTTGATGTTGTGATCTTGCAATACTTCCGCTAGCAATTGCGGCTTATTGGTAATCAGCTTGGGTGTCGAAGTTTCAGTCAGCTGCGGCCAAAAAAACTGCAATTGGCTCAGGGCTGCAGAGTGAAAAGTTCGAACTTGCACCGCGGATGCCCCGAGTTTGCGCAAGCGCACCCTGAGTTCTGCTGCCGCACGGTTGGTATAGGTCAGGGCGAGAATTCGATTGGCCGCATACACACCGGTGGCAATTCCGTAGGCAATGCGATGACTAACGGTTCTGGTTTTTCCACTGCCGGCACCTGCGACTATGCAAACCGGCCCGCGAAGAGCCATGGCCGCCGCAGCCTGATCCGCATCGAGTGCCGCCAAAATACTCTCGGCTAAAGGCTGTGAGCTCATTGCTAATCCTCTAAGTGCGCGTGGCGAAGCTGAGTGAATCCAGCTTGATTGTCTAACCTTTGTCCGTGGGAAGACAAGCTTTGATTTTAGCCGCGCTAGCGGCCGACGCCGTGCCCGGCAAAAACTTTCGGCATTTTCAGAAGCCCGAAGGTCAAACTGACCTTGAACTCTTGAGACTCTGGGACGATCGGGGAGGCTCGTATGAGCTCAAGGCTCCAGCTAGCCCTGATGGTGAGCGAGAGTTGGCTACCGAGTTCAGCGTCCTAAAAGTTCTAAGAAATTTCTCCTCAGAATTGCCCTTTGAGATACCTGAACTCCTAGGCCAAACCACCGATGCCGATGGCATCAGAATTTCAGTTTTCACTCTCTTGGGGGGTTCGGAACCGGATCTAACGAAGTTTGGACCGGGCGCTTTCTCAAAATCCTTTGCCCATGCCCTGGCCGCCTTGCACTCACTGGAAAATGCGAAGGTGGTTGAAGCTGGCCTTCCCGATTATGCCGCCACTCAGATTTTGCATAACAAAGTTACCGAGCTGGACAGAATTGCTGACACCGGAAGGGTGCCATCCGCTTTACTTCAGCGCTGGGAGCAAGCCCTGGAGGATGTTGGCTTATTCCGCTTTCATCCAACGATTACTCATGGTGATATCAGCCAGGAAAGCGTTTTAGTCGAGGCTCAGAGCCTGACCGGTTTGACTAACTGGAGCTCGCTGTCGGTTTCAGATCCGGCCGAAGATTTCCGCTGGCTCATTGGTGCAGCTCTTCAGTCGACAGCCGAAGACACAATCCTGAATTATCGGGCTCTTCGCCCGCAGGCCGATGAAAACATCGCCCAAAGAGCGGTGCTTTATTCAGAATTGGAGCTCGGCAGCTGGTTAGCTCACTGCGTCGAAGAAGGCGACCCCGCAAGAATTGCGCAAGCCGAAGACTTGATCGAAGATCTCCGAACCCAGCTTGAAGCGGGCTCCCTCAGAGACATCCGAGCGAGCAGTTTTATTGGGCTCAACACAATCAGCATTCCGAATCAGACTCCCACTCAAGCCGTCTTGGCTCAGGAGGAGCCGGCTGCATGGAATTCTGAGGCTGAGCCATCCGAAGCGCTAATCGCCGATGCGGAGCTGAGCGATTCAGAATCTAAAACAGACCCTAAGAGCGATGAGCTTTTCTAGCCAGCTCAATCTGATTGGCCAGCTCCAGCTCGCCCACTAATTTCAGGGGGACAACTTCTTGGCCATCGCCGGCGAAAAAGAATGCCGCCCGCACTTTTTCCACCCCAATTCCAAGGTGCTTAGCTAACGCGATTCGGTAGATTGCAAGCTGAATGGAACGGGAGTCTAAGTCGCTCTGACTTTTTGGAGTGCTCCCAGATTTCCAGTCCACAACCAAATACCCACCATCGATTTGAAAAACTGCATCAATTTTGCAAACAATAATGACCCCGGCCAAGCGGAATTGAATTTCCTGCTCGATTAAAAAGGGCAGCATATCCTTAAACCTGGAATTCTTAAAATTCATCGCGAGATTGGCTTCCTGCTCGTTCCAATCTTTATCATCCAATTCATCCCCCGAGCCAAAAGCATTTTCCAGCTCAGCGTGGAATTTGGTGCCAATGCTGGCCGCTTTTGAATATGGGTTTGGCAGCGGTCTTGCCAATCGTTTCGCAAAATCCTCGGGGTCTTTCAAAAGAGCTACAACCATAGAGGCAGAGAGCCTCTCCGGGAAGCTGACGGCCTGTAGAAAGCCAGCGCGCTCTCGCTCCTCCATCAAAAGACCAATCTCCACAGAGTCAAAAACGCTCGAAGTTTTAGCGTTTTGAACCCGGTCCGCCGCCTCTTCTATCTGAGCTCGCCTTGCACCCAGCGGGTCTGTTGGCCAAGTTTTGACTTCCATCACCTGATCCAGCGGGTTTTGTTCTGGCACTAAAGGGATCGGGCCGAGTAACTCCAGTGCTCCTGCCTCCAAGAGCTCAGTAAAAAAGCTTGAAAGCTCACGTGGTTTTTTGGCACCCTGCTTATAAAACGAAGCGGTCAATAGGAGCTTGTGCTTGGCTCTGGTTATTGCAACATAAGCCAACCGGCGCTCCTCGTAACTGGAGCGCAATCGCATCTGGGATTGAAAGGATTCGAAACTCTCCTTCAGCTCAACCTGAGTTGTGGATAGTTGGAATCTAAAAGCAGGGAGCTTGGCCCGGTCGCCACGAAGTGCGAATGGCAACTTACCTGCCACCAGCCAACCCTTGGCATCACGACCCTGAATCGGGAAAGATCCGTTAACGAGCCCGACAACACAAACCAAATCCCATTCCAGGCCCTTGGCCGCGTGCACCGACATCAACTGAACTATTCCTTTTCTAGCGCCAGATTTGGGGAGCTCGAAGCTCTCCCTTTCCATCGCCTGGTCAAGCCACAAAAGCATCGCCGCGAGACTTGGTCGCAGAGCCGCCTGCTCGTAATCTGCAATCCTTGCGATAAAAGCCTCCAAGTGCTGAAGCGGGTTTCTACGCTTGGAATGAGCAAATAGCTCAATGTCAATTTGTAGCTCTCGTGCAATCACCCAGGCGAGTTCGCTGAGCGTCAAAGACGAAAAGCTACGCATTTTGGCAAAGAGTTCGGCGGCATTTTTGAGCCTGGCAAAACCAATCTCGGAAACATCACAATAGTTCTGAGTTTCCGGCCGCCGAAACTCATCAAGTGCCTCGATTATGGTGACCGGCCTCGCACTGTTGACCTCGCTACGAATTCGTGACAGTTTTTTTGCGTAACCAGAGAGGCTCGCCAAATCCCTTGGGCTGATTCGCCATTTCGGGCCACCAAGAATCCGCATTAGATGAGCGCCCGCTTCCGGGTTCTGAATCACCTTTAGAGCCGCGATTAAATCGATTACCTCGGGTAGGTCCAATAACCCCGATAATCCGGTGATTTCGACCTCCATCCCACGAGCCTCGATTGCCTCGGCGAACATGGCCATAGCCGCCTTGGTTCGAAATAGCACTGCGGCAGTGGCTTCCGGCGACAGGTTTTCTCGGAGCCAGCTGGCAACCTGTTCGCTCTCTTGTTGCTCATCGACACATACCCGACCCAGCACCTGATCTTTCTGCGAGCTGTTACCCGCAACCAAGGAAACAGGGGTGAGAGAAAAGTCATTGGGATCTGGATTCGTGTCAAAACTAAGGGGTGTGGCAAGGGGCTGACTGACCAGATTTGCCGCTTCCACCACTTTTAGTCCGGACCTCCAAGAGCGAGAAAGCGGATAGACGGCTTTGGTTTTTGAACCAAAGTCTTGGTGAAAGTTTTCTAGATTCGCACTACTTGCGCCGCGCCAACCGTAAATCGCCTGATTCGGATCCCCAACCGCCAAGACCGGCATCCCAAAGAATAGCTTTGCCAAGAGCCTTATCTGGATTGTTGAAGTGTCTTGATACTCATCCAGCATGACAAAAGAAATATCCAAATCCGGGTCGACGCTCTCGAGCGCTTTTAGAGCAAGCGCCACCTGATCGGAAAAATCTAGAAGGTTGCGGGCTCTTTTCAGTTCAAGATACTCCTGTGCAATTTCCAAAATCAGACTGTTGGTCTGCGCTTGGTCTATCAAATCTTGGGTGTATTGAAACCGGACCATCGAGCCAGATTCGGTTTTTGGCAAAGTTTTGGCATGTTCGATTAAATCTTCCAGAAGCTCCCTGGCAGCCTGCGGATCCGCTTGATTATCGGTGAGCTCGGAAGCCATTGCCAAAGTCAAATTCACCAGATTCTCAAGACTGCGATCCCAGTCCCCTAACTTTAGAGAGATATCAGGATTGATTTTTCTCAAAAGCTCGCTGGCCAAGGCGACTGAGCCCGCCTCTGTTAGCAAGGTTGCCTCGGGATCGTATCCGACGCTCAACGCATATCTTCTGAATATTTCATTTCCAAAGGAGTTGTAAGTCGAAATCCGCGGTGGCTCAAAGTCCACCCCCAAGCTGGGGGGCCAGAGCTCCGATTCCCGCATGACATAAAGTGCCTGCTGAACCCGAATTTGAAGCTCGCTAGCGGCTTTTTTGGTAAATGTGAGCCCGAGAATCTGATCCGGTCTTGCGAGCTCATTGGCCACCAAATAAAGAATCCGCACCGTCATCAACTCGGTCTTACCGCTTCCGGCGCCGGCTATCACAAGTGAGGGTTCACTGAGCGAGGAATCCTCACACGCCCTTAGCTGTTCCTCAGTCAGCTGGTGCTCACTCAATAATTTATAAACCTGCTGCGCAGAAAATCTAGGCATCTGTTACCGCTCTTGCCAGCAAAAGCTGGCAACTAGAGTCTTGATTGCAATGGCTCTGGTAATTGGCAATGAACTCGGTTCCCGATATGCCATCCTCGGCTTTTTCTAAGAGCGCATTGATCTCGGCCTCGAGCTCGTTGGAAAGAGGCGCCTGATAAAGCACCCTTAACTTGTCCGAGCCAACCGAAATAATCTGAGCTCCGGCCAGTGGTTCATCCTGGTGAAGCACTCGCACGGCCATTTGGTAAAGCGCTAATTGGCGATTCTTTTCAACATCAAGCTTGGTCGGGACTCGGCCAGTTTTTAGATCACTAACCAGGATCTCACCGGCAGCATTTTTTTCAACTCGATCGATTTTTCCACTCACGATCAGCTTGCCAACGCGCAGCTCGAAACCCTGCTCAGCCCTTATCAGCTCTCCCGCGGTGGATAGATACTCCGACATCAGCTGAACCATTTGCATCGCCCTGCGCTTTTGAGCGGTTTGCTGCCACTGAGTCTCAAAATCCAGGGTGTGCCAATTGGATTCCACAAAGCTAACTGGGTCAATATCCTCTGCATTCTCTAGTGCTGCGTGAATCAGCGTTCCCAAAGAGGCCGCAAACCCGGAGCCGTCTCCCCCAAAATTGCCAATGAACCAGTGCAATGGGCAGCGCTCAAAAGCCTCTAGCTTTGAGGCCGAAATGCGTATTTGCTCATCTTCTGAGACAAGTTCGGAGTCTTTTGAAAGCGGAAATAATCCAAGCCACTGTGAAGGGTGAGCCCCGGCAACACCCGCCGCGGCGAAACTTGCCAAGGTGATTGCCGAACCTTGATCCCCAGCTGCTAGCTTGGCGCGCAACCTGCCAACCAGTCTGCGTAAATCAAAATCAATCTCGCTATTAGCCCGATCGGGCAAGATTCCAAACAGGGTAAAAAGTTGTGAGGGCTGTTCTTCAGCGTCCTGCATCGCGGAGAGCAAAAGCACGCTCCGACAGGCCCCGATAGTTCGATAGGCCATTCTTAATTCATCCGCTAACTCGGACTTGGCCGGTTTGGTTGGATCTTCTAATTTGCCAGCCAAATAAGCCTGCAGCGAGTTCGCACCTAGCAGTGAGTTTCTCGGGCGTAAATTGGGCCAAATGCCTTCTTGCAGCCTCGGCATCGCAACCACCTCAAAGCTCTGCCCCGCCAATTGACTTGGTGTCGCCAAAAGCACCGCGGGCTTCTGGCCGGCTTTGGCCAGTGAGTCCTCTGGCACTCGAAGCGCCAGTTGCTGAATCACAAAATCCTCTGGTGAGCCAAGCTCTCTTTGATCAAATCTTTGAGCGGCTGCAAAAAGTTCGAGAATTGAGTCCAGATCGCGATTTGCGGCAAAGCCGACCTCGGAATCACCGCGCGCCGCTTCGGCCCAGCGCGAGGCTGTGACATCGGAAAATATCATCGAAACCAGCTCGTGAGAGTGGCTGGGCGGGTTGGTTTTCAGGCGCCTAATCAGGGCTTTGAGCTTTTCGAGTTTTCGGCCCTCGGGTGAATCTAGTTCGAATGTTTCAGAAACCAGTGCCGAAAGAATCTCCGACCTGGCAAGGCCATCAAAGATAGGGTCCTGGGCTAGCTGGCGAACTAGTCTTCGGAGGCTAATCGAATCAAAGCCCCCAAAAGGTGACAGCAGAATTGCTTCAACCAAATCTGGTTCGTTTTGGCCATAAATTAATTTACCCAAGTCCAAAACTGCGCGGGCGGCAAATTGGTCTCGCAGAGCGGCCTGCGAGCCGAGAATTCGGACCGGCACATTCCTTGATGAAAGCGAAATAGCCAGCTGTTCCAGTTGTCTTCTGGTTCTACCGACCACCACCATCTGGGAAAAGTCAAGACCACGAGTAAGTCTGAGTTTTCTTAGATTCGCCGCGAGCCAATCCGTCTCAGATTGCTGGTTATCGTGCAGGGTGGCCAAGATGCCAGAGGTATCCTCGCTTTGCAAAAAAGGCTTGCGTTGTAGACCGGCCGCCGAAGTTGGGAGTCGCTGTGCGATCCTGGCCATGGCCGAGGCGATGGATTTTGGTTGCGGTTGAAAACTCTGCAAAAAGGTGGTCTTCACATTTTTGAATTCGCGCTTGGTCGCCAAAATGAACTCGCCGGGATCTGCCGAACGAAATGAATTGGTCGCCGAGTCCGGATCTCCAGACATCACTAGATTGCGGCCGCGCGCCATTTCTAGAGCAAGCTCCAACCCGGCTTGCGAAAGATTCTGGGCATCATCAATCAGGACGTACCTCACTCCTTTGAGTGAAGCTACAGAATCTTTAGCCCGCGCAATCAAAGTAGATGGGTCCAGGTAGTTTTGTTTCTCAAGCGCTTCAAGATAAATAGGCAAAAGATCCTTGAGTATCTGATGTTTCAGCTTGGGAAATTGAACTCCCAGTGCGCCAAGGTCATTCGCGCTGAGTGAATGCTCCAAAACCACGGTAATTAAGTCCCTGAGTTCAATGTGGAAGCTTGGCAAACGAAGACTTAATTGGTCCACACCCCAAGTTCCTGCAAGACCCGAAGCCTCCAAGCTCTCAACGATTTCGGAAATTAGATTCTGTTGGCCTGCTCCAGAAAGAAGCCTCAAGTCGGGATTCAATTTTTGAATCAAACCGAAACAAAAAGAGGATATTGATTGAGCCCGCGCGCCCGTAGCGGTTTTCTCGGATTGTAAAGCCAATTGATTTCTCAACGCACTGGCCGCATTTCGAGATGGGGTCAGAACTAAAACCTGGCTTGCTGATAAACCTTTGGATTCGAGCTCCGACACGAGCTGGGCTAGCGCCGAAGTCTTTCCCGTACCCGGGGCACCAATTATCAGGCTTACTGGAGCTTCGAGTAGCTCGGCCAGCTCGCTAGGTACCAAAAAATTTGCCCCACCAGCTGCGGGCGCATTCGCAAATAGCGGAATATCATTGGCCATGTTGCCAATCTATTTGCACCGGCCGACATTTTCGTGTCGTAACCTTGAGATGCGTCTAAGGAGAATTATGGAAATCAGAATCGGAATCAGAGAAAATGCTCGCGATTTGAGCTTTGAGTCACCACTTGGTGCCAAAGAGATTCAAGAGCTGGTAACCAAGGCACTCAATGACAAAGTCACCGTCCTTAGTTTGCAGGATGATAAAGGTCGCACCATTTTGGTGCCAGTTGCCTCAATCGCGTATGTTGAAATCGGTGTTGAGGACAAGCGCCGAGTCGGATTCCTGGCCTAATGGAAATTCTGGTTCTGCTGGGCTACACCGCCATCTTGTCTTTAGTGGCTCCTTTTGTGATGCCAAAATCAGATTTTTACGGAAGATTTGTTCCGGCTGGTATCGCGGCTGTTTCAGGCAGTGCACTATGGCTAATTTTCACCTGGCTGGGATTTCACTATGACGAAGCCTGGATTTGGTTCGTAGTCATGCTGGGCATGCCAGCGGCTATTTGGTTTGCAACTGGTTTCTTGAATTCAAGGAGATCCTCAGCCGAAGCTAAAGAGCTGGAACAACTCCGAGCTACGCGGTAAGCCCTAAAGAGTCCATCCGCAGATTATGCGCCGAAATTAATTCGGCAGTATATGGCTCGATTAGCTTAAATTCTTCTCGAGCTTTATCGGCCTTTGATTCGGTTTGGCTTATTTTGCCAAGCTTCGTTAAATCCACCGAATGTCTAATCTCTAATAATCCATCGGCAACAACGGACCTGCAGTAAAGCGCCAACGGGTCAACCAGATCCGGGGAACCTGTAAGAAGGTTTTGCAGTATCTTTTGGCAGCTTTGTTCCAAGTCGCTGAGCAACAACACCGGTTCGATTTGAATTCTCTTTGCCGGGCTAAGACCTCTACTGAGCCTCAGGGCAGAGTCCTCCATGATTCCAACCAGCACGTAAAGTCTGGCGACTTCTTCCATGAAGCTGACGCCCTTGGTAATTTCGAAAAGCTCTTCGTAGCGATGATCAAACTGCTCGTGCAGTAAAAAAGAGTCCACTCCAGCTTTTCGCAGCAGAGCCGCGCAGGTTTTTTCTCTCACAATGAAATAATCGGCCAGGGTGTTGAGCTGGTTCTTCAGAGCTCTAGTTGGCGCCTTGCTTGCCGCAAACATTAGAGAGTCGGCGATTGCCAGTGAACTAGAAGCAAGCTGGCCGAGATAAATCTCCGGGGCTGGAGTAAGCTTTGATGGGTTCAGTTGGATTTGGCTGCGTCCCAAAGAGGAGTCCCTCGAAGGAAGCGTCAGCTTCTGAGACACCCTGCGTATTCTACGAAACCAGTCCAACACCCAGCAAGCTTATAACTGTGCCCGCCGAATTACGATGGCTGGCCAAAATCAAACGGAGAGTTTTTTGAGTTTTCAATCCCTAGGCATAGATGCAGACATCTGCGCCGCACTAGATTCCAGAGGAATCACCGAACCATTCCCAATCCAGCTTCAAGCTATTCCAGTTGCGTTATCTGGCACCGATGTAATCGGCCAAGCCAAAACTGGCACCGGAAAGACCCTGGGTTTCGGCCTGCCGCTTTTGCAATCCCTAGGTACCGACCCCGCTCACGGAGTTCAGGCGCTAGTGGTTGTGCCAACCCGTGAACTCGCGGTTCAGGTTGCCTCGGACCTAGAGCTTGCGAGCGCCAATCGCGCCACCCAGGTGATCGCCATTTATGGCGGCAAGGCTTACGAGGGCCAAATCGAGGCCCTCAAAAGAGGTGCCCAGGTGGTGGTTGGAACACCGGGTCGCCTAATTGATCTTTCAAAGCAAAAACTGCTGGATCTTTCGCAGATCAGATTTATGGTTTTAGATGAAGCGGATGAAATGCTGGATTTGGGCTTTCTTCCCGATGTCGAGAAGCTATTCAGCTATACCCCACCAAAAAGACAGACCATGTTGTTCTCGGCGACCATGCCGGCAGCCATCCTGAATTTGGCCAGAAGGTATCAGAACCGCCCAATCCACATCAGAATCGCTGATCCGGATGAGGGAAAGACCAAGGCTGACATCAAGCAATTTGTTTACCGCGCCCACTCGATGGACAAAGATGAGATTGTTGGCCGAATCTTGCAGGCTGAGGGCCGCGGCAAAACCATCGTATTTGTTCGCACCAAGCGCGCTTCAGCCAAGCTAACCGAGGAACTGCAAGACCGAGGGTTCTTAGCCACTCCGTTGCACGGAGACATGTCCCAGGAGGCACGTGAGCGCTCCATGGTGGCATTTAGAACCGGTAAGAAAGAAATCCTTGTAGCCACCGAGGTGGCAGCTCGGGGTATCGATGTTGACGATGTGACCCACGTAATCAACTACTCGGTCCCTGAGGATGAGAAGGCCTACCTGCACCGCGTGGGTCGCACAGGCCGTGCCGGCAAGCTCGGCGTAGCAGTGACATTTGTTGACTGGGAGGACATGACCCGTTGGGTCCACATCAACCGCGAGCTAGAGCTCAATACCCCAGAGCCAACCGAAACCTACTCGAACTCACCCAAGCTATTCGAGGATCTCAAGATTCCCGAGGGCACCAAGGGTCGAATCGGCAGGGCGCCAGATTCTAAAAAAAGCCCCCCTAGCCAGAGAGCTACTCAGCCAAGATCAGCAGCACCAAAGCGCGAAGCCGCGACCCAGTCGACGCCCGCTCCGAGAAGTAGAACTAGAAACCGAAACTACAAAAAGGCTTGAGAGCCCGTTGCTTGATCGATAATTCGATCAAGCATCTCTCGGGTGGTTTGGTTTTCACCAAGCTCATTATCTTTGCCGCCAACCCCGTGATAGTCGCTTGAACCGGTCACGATCAGATCGTGCTTGAGCGCAAGATTGCGGAGCCAGCCCTTGGCGCGATCTGGGACTGCTCGGTGGTCAATCTCAAGACCATCAAGCCCGGCAAGAATAAGTTTTTCAAAATGCTCTACAGATAAATCGTGCAGGGATTTGCCGGCCGGAAAATCCATCAGGGGGTGGGCCATTACTGACACTCCCCCAGCCTCTCGGATCAGCTTGATTGCGAGTTCAGTTTCAAGTGACAACTCAGAAATGTAGTAGCGCCCGCTCGAATTCAAAATGGAAGTAAAGGCGTCTGTTCGATTGGGCACTATGCCCAGTTCAACTAGTGCATCGGCAATGGCGGGCCTTCCAATAGTTGCCCCGGTGGGTAGCTGCGCCAAAACCAGTTCCCAGCTGATCGGGTAATCCTTAGCCAGCAGGGCAACCATTTTTTTAGCCCGAATGACCCGGGATTCCCTGGTTGCCAGAAGAGTTCTAGCCAAGGCCTGGTTAGCCGGGTCTGGCAAATAACAAAGCACGTGAACACTAATGCCTCGGCCATCGAAAGTCTCAGACCGAGTGGAAACCTCAATACCCGGCACTATCCCGACGCCAAATCTATTTCCGGCAGCTATTGCCTCAGCCCAACCGGCAGTGGAATCGTGATCTGTCACCCCCAGAACCGTTATTCCCTGCTGGCTGGCCAGCTCGACGAGTCTGCTTGGAGAATCTTTGCCGTCGGATTGCGTGGAGTGGGTATGAAGATCGATCACAGTAGGAGAATAGTCGCATGGGAAAAAAAATAAACGCAACTAACCGATCACGCACACCTCACTCCAAAGAATTTTTGGACTTTATTGCTTCCGATTGGCAAGAGCAAATCCCTCAGACTCAAAAAGTGTGGGAGGTCGCGAGCTACGCAAAACTAAGGCGTGATGCGATAGCCAAAAAACTAGCGGGCAAAGTCCTAGTGATTGAGGCTGGTGAACCCAAGACGCGCTCGAACGATACTGAGTATCGCTACCGAGCCCACACCGCCTTCTCATACCTGACCGGTTGGGGATCTGAAGCAGTCCCCGGGTCAATCCTGGTGATTGATGCCCGCACTCAAACACCAAGCAGCACGCTTTATTTTCTGCCAACCGCGGGAAGGCAGACCGATGAATTCTTTGCAAACCCGGCAATCGGAGAGTTTTGGGTTGGGGCAAGACCTGGGCTTCAAGAGGTGTCCGAGATACTCGATATCCAAACAGCTTCGATTCACGACTTCAAAAAGAAAATCAAAGAATTAGGCAAGCACCTCAACCTCGACAGCAAAAAACTCCTGGTAGCAGCATCCACAATGCGCTTTGTGAAAGATGATTATGAAATTTCTCAAATGCGCGAGGCCGTGGATGTCACCATCCAAGGCTTTGGCGATATCGCCCGTTCTTTGCCAAAAGCCGCGGTGAGTGCGCGTGGTGAAAGAGTCGTAGAAACTGCCTTTTATGCTCGAGCCCGGCAGGATGGCTACGAATTAGGCTACGACACGATTGCCGCCGCGGGACCCAACGCCTGCACCCTGCACTGGACCAGAAACGATGGTGAGGTAAATAATGGCGATCTTATTTTGGTAGATGCCGGGGTGGAGCTGAATTCTCTTTATACCGCTGATATCACAAGAACAATTCCGATTAATGGCAAATTCACTCAGGCTCAAAAGCGGGTTTACGACGCTGTCCTAGAGGCATCCGATGCAGCTTTTGCGGCAGCCAGGCCGGGAGTAAAATTCCGCGATATCCACAACGCTGCCATGGAAGTTATCTCTCGCAAGGCGGCCGAGTTTGGGCTTTTGCCGGTGACTGCGGAGGAATCTTTATTGCCAGAAAACCAACATCACCGCAGATTCATGGTGCATGGCACTAGCCACCACCTTGGAATGGACGTGCACGACTGCGCCCAAGCCAAGCGAGAGCATTATCAAGATGGCATCTTGGAACCGGGGATGATTTTCACAATTGAGCCGGGACTTTATTTCCACAAAAATGACCTCCTGGTTCCCGAAGAAATGCGCGGGATTGGCGTGCGCATTGAGGATGATGTCCTAGTTACCGATGAGGGGGTAGAAAACCTCAGTGGCGCACTTCCAAGAACGACTGAGGGCATTGAAGCTTGGTACTCAAAAGCATTACTCGGCGGTTGAGCTCTTAGCGAGAATTCCGAGCGCCTTTGGAGCATCCGACTCTGGAACTATGACTTCGTAACGTGAGGCCACGGGCATCTGGGTGGATAAAAAACCACGCTTATTCTTAGAAACGGCAAAACGAAGGATATTAAGGAGCATTCCGATTCCGGCGGTTACAAATACCACCGACACAAACTGTTGGGGCAAGAATTCGGTAGAACCGTCCTCTCCCATCTGAACTCCCGAACCCAAAAGCAGGGCGAATAAAAGTCCAATCCACAATCCGGTGATTGCACCGGATGCCGCGATGCGGCCATAACCCAATCGACCCCGAATTCGCTCGACCATAACCGGATCGTGTCCGATAATTGAGACTTTTTGGGGGCTAAAGTCCCCCGCGATTAGCTTTTCGACAAGATTCGAAGCCTCTTTATGGTTGGCAAAATTACCCAGCGTGTGACCGGTGGGAATCGTTGGACCGGTTCGCTTGGACTTAGGGCTAACTCTTGCATCACTCATCCCAAGAATTGTGACACCAGGTTGCTTATGCCCATAGGGTTATCTCTATGAGCGCAACCAGGGTATTCGTGGCCAGACTGACCGGCTGTGGGGTTTTTGACCCACAGGGCGATCGAGTTGGAAAAGTTATTGATGTCTTGATGGCTTATCGAGCTACCCAGCCGCCCAGGGCCACGGGCTTCATAATCGAGATTTCGGGGCGTCGTAGAGTCTTTTTGCCAGTCGCTCGAGTGACGGCAATCGCGCCGGGTCAACTCATGTCAAACGGTTTTATTGACCTCCGCAGATTTTCGCAGCGCGGTCAAGAAGTGCGGGCGATTGCTCAAATGCTGGGGAGGAAAGTCACTTTGCTTGACGGCTCAGGCATTGCCACCATCGAGGATTTTTCCATTGAAAAGACCAAGCGTGGCGACTGGGTTTTAGCGGAACTGTTTGTGCGTAAGGCCAAAAACTCCGCGCTGCCATTTGCGAAGGGCAGCACGCTATTTGTGAACTGGAATGACGCCAGCGAGAACCATGAGAACTCGGCTGATCAAGATGCCCGGCAACTGCTGTCCACCGTCGCAGACCTCAGACCGGCCGACCTCGCCACTGCAATGCTCGAACTGCCCGAAGATCGCATGATCGCTCTGGCCGAAGGACTTGACGATGAGCGACTTGCCGATCTTTTAGAGGAGCTCCCAGAAGAAGAGCAACTCGAAATCATGAAGGGGTTGGATGATGATCGAGCGGCTGAGGTTTTGGATTTAATGGGGCCGGATGATGCCGCTGACCTCATGGCTAATCTTTCGGCAGAGAGAACCGAAACCCTTCTTGATCTGATGGACCCAGAAGAGGCGGAAGACATTAGATCGCTCCTAAAGTATGGACCGTATACCGCAGGTGGAATGATGACCCCCGAACCAATCATTTGCGCTGCCGACACCACGGTCGCAGAGGCCATGGCCCTGATTCGAAGAAAAGAGGTTGAGTCGGTTCTGGCAGCCCAGGTTTTTGTAACGCTCCCACCCTATGAAACTCCAGCTGGGAAATACTTGGGGGTTGTGCATTTTCAGAAGCTCTTGCGCTATCCGCCCCACCAAAGCCTGAGCTCGCTCCTAGACACCGAGCAGCAAGCGATCGGAGTCAACACCCCGATTGCCCAAATTCACCGAGACTTGGCCGCTTACGACCTAATTGCGCTTCCAGTAGTTGACGAACGGAATCACCTTTTAGGGGTAGTTACGGTCGATGACGTGCTAGACCACCTGCTTCCGCAGGACTGGCGAAGTGAAGAGGAGTAGCTAGATGGCTCGCAGACCCTCCGAACTTGAGACTCCGGTCACCAGGCGCAAACTCTTTCGCAAACCCTCTTTTGGCCAAGACACCGTTGGTCGGATTTCCGAAGCAATCGCTAGAGCGATGGGTACCGGCTTCTTTCTAATCGCCATGAGCCTGGTGGTGGCGGCCTGGCTGACCTGGAATACTATGGCGCCTGTTAGTGCCCAGTTTGACCCCAGGGCATTGAACTTCACGCTTTTGACGCTAATTTTGTCCCTGCAGGCCTCATATGCCGCGCCGCTGATTCTTCTGGCCCAGAATCGCGAAGCAGATCGTGACCGAGTGAAATTCGAGCAGGACCGGCAGCGAGCCGAGCGTAATCTGGCCGACACAGAATACCTGGCTCGAGAAGTGGTGGCGCTGCGGCTGGCCCTTGAGGAGGTTGCCACCAAGGACTTTGTGAGGGATGAACTCAAGGACATGCTCAAGCAGCTAACTGCCGAAATAAATAGTGCCGAGCAGTCAAAAAAGAAAAGCAAATGAGCTCAAAGGCTCTTGATCTGCTGGCCACGGTTATCGACCCCGAGCTGAGGTTTCCGATCACGGATCTTGGGATGATTGGCGAGCTCACAGAATCTCAGGATGAAGTGGCCGTTGAGATAAAGCTCACCATCTCTGGCTGTCCTGCTGCTCAAAGCATCGAGCGCGATGTGCGGGAGGCGCTGGCCAAGGGCTTCTCCAAGGTCTCGGTGCAGATGCTCACAATGACACGTGAGGAACGTCAAGCCCTAACCACCAAACTGCGCGGCAATAAGCCCATGAAGTTCAACCAGTTTGCTCAAAAAGAGAATCTCACCAGGGTGATCTTTGTTGGTTCCGGTAAAGGTGGGGTGGGTAAATCCAGCATCACCGCAAACCTTGCGGTTGCGCTTGCTAGCTTCGGGCACAAGGTTGGGTTACTGGATGCGGATATTTTTGGCTACTCAATCCCCGGCCAACTTGGAATCACCACGACCCCGACCAAGGTGGATGAGTTGATGCTCCCGCCAATCGCCTACGACGTAAAAGTTATTTCAATCGGTTTTTTTGTTGCGGACAATAAACCGGTTGCCTGGCGCGGCCCAATGTTGCACCGAGCCATTGAGCAGTTTTTAACCGATGTCTACTGGGGCGATCTAGATTTCTTATTGGTAGACCTGCCGCCGGGGACCGGGGATGTTGCAATCTCACTGGGGCAGCTACTGCCCAAGGCCGAGTCCCTGGTCATCACCACTCCACAATCCGCCGCCGCATCAGTTGCGGAGCGAAGCGGGGCTATCGGTCTGCAAACTGGCCAACGCATTCTCGGGGTGGTCGAAAACATGAGCCACTTGGATAACTTAGGTGAAAAGCTCTACATCTTCGGCCAGGGCGGTGGCGACTCAGTAGCCTCGAGGCTCCAAGAGCTAAGCGGCGAAGAAGTGAAACTATTAGCTAAATTGCCGCTGAGCGAAAACCTTCGGATTGGCTCAGACCTTGGGGTTCCAGTTGTCCTCTCAGAGCCAGACTCTGCAATTAGCTTGGCTATTTTGGAGCTAGCTAGATTCATCGCCCAAAAACCCAGGGGGCTTTCCGGGAAATCTCTTGGCTTAAAACCGGTTTAGATATAACTATGAACCTAATTACAGTCGTTGACCCACTGACCGGCACCAAACTGCACGATTTGGATTCTCACTCAACCGAGGATGTCATTGCAGCAATTCAGCTCGGAAGGGTCGCTCAAAAAGCCTGGGGTGTCAGATCAGCAAAAGACCGTGCCGCGATAGCGAAACTAATCGCAAAGAAATTGAGCGAGCA
The DNA here is from genome assembly GCF_900100865.1 of Candidatus Aquiluna sp. UB-MaderosW2red. Lineage (NCBI taxonomy): Bacteria > Bacillati > Actinomycetota > Actinomycetes > Micrococcales > Microbacteriaceae > Aquiluna > Candidatus Aquiluna sp. UB-MaderosW2red. Next base: position 1,443,611 of record NZ_LT627734.1, read on the forward strand.
CGGTGATCAGCTCATGGATATTCTGCAGGCCGAGACGGGTAAGTCCCGCGCCCATGCTTTCGAAGAGCTAACCGGTGGCCTTGCCGCCGTGAGCTACTACGCAAGAGTCACCGCGAAAACCATGAAGCGTAAGCGCCTCAAGGCCGGGGTGCCGCTAATGCTCGAGGCCTACACCGAGCCAAGTGCACTGGGAGTGGTCGGGATTATCACCCCCTGGAACTACCCGCTCGCACTGACGATGATGGATGTAATTCCCGCGCTCATGGCCGGCAATGCTGTGGTTCAAAAAGCAGATAACCAAGCCGCGAAGACCATTAGGTTGGCCAGAGACATCGCCGTAATGGCCGGAGTGCCTGAAGCAATCTGGCAGGTCGTCCATGGCGAAGCGGCCAAGGTTGGCAACGCCATAACCGACAATGTTGATTATGTCGCCTTCACCGGCTCCACCCCCACCGGCAGAATCGTCGCCGAGCGCGCAGCGAAAAGACTCATTGGCTACTCCCTAGAGCTCGGCGGCAAGAACCCCATGATTGTGATGCCCGGTGCTGATTTAGAAATGGCCGCTGAAACTGCTATCGGTGGGGCCTTTGGCAATGCCGGCCAACTGTGCGTCTCAATCGAACGGCTCTACGTTCCGAATCATGCCATAAAAGAGTTTGAGGCCATTTTGGCCAAAAGAGTTAACTCACTTACTCTCGGGGTCTCCGATCACTACAACTTCGATATCGGCTCGCTCACCTCAAGAGCTCAGCTTGAAAGAGTTGAAGGCTTTATTCAAAGAGCCCAAGCCGATGGAGCCCGGATTGTTGCAGGAGGCAGAGCGCTTCCTGAAATTGGACCCAACTTTTATGCGCCGACGGTGATAGCCGATGCGCCAGCAAACTCCGAAATACTGACCAAAGAAGTCTTTGGTCCGGTCATTGTGCTTTGCGGTTACGACTCACTCGATGATGCGGTAAGGCTTGCGAACGATAGCGACTTTGGTCTCAACGCGTCAATTGTTGGAGATAAAAAAGCGGCGCTGAAGTTGGCTTCTCGGCTAATGGCGGGCTCGGTAAATGTTAACGAGGGTTACCGCGCCACGATGGCATCGATGGCGGCTCCAATGGGTGGCATGAAGCAGTCGGGCATGGGGCGCAGGTCAGGCCCAGGAGGGCTCTTGCGTTTCACCGAGACTAGAACCATTGGGGTTGCCAACAAGCTTCCAATTGGGTTGCCGACTAGGGCGAAAGATTATAAAAAACTAGCTCCGTTGATGTCGAAACTAGCTCGTTGGATTTGATTTAGGTAGCCTCTAGGTCAAATGGTGGGGCCTCACCAAATTCCAGCTTGCGCTGCGGAGGCCGCTCTTTGACTCGGTCCAAAATGTTTGAGGTCTTTTTTTCAGGCTGCAAAGCTTCTCGAACAATTCGTCTCGGGTCGTATTGTCTCGGATCGAGCTTTTTCCAATCCAAATCCTGGTAGCCGTCTCCAAGTTCAGATTTCATCTGAACTTGCGCGTTGTCCACCATCTTCTTGCCCTTGCGCACCAATTCGCCAAGTTGCTTGGCGTAGTAAGGGAGCCGCTCAGGCCCAAGAATCAGGACGGCCAAAAGCACAAGCAGTAACAGCTTCTCTGCGCTAAGACCAAACATGAGATGAGCTTACCTAATGAATCCCCGCTATTTGGCTTTGGACTCATACACTTAGGCCCAAGATGATAGACAAAATTGCAAGCTGGAAATTCTCCGAAGAGTTCGTATCCGAACCCGAGCACATCGCAAACGCGAGAAGGCAGGCTCAAGAACTTGGCGTTGAGCCGGTCACAGCCGGCACGGGCAACCAACTCGCCCTCATCGCCGCAATCTCTAATGCTCGGAGCATCGTGGAAATTGGCACCGGAGCCGGGGTCTCAGGGCTCTGGCTGCTCTCGGCATCAGACGAGAGCGTGCTCACCACGATCGACGACGAGCCCGAGTATCAAAATGTGGCTCGGGAAATGTTCAAACAAAGTGGCATTGCCCAGAACCGCATCAGAGCAATCACCGGCAAGGCTCGGGCAGTAGTTGGGAATATGGCGGAGGAAGCCTACGACCTAGTCTTCATTGACATTGACCCGAACGACTTGGAGGCGGTCCTAGAGGCCGCGATTGGGCTTGTAAAAAAGGGCGGAACCATTGTTGTGGCTCACGCACTTTGGAGAGATCGAGTTCCAAACCCCGCCCTGCGAGATGAAGACACCACAAGTCTCAGGAACGTGATTCGCAACCTCGGAGATCGAGAAGAATTTATTTCATCGCTTTCGATGGTTGGCGATGGTCTCTTGGTGGCCGTTAAGGCCTCTTAGTAATTACTTTTTAATTACGCCTTGAAGCACTGCATGAAGTTCTTTGGCTTCGGTTTCATTGACCGAGACAACGAGCCGACCGCCACCTTCCAGTGGAACTCGCAAAACGATCAGACCACGAGGTTCGCGCTCTGCTTCCATAGGACCATCACCGGTACGTGGCTTCATTGCTGCCATAAGAATCTGCTCCTTGGGAATTCAGGTGGAAACTACGATTATCCCAGAAATCTCTGGATAAAGCCAGCCGGCTAAGGCGTCAGCCAGCCTCGCAGGCCTATTTCGCAGTCGAATAACTGACCAACTGGTACGTTTTCATTATCTGCGTGAGCAAGACTCGGGTCGCCCGGGCCATAGTTAACCGCTGGGATTCCAGCTGCGGAAAAACGCGCCACATCGGTCCAGCCGTACTTGGGTTTCGGGTCTCCACCGACAGACTTTAGAAACGCTTGAGCTATGGGTGTGTTGAGCCCAGGCCTAGCCCCCGTCGCCATATCGGTGACTCTAATCTCAAATTCGCTAAACACTTCTTCCAAATGGGCCTTGGCCTGAGCGGCGTCTTTATCAGGCGCAAAGCGATAGTTGATTGTGAGAACCGCTTGGTCTGGAATCACGTTGGTCGCAATCCCACCTCGAACTAAGACCGCATTCAGGGACTCCCGGAAATCGAGCCCCTCCACCGAGATAGTTTTAGGTTTATAAGAGTTCAGAATCCCTAGCGCCCGCTCCAGCTTATGAATCGCATTCTCGCCCATCCAGGGTCTAGCGGAATGTGCCTTGACGCCATTGGTGTGAAGCTCGATGCGCATAGTGCCATTGCAGCCGCCTTCGACTAACGCGTTGGTTGGCTCGCACAGCACGGCAAAATCACCCCTCATTAATTCAGGGTGATTCCGCTGAATTCGACCCAATCCGTTCAGATCAGCCGCCACCTCCTCGTTGTCGTAGAAAATCCAGGTGATGTCATTAATTGGGTTAGTTATTTCCAATGCGAGCTTGAGCATCACGGCAACTCCCCCTTTCATATCCACCGTGCCGCGGCCAATAATGGTTTGCTCGCGCTCAAAATGATGAAGCTGAGTTGGGAGGTTATTCGCGACCGGAACGGTGTCGAGATGTCCAGCGATAATCACTCGGCTTTTCAGCCCCAGCTCAGTTTTTGCGATCACCGCATTACCGTCACGAATAATTTTCAGGTGGGGTGCAGCGCTAAGCAGCTGCTCGAGCTGATCGGCCAGCTCGCTTTCGTTTCCGGAAACCGACTCGATATCACAAATCGCCATTGTGAGTTCAACTAGACCGAGGTTTTTGTGAAGTTCCATGGCAAAAAGGCTACCTGTATTCTTGGGTCGATGAGCGCAATGTATCTTGAATCAAAGGCCTGGGGTCACGGGCTGGCCACAATTTCCGCTGAGGGTCACGTCCTAGACGTTTGGTATCCGGATCCTCAGCTTGGGACCACCCCCCAAACAGACCTGCAGTGGTTCTCCCCCAAGGAGCTAGATGAACTGGTGGGTAAGGATGAGCTTCGCAACATCAGAACCGAGGTGATTCGCACCGAAGTCGAGTTATCCCAACCAGTTGGATCGACCCAAGATGCCTATCTTCGACTTCAATTGCTCTCCAAGCTTGTGGTGAAGCCCAACACAATAAACCTTGAAGGCCTAATCTCCCAGCTCCCAATAGTGGCCTTCACAAACAGGGGAGTAATGACGCTCCAAGAGTTTGAGAAACGCAGCGTCAGCCTCCGAGCCCATGGAGTTGTGGCGCACTCAATCGATAAGTTCCCAAGGCTGGTGGATTACGTAGTGCCCAATAAGGTCAGAATCGCAGATGCCAATCGGGTCCGACTCGGCGCCTACTTATCCCCGGGCACCACCGTAATGCACGAGGGTTTTGTGAATTTCAATGCCGGCACCCTTGGAGCCTCGATGGTTGAAGGCCGCATCTCCCAGGGAGTTGTGGTCGGAGACGGATCTGATATTGGCGGTGGGGCATCAATCATGGGCACACTTTCAGGTGGTGGCACCCATCGCATTCAAATTGGAGAGCGCGCGCTGTTGGGAGCAAACTCCGGCATCGGCATCTCAATAGGTGATGACTCAATTGTTGAAGCGGGACTCTATCTAACAGCTGGTAGCAAGCTCACGCTGTTAGTGGATGGCAGATCGCAAATCGTCAAGGCTTCCGAGCTCAGCGGATTGCCCGGGCTCTTATTCAGGAGAAACTCGCAAACTGGAGCGGTTGAAGCAATCGCCAGATCCGGAGACGGAATCACGCTAAACCCAGATCTTCACGCCTAACCCGAGATTGAATCCCAGCCTTTAGCTTCTAAAACTTCGGCTCCAAAATAAAGCGGAGCCTTATCAACCTCAACTACCTCGCCAATGACCTTGCAACCCCTTGGCAAAAACGAATCCTTGGCGCAGGTAAATAAGAATGAGTGGTCTTCGCCGCCGTGCAGCACCCAATCTCGCTCGCTAATCATTTGAACTTGCCTGGCGCTGATTGACTGCGCGGCTAGCTCCAAGACCGCCTCGAAGCCAGACAGCGCTCTGGGGTCCAATCGGATACTCACCCCTGAAGCATTTGCCAACCTTGCGGCATCGAGTGACAGGCCATCTGAAATATCGAGCATCGCCGTTGCAAACTTCGCAACCTCTAAACCAAGGCCGATTAGCGGGTTTGGTCTTAGCTGAATATCCACAAACTCTGGGTAAGCGGCTTTGAGCGTGGGGTCCTGGTGCATCAATAGCTCCAGGCCGCAGGCCGCCCAGCCCAGCGTCCCCGCCACCGCAACCAAATCACCCGGCCTGGTGCCACTTCGCAAAACGGGTTTCCTCCCCTCTAAATCGCCGTGGGCCGTCACTGCTATCACGATGTTGTCACCGGCAGCTAGGTCGCCACCCACCACCGCACAACTCGGCGCCAAATAATCAATCGCCTCCTGCATGCCCCGTGCAAAATCCTCCAGCCAAGTCTGCTTGGTGGTCTTGGGAATAACCATCGCCACCACAACGGCATTGGGAATCGCGCCCATCGCAACAACATCCGCCAGATTCGTGGCGATCGCTTTATAGCCAAGATCAAAACCTGAAGAAAACTCAGTTCTAAAGTCATGATTTTCAACCATGGTGTCGGAGGTTACTACGAAGCGGTTATCAGAAACTGAAATAACCGCTGCATCATCCCCCGAACCGACCAGGGTCGTGGCCACGGGCCTAAAAAATTTGACGGCGCGCTTGAGTGCCTCAATCTCACCTAACTCAAAGACGGTTGGGTCGTAATTATTCACAAAGCAACGCTAGCCTTTTATCAATGCGTAAAATCCTTTTTCTCACGATCAGCACGATTCTGCTGAGTGGCTGCTCGGCTGTGGTGAGCCTTGAGGCCGCCGAGTTTGCCAATGACCCAAACTGCGCCGAAGTTTCGGTTCGACTCCCGGATCAAATTGGCGAATTACCGCAACGATTCACCAATGCCCAAGCCACAAAGGCCTGGGGAGACCCAACCGCGATATTATTCCGCTGCGGCCTTGAGCCGGTCGTAATTTCAACTCTTCCATGCGTCACAGCAAGTGGAGTGGATTGGCTGGTGGATGACACCAATGCACCAAGTTTCAGGTTTATTTCTTTTGGCACCACCCCCGCGGTTGAGGTAATTGTTGATTCTGAACAAGCCAGCGGCGCCACTGCGTTGGATTCAGTGGCTCAGGCCGTTATGAAACTGCCACTCAGCACCAAGTGCACCGTCGAAACCAACTAGATAGCGCTAGAGCCCTTAGCCAAACCAGTTTCCAGCAGGGTGGCCACAAGCTTTTGGTAGCTGACCCCACTGACCTCAAATAGCGCTGGATACATCGAAATCGGAGTGAAACCCGGCATCGTATTCACCTCGGTCAATATAAAACCTGTGGCAGTTAGAAAGAAATCTGTTCTAGCCAGGCCAGAACAGCCCAGCGAGCGAAAGGCCTTGATGGCCAGTTCGTGGAGCTCAGAAAGCTGCTGGGCACTGAGGTTGGTGGGAACCTCAAGATCCGCCCCGCCACCTAAATACTTGGCTTCATAATCGTAGAACTCCCTAGTGGTGACCACGATTTCGCCCGCCAAAGAAACCTCGAGTTCGCCATTTGGATACTCCAGCACGGAGCATTCAATCTCTCTACCAACGATGCACTCTTCGACTAAGGCGGATTCATCGTGACTAAGCGCTAACTCGATGGCCACCTTTAGCTCGGAGAGCTCGTGCACCTTGGAGACCCCCACCGAGGAACCTGATCGGCTCGGCTTTACAAAAACTGGAAATTGGCTAAACCCAGCAGCCGATGCCAGGCAAGTTTTTGGATCCTTGAAAAAATCCCCTCGAGAAATCACCACATGCTCAGACACCTGAATGCCCGCATCGCGAAAAACCGCCTTGGCCTTGGACTTATCCATTGCAACCGCAGAAGCCAAGACCCCATTACCGACGCAAGGGATTTGGCAAAGTTGCAAAAGACCTTGAATTGAGCCGTCCTCACCGTTTGGACCGTGTAGCAAAGGAAAAGCCAGATCAATTTTGCCCAGCAGCTCACCGGAGCTCAACCTAAGTTCGCCACCGCCAAGGGGCATTATCACTTCTGGGCTTAGGCTCGAAACCTTTGGAAAATCAGCCAGCTGCCATTCGGGATTAATTGTCTCTAAAACAAATTTACCCGCCGGGGTAATGCCTATTTCAATCAGCTCATACCGCTCGAGATCGATAGCCGACTTAACGCCCACCGCCGTCACACATGACACGCTGTGTTCGGAGGATTTTCCACCGTATATAAGAGCAATTTTTAGCTTCATTAGGCCTCTACCTCGATGGCGTCGGCAAGATTTAGTTGCCTACCGAAGTCTTTTGGATCCATCCTGCCCTCAAGCACATCGCTTACCTGCTGCACGATTGGCATCTCAATTCCACGAGCCTTTGACATCTCCAGAACCGGCTGGAGGGAACTGAGCCCCTCGGCGGTCTGTTCCATCTTTTCCAAAACTTCGCTCTTCGAAAAACCCTGACCAAGCATTTCACCAGCCCTGAAATTTCTAGACAAAGCCGACTCGGAGGTGGCGATTAGATCCCCGAGTCCTGCCAAGCCAAACATGGTGCGCCTTCTGGCTCCATGATCCACCGCGAGGCGCATGATCTCGGCAAGGCCTCGGGTCATAATCGATGCCTTGGTGTTTTGGCCATAGCCCAAACCGTTCACGATACCGATAGCCACGGCAATTAAGTTCTTTAGAACACCGCCGAGCTCAGTACCCACCACGTCATTATTGGTGAAAACTGTGAAGTACTCGCTCGAGCAGACTCTTGCCACCTCTTCAGCCCGCTCAGAATTATCACAGGCGCAAACCGAGGCCGCAGGCTCTGACCTGGCAATCTCCAGAGCCAAGTTTGGGCCCGAAATCACGGCCAGCTGATCGCCTGGAAAACCGGTTACCTCAGTCATCACCTGAGACATCCGCAAACCACTGCCCTGCTCTAAGCCTTTTATTAGCGAAATCAAAGTTGCTGATCCTGGAATAAATGAATTCCACTCAGTGAGATTCTGCCGAAGAGTTTGTGCTGGCACTGCGAAATAGATTTGCTCGGCCTCGCCTAGGGCAATGGATAAATCAGTGGTGGCAAAAAGATTGGCGGGCAACTCGATGCCTGGTAGATATTTATTGTTTGTATGCTCGAGGTTTATCTCATCGGCTACCGCTTGACGCCTTGACCAAAGCGTCACTTTAGTTCCGCCATCGGCAATAACTTTGGCAATCGTGGTTCCCCAGCTGCCCGAACCCATAACTACTATGCGGCTCACTTGCGTTTCCTAAAGTTACCGATCTCGGTTTGGCCCTTGGTGGTCGGATCCCAAAGCTTCTCGGGGGGTGTCTCGCCCCTGAGCTCGCCAACAATCTTGGCGACCTCCCGCATTACCTCGCCGGCTGCGACTGTGACCTCTTTGGTGCCCAGACCCTCCTGATTCATGTGCTCAAAGGTCAATGGCTTGCCGATTTTGACCTGCACAATATGAAAAGGATTGGGTCGGAACTTCTTGCCATAGTTTCCAAGCACCTTTTGCACGCCCCACTGGCCAACCGGGACAATTGGAACCCCCAGCTCAATCGCCATCCGAATCGCTCCTGGCTTGCCGCGCATCGGCCATAAGTCGGGATCGCGCGTTAGCGTGCCCTCGGGGAAAACCACAACGACCTGACCGGCTAGCAGGAAGTCCTTGGCGGCACGAAGTGGCTCCTCGTTTGAATTTCCACCGGACCTAGAAATTGGTATCTGACCCACTTTTGGCAGAAGTTTGCCGAGGATGGGAATCCTAAACAGAGACTCCTTGGCAAAATAATGCGGGGTTCTTTTCATGTGGTAGTAAACCGAGTAAGCAAAAGAAAAGGGGTCTAGATAGCTCACATGATTGCCCACCAAAATGTAGCCACCCTTTGGAAGGTTCTCTAAACCGGTTGTCTTGATTCGAAACATTAGCCGCAAGACGGCGCCAATCAAAAAAGCGGTTACCTTAAAAGCAAGCGCGTTTTCCTTTTGCGAAACCTTGGGCATGTTGGCATTTGTCATTTTTTAGGCCTTGAACTCGAAGTCCGCTCCGAGGTCTCCGAGCTTGGTGATAAAACGCTCGTAACCGCGAGAGATTAGCTGGACGTTGCTGACGTTAGAGGTTCCCTCGGCCGCTAGGGCAGCGACAACGTGGCTAAACCCACCGCGCAGATCGGGAACCCTTATATCCGCTGCATGAAGTGGAGTTGGGCCCGAAACGACCGCGGAGTGATTGAAGTTGCGTTGTCCAAAACGGCAAGGGTTGCCACCAAGACATTCGCGATAAATTTGAATCTTGGCGCCCATTTGGTTCAAGGCGTCCGTAAAGCCAAAACGGTTCTCGTAAACGGTCTCGTGAACGATTGACAGCCCCTGCGCTTGGGTTAATGCAACCACTAGCGGCTGCTGCCAGTCGGTCATAAACCCCGGGTGAACATCGGTCTGAATTACAACCGGCTGAAGTGGTGACCCGGGGTGGTAGAAGCGGATGCCATCATCTTCGATCTCGAACTGCCCACCCACCTTGCGGTAGATATTCAAAAAGGTCATCATCTCGACCTGAGATGCGCCCCCCACAAATATGTCCCCCTCGGTGGCAAGCGCCGCAGCCGCCCAGGAGGCAGCCTCATTACGATCGAAAAGAGCCCGGTGAGTAAAGCCCTTGAGCTTTTTCACTCCTTCAATCCGAATTACTCGATCGGTATCTACCGATATCACCGCACCCATCTTTTGCAAGATGCTAATCAGGTCGATGATTTCAGGCTCAATTGCGGCTCCGGTGAGCTCGGTGACACCCTCGGCAATGGTCGCGGTGAGCAAAACCTGCTCGGTTGCTCCCACCGAAGGATATGGCAAAGAGATTCTTGCTCCGCGGAGTCCGTCGGGAGCGCTAAGCCTGGTTCCGGTAGAAAGCTTCTCAATCACCGCGCCGAAACTGCGCAACACGTCAAAGTGGAAATCCACTGGGCGATCGCCAATCTCGCAGCCGCCAAGACCCGGAATGAAGGCCTCGCCGAGGCGATGCAGGAGCGGGCCACAAAACAAAATTGGAATTCTTGAAGATCCGGCGTGAGTGTCAATATCGACGATCCGAGCCTGCTCGACATTGGATGGATCAAGGGTCATATTGCCCGTGAATGGGTCGTGCTCCACCTTTACGCCATGCAGTTCTAAAAGCCTGGCTACAACCTCGACATCAGAAATGTTTGGAACATCTAGAAGAATCGATTTGGTCTCACCCAATAAGGCCGCAACCATAGCTTTGGTGACAAGATTTTTGGCGCCCTTCAGGTCTACGCGACCAATAAGCGGCTTGCCCCCATTGATGGTGATCTGGCTCAATCAGACTCCTTTGGCTGGCAAGGTCTTGGGTTTCCAAGACTCTCTTTTTGCCTCATAAGCCAAGATAGCAGCCTCGTTTTGCAACGTGATGCCGATATCATCTAAGCCTTCTGTAAGACGCCACTTAGTGTATTCGTCTATCCCAAAACCCACTTGCAGATCCCCCACCGAAACTAATTGATTGGGCAGGTCCACCTTGGCAATAATCCCCGGATTTGCTTTTATCTTGGCCCAGATAGCCTCGATATCCGAATCTTTCACAACGCCGGCAATCAGGCCCTGCTTGCCTGAATTGCCTGAAAAGATATCCGCAAACTTAGCTGCGAATACAGCCTTGAAACCAAAGTCCTTCAGTGCCCAAACAGCGTGCTCTCGAGAAGAACCAGTTCCAAAATCGGGCCCAGTAAACAAAACTTGGGCGCCCTGGAACTGGGGCTGATTCAACACAAACTCCGGGTCTTGACGCCAAGTTGCGAAAAGGCCATCTTCGAAACCGGTCTTAGTGATGCGCTTGAGATACACCGCCGGGATGATTTGGTCGGTGTCAACATTGCTTCTTTGTAAAGGCGCAGCGAGGCCCTCAAATACCGTTATCTTCTCCATTTACTACTCCAAATCCGATGGGCTAGAAAGTGTTCCACGAATTGCGGTAGCAGCGGCTACAACTGGAGACACCAGGTGGGTTCTGGCTCCTTTACCCTGTCTGCCCTCAAAGTTTCGGTTTGAGGTAGATGCCGCTCGCTCCCCCGAACCAAGCTGATCCGGATTCATGCCCAGACACATTGAACAACCGGCAAAACGCCATTCGGCACCAAAGTCTATGAATACCTGATCCAGGCCTTCTTCCTCAGCCTGCAGCTTGACTTTTTGCGAACCAGGAACAACCAGCATCCGAATGCCGGTGGCCTTGGTTTTACCCTTGATTACCTCGGCCGCAGCTCGCAAATCCTCGATTCTGCCGTTGGTGCAAGAACCCAAAAACACCGTGTTCACGACGATGTCCTTCATCGGAGTTCCGGCCTTTAGGTCCATATACTCCAAGGCTCTTTCGGCTGCTGAGCGCTCGTTGGGATCCAAAATATCTTTGGGGTATGGGACGCTGTCCAGCAGCGAGACACCCTGGCCGGGGTTTGTTCCCCAAGTAACAAATGGGTCTAAATTATCGGCATCAATAAACACTTCGGCTTCAAAAACCGCATCGTCATCAGTTTTGAGGGTCTCCCAATACTTGATTGCCTTGTCCCACTCGAGACCCTCAGGTGCATGCGGGCGACCCTTGAGGTATTCGTAGGTAATTTCATCGGGAGCCACCATGCCGGCTCTTGCCCCGGCTTCAATTGACATATTGCAAATTGTCATGCGGCCTTCCATCGAAAGCGAACGAATTGCACTTCCGCGGTATTCCAAGACATAGCCTTGGCCGCCGCCGGTGGAGATCTTGGCAATTACCGCCAAGATAATGTCCTTTGCGCCAACCCCGGGTCGCAATGTCCCCTCCACGTTTATTGCCATGGTCTTAAAGGGCTGCAGCGGCAAGGTCTGGGTTGCCATCACGTGCTCAACCTCGCTGGTGCCGATACCCATCGCTAGTGAGCCAAAAGCGCCATGTGTTGAGGTGTGCGAGTCGCCGCAAACAATAGTCATTCCGGGCATTGTGAGCCCGAGCTGAGGTCCAACCACGTGAACAATGCCCTGGTTCGCATCCCCGAGTGAGTGAATTCTGACACCAAACTCCTTGGTGTTGTCGCGCAGCGCCTGGACCTGGAGTTTTGAAGTGGGGTCCGCAATGGGCAGGTGAATGTTCTCGGTTGGTGTGTTGTGGTCTTCGGTTGCAATTGTCAAATCTTTACGTCGCATATCGCGACCAGCAAGTCTTAGGCCGTCAAAAGCCTGGGGGCTTGTGACCTCGTGGATTAGGTGGAGATCAATGTATAAAAGATCTGGAGCACCATTTTTTCCCTTGACTACTAAATGGTCATTCCAGAGCTTCTGCGCCAGAGTCAGGGTGTTGGTTGACATTTCTCACCTCGCGATTCGCGTGAATTAGAAGTTTACCCCAAGGAGTAGATTGTGTGGGTGACCCATTACACCCAAGAACAACTAATTGCGCTTCAGAAAAAAACAGTAAAAAGACTTGCACTTGGTCAGGCTTTGGGAGGCTTTGGGCTCGGCTCCACCCTGTCAGTTGGAGCCCTCATGGCAGTCGAACTCTCCGGCTCAGCAGCCTGGTCGGGGGCCGCTGCGACTCTTAGCACCCTGGGAGCAGCCCTTAGCGCAATCCCGCTGGCAAACCTGGCGGCTCAAAGAGGCAGGCGGGTTGCACTCGGTGTTGGCGCATTCTTGGCAATTCTTGGAGCCTCAGGGATGATTCTCGCGGCAGGGCTGAGATCTTTCCCGATCGAAATCATTGCGCTGGTCTTTTTAGGCGCCGGTTCTGCTGTTGGCCTGCAAGCAAGATTTGCCGCCACCGACATCCCAACCGGCCAACCCAAGGGTAGGGATCTGTCACTGGTGGTTTGGGCCACTACGCTCGGGGCAGTAATTGGGCCAAACCTGATTGCCCCCGGTGAGGCCATGGGGCTTGCAATTGGCATGCCCCACCTAGCAGGGCCATTTGTGTTTACGATTTTAGCGCAGACCCTCTCCACATCAGTTTTCTGGTTTGGGCTAAAACCCGACCCGCTCTTAGTTGCAAGAGAGGTGGCCGGCCTCACCGGTAAAAAACAACGCCACGGCATGAAATCGGCTATCGAAGTTCTCAGAGTGATTCCCATGGCAGGCTACGCAGTTCTCACAATAGCCCTGAGCCACATGGTGATGGTCTCGGTGATGTCCATGACCCCGGCTCACCTTTCAGCCGAGGGGCACTCACTGGCCGAGGTTGGCTTCACTATCTCACTGCACATCGCTGGGATGTATGCCTTTGCCCCGGTGTTCGGATACATCACCGACAAACTCGGCGCCAAGCGAACCATCGTTTTGGGGCAAATGATATTTCTCATCTCACTGGCGGTGGCTGGGTTCGGCCAATACAGCTTCAACGCCGTGCTGATCGGCTTGTTCTTATTGGGCCTTGGCTGGTCCGCCTCCACGGTCGCCGGCAGCGCCCTTTTGAGCGAGGTGTTGAGCACCGAGCAAAGACCAAGGGTTCAGGGCTTTAGCGACTCGCTCATGAGCTTCTCAGGGGCTTTTGGTGGCGCCATCTCCGGGGTAATCCTCACCGTCTACACCTTCGGTGGTCTCAACGCAGCAGCCCTATTGCCAGTGGTAATGATCGTGCTGGCAACCAGCTTCTCGAGGCGCTGGAGCGCCTAGGGTTTTTTTGGAGCTGGCTTTTTTGGAGTCGGTTTCTGTGATACAGGTTTCTTTGCGGCGGGCTTTTTAGCAGCGGGCTTTTTTAGCTCCACGGCATCCTGCGCAACTGGCTCCTCTGGTGGTGCCGCCTTGGGCTTGCGGGGTTTTGGTTTCGCTAAGGCCTTGGCTTGAGCAAACTCGAGGGCTTGCTTTTTTGCCGCTGCTCGCATTGCCCTGCGATTTGGATCGGGCAATGCGCTTGGGGAAATTTCCAAGGGCTCTGATTTTGGATATTCATTTCGGAGCTGAGCGAATGAGTGCTGAATGCTGTGTTCCAAATTTAGAAGCTCCTCGCCAGCTGCTTCGGACACCTCGGTTTGTGAAGTCGTTCTCTTTTGAAAAAATGCCATGGAAAAGGTTTTGCTCTCTGGGTCGCATCAACGACCAAAATTGCAATCTCCCTTCCAGGGGCCAGAACGAGGCTTCCTGGCGCAAAATGGCAATTTACCTAATCTTCTAAGGGGATTACCTCAGGTTCAATCGCCTGCGCCTCGGCCAGTCTCTTCATCGACTGCCTTCTAGACAGCATAACCTGTTGCTCAGGAGTCAATAACCCTTCGGTCTCAGATATGAATTCTTCAAGTGCAGCCTGCTGCATCGGAAGCTTTGCTAAGCGGTACTCGGCTTCAACTATGGCGTCCCGAGTTAGATCGAGGGATCTGATTGCAAGCCGCTCGGCACGAGTCTTGGAATCCTCCATGATGTTCAACGCCATCTCTTTAGCGTCATTGAAAATTCGATCAGCTTCGACCCTCGCATTTAGCAAGGTTTGCTCGGCATTTTCGACCAGCGAGCTGGCCTCGTTGGTGGCGTCCTTTAGGTTCCGCTCAGCCTGTTCTTGAATCTGCTGGGCCTCGTTTTCAACACTGCGGAATATCTCAAGTGCTTGTTTTTCACCGTCGTCGAGTTTGCGAGTAATTTCGGCATCCAGATCCGCATTGCGCTTGACCAGCCTGGCATTTGCGTTCTGAATCTTTTCAACTTCGGTTTGCAATTCAGCTTTAATTTGAGCAGCGTAGTTGTCTGCCTCAGACCGAATAACGTTTGCCTGCTTTTCTAGCGAGGTGCGCTCCTTGGTTGCGCGATTTAGCTCGACTTCAGCCTCTTCAAGAATTTCAATTGAACGCCTTTTGGCCTGAGAGAGCTGGAGTTTGGCTTCTTTTTCGGCCCGGGCCAGATTTGCTGCGGTTTCTTCTTCGAACTGATTGCGCGAATTTTCTAGATCCGCTCGAGCCTGATCGCGAAGTTTCATTGCCTCACGGCTGGCATCGTTAATTAGCCTGGCTGCTTCGGTCTCTGCAAGCCTCAGGGTTTGCTCAAACTGAGCACCAACCTGGGCGTAGCCGGGGGATTTGGCAAGTTTTAGCGACTCTTGGAGTTCGGTGATTTTCTCACGAAGAGCATTTTGCTCTCGCATCGCCATTCCGTTATAGGTTTCTAGCTTCTCAAGCTCCAGCATCAAGCTGGAAACATGCGCGTCAACCTCTGCACGGCTATAGCCAGCTACAGAGGATGAGAATGCTTTTTTTGGAGTGTCCACCATCTGAAGATTATAAATGTCGAAGCTCAGAAATGAGAAATCCCGCTCCCAAGATTTTCTCATCAAGAGCAGGATTTTGTGACTCCAGCGGGATTCGAACCCGCGCTACTGCCGTGAGAGGGCAGCGTCCTAGGCCGCTAAACGATGGAGCCATTCGCAACTTGAGAAGTCTGCCATAAATCCAGAACTTTGTCTATCGGCTATACAGAGCCAAAGCGCCGGGGTGAACTTGAACGCTGAATGGCGCTTTACCAACTATTTCACCATCGCAAGTCATCGGAAAACCACTATTGGAAACTCTGATTGACTTCGCTTTGAAAATCTCGACCTCGGGGTATTTCAGGTGCCCTCCCTTATAGACGCTGGGGAAGATCTTCAAGAGTCTGGGGCGGGAGACCTTATGCAAAATAAAGACCTCGAGCTCACCATCAGTGAAATCAGATTGCGGTGAGATTCGCATTCCCCCACCAAAGTTCTTTACGTTCGCCACCCCGCACAGCATCGCCTCGATTTCGCGCTGCTCGCCATCCACCTCGAGTTGGTAAGTAATCGACTTGAAGCTTGGGAGCTCAAGCAAAAGTGCTGCGATATAGCTGTTTGGCCCTTTCGGCCAGCTGAGCCGATTAGCACGTTCCGTGCAGAGTGCATCAAAACCCGCAGAGATTGAGCCCATCGACCAAAACTCTCGATGCTCGGTTGTGACCCGCATCGCGTCAACTCTCCGAGGATTCTCGATGCTTGAAAGTATGTTCTGCATCGCGGCTTCGATATTCCCGCGCTCGATGTCCAGCTCTCTAGAAATGTCGTTGCCGCTACCGGCAGGCACAATTCCAAGCGGCAACTGGTTGGGAATACAGATATTTGCACCAAGTTGAATGGTGCCATCTCCCCCAACTGCGATTACCCCCGAAATTTCCTGATGCGTGATGGCGAGCTGGGATTTATCCTGCGCCAACAAAGCCGATTCGGCCGAAAGATTGATGGCGGCAATTCCAGATTTAGCAAGGATCTCAAATACTCTTTCACCAGCAAGCTCACCTTTACCCCGGTTAGCCTCTGGATTTACCAATACACCTAACGGCTTCATCTAAAACCTTTCGCAATGCACACAAACATAGACTGAACTTCCAAGGAGCAAGATGAAAATCACTAAACACGAACACGCGTATCTGGATATTGAAATTAGAGACCAGCACCTATTGATTGACCCGGGCATCTACACGGTGGATTTTGGGGTGCAAAAAAATGTCGCTGCAATCTCTCTGAGTCATATTCACGATGACCACAGCTACCTGCCCCACCTCGAAAAGATCTTGCAGCAAAACCCTGAAGCAAAACTATTTGGGCCAAGAGAAGTGGTGGAGAAACTTAGCGGCCTAGAGGTTCAGCCGGTCTATCACGGTGACAGCTTTTCTGTCGGACCCTTCACCCTAGAGTTTTTCGGAGATCTTCACCAAGAGATTCACCGAAGCATTCCGATTGTTCAGAATGTTGGGGTGCTTGTGAATGACGCTCTTTATTACCCCGGAGATAGTTACACGCAACCCGAATACCAGGTCGAACTTTTAGCAATGCCCGCTTCTGGTCCTTGGCTCAGGATCTCAGATGTGATTGATTATGTGAGCGCGGTAAAAGCAAAGCGAGTATTCCCCACTCATAATGCGCTTCTAAACAACAATGGTCACGCTCTGCAAAATGCTCGCATCAAAGAAGTGACCGAATCAAATGGTGGTGAGTTTAGATATCTAGATATCGGCGAAAGCTGGCAGCTCTAAAAAGCCACCACTAGAGCAGCCAAAAACACCGCGATGGTAATTGGAGACCAGAGTCCCCGCTCTTTTTTGCTACCCAAAGCGCTGGTCACGAATGCAACCAACATTGCGAAGCCTGCAAAGCCCCAATTCGCGATTGCATTCAGCTCCACACCTAGAAGTGGTGAGAAAAATCCAAGCTGGGCCAGGTAGTGACCCGCGATCCCGATCATTCCAAGGCTGGCAATAGCACTCAGTATCCGATATCTAAAGTTCGGGGCACCTTTAGCCTGACCGCCATAGGAATACTCCATAAGTGGCGCTCCGAAGACTAAAGCGATTTGAAATAATGCTGTGGCGAGGTAGGCAAAAACTAAAAAACCGGAGGCAAATGCAAGCATTTAAACCTCCGGTTGTCAAAAACATCATTGCTGGGGTACCTGGACTCGAACCAAGAACAAATGAACCAGAATCATCCGTGTTGCCAATTACACCATACCCCAAGGGTCGAATCTTGCGACTCGAGGCTCTATCCTAGCGGCCTTGGGCGAAAGCCTCTAGTCGGGCCAATGACTCTTGTTTGCCCAATAACTCCATGCATTCAAATAATGGTGGCGTGACCCTGCGGCCAGAAATGGCTGTGCGGATTGGCCCGAAAGCATTCCTCGGCTTTTCACCAAGACCTTCTACCAAAGCTGCACTCAAAGCCGCCTGAAGCTCGACGGTGTTGAAATCCGCCAGCTCTTCAAGGGTTTTGATGGCGGCTTCGATAATCTCCTTAGCGTTAGCTGGCAGCGAGGCAAGCGCATCCTCATCAAGGGTCAGTTCATTAGATTTCTGGAACATGAAGCCGATCATTCCCGGCGCCTCTGAAAGAACCGTGATTCGCTCCTGAATCAAAGGCACCAGCTGACCAAGCAGGTCCAACTCTTTTTGATCCGGTTCGCCAGGCAAAACCCCTGCGCTTTGAAGATAAGGAAGTACCCGGTTTTCGTAGTCTTTTGGATCGAGCATCCTCAGGTGAGTGGCATTAATAGAGTCCGCTTTTTTCTGATCAAACCTGGCGGGGTTTGGATTCACACTTTTCACGTCGAAGTTATCGCAGAGTTCTTGCAGCGAAAATATATCTCTATCGTGAGAAATTGACCAACCCAGAAGTGCAAGGTAGTTCAAGAGCCCCTCGGGGATGAACCCGCGGTCGCGGTGTAGAAAAAGATTGCTCTCCGGGTTTCTTTTAGAGAGCTTTTTATTGCCCTCTCCCATTACAAACGGCAAGTGGCCAAAGCGCGGAATGAACTCGGTTATACCCGCCTCAAACATTGCGTTATAAAGCGCAATCTGCCTGGGGGTGGAGGAAAGTAAATCCTCACCACGCAAGACATGCGTGATGCCCATCAGGGCATCATCAACCGGGTTCACAAGGGTATAAAGCGGTTGACCGCCCGGTCTAACCACCACAAAGTCTGGGAACGAACCGGCTGGGAAAGTAATCTCACCGCGCACCAAATCGTCAAAAGTAATGTCCTGATCTGGAACCCGCAACCGAAGAGCTGGCTGACGACCTTCGACCAAATACTTAGCTCTTTGCTCGTCCGATAACTCGCGCTCAGAGTTGTCGTAACCAAGTTGTTTGGCGCGACCAGCAGCAATGTTTCTAGCTTCGATTTCTTCGGAGGACAAGAAACTCTCGTATAAGTGACCAGAGGCCTTGAGCTTCTCAACCACCCCTAAATAGATATCTCCACGCTGCGATTGGCGGTAGGGCTCATTGGGCCCACCAACATCGATACCCTCATCCCAATCTAGACCGAGCCACCGAAGCGCCTCGACGATCTGCTCATAGCTTTCTTCAGAATCGCGCGCCGCATCGGTGTCCTCAACCCGGAAGACAAACTTGCCGCCTTGGTTTCTGGCATAGGCCCAATTGAACAAGGCGGTGCGAACTAATCCAACGTGTGGAGTTCCAGTGGGCGAAGGGCAAAAGCGCACTCTGGTGTCAGCACCTGTGGCTTTTGTTGTGGGGGCAGTTATCAGTGACATTGCCTAAAGCTTATTTGACGGGGTTACTAAGAACGCCTATTCCTTCAATCTCGCACTCAACCAGATCTCCAGAATCGAACCGGCTTATTCCCGCTGGGGATCCCGTGAGAATCACATCACCGGGAAACAGCGTCACATTCTGCGAAACATAGGAAACAATCTGATCCACAGAGTAGATCATGTCACTAGTGATTGAGCGTTGCCTGGGCTGGCCATGCACCTTGGAAGAAATTCTTTTGCCTTGTGGTTCGAATTCGGTTTCAATCCAAGGCCCCAGTGGGCAAAAAGTATCAAAGCCCTTGGACCTGGCCCACTGCAAATCAGAGAACTGCAGATCCCTGGCGGTGACGTCGTTGCCGATTGTGTAACCAAAGATGTGCTCCCTGGCCTCTGACTCAGAGATGTCTTTGGCTTGCTTGCCAATAACAATCGCCAGTTCAACCTCTAGCTCGACCTGATCGGACTGCCTGGGAAGCACAATCGCATCCCCTGGACCGATAATCGAACTCACGGGCTTGAAAAACATCAGGGGTTCATCCGGAAGATCCTGCGCGATCTCTGCGGCATGGGCCGCATAGTTCATTCCGATGCAGATTATTTTTGATGGAATAACCGGAGCCAAGAGCCGCACTTCCGAGAGCTCAAGCACTTCACCGGAATATTCCAATGATTCGATTGGGCTTGAGACGAAGACTCTAATCAGGGTGTCTTGAATTTCTCCGTATTTAATAACGGACTGGTGACTGAACCTCGCTGTGCGCACCTTGTTAGTCTGCCAGCTTATGCATCCAATTATGGCGATCAGCCACAATTCCATATTGGATGCCGGTGAGCTCCTCGCGAAGCGAAACAGTCAGCTCACCCGGCTGGTTATCCCCAATCACAATCTCTTCATCTCGAGATTTGAAGATTCCCACCGGGGTAATAACGGCTGCTGTGCCGCAGGCAAGAACCTCAGCTATTTCACCGGATTTGGCCCCCTCACGAACCTCATCCAGGGTCACTTTGCGCTCGGTTATTTTTATCCCACGGTCCCTAATAAGCGTTATCAAAGAATCCCTGGTGATGCCACGCAGAATGGTGCCATCAAGTCCAGGAGTGACTACGGAACCGTCTTTATAAATAAAGAACAGGTTCATTCCACCAAGTTCCTCGACATGGGTTGAGGTCTCAGCGTCTAGGAATACCACCTGGGAGCAGCCCTGGTCATAACCTTCTTGCTGGGCCAAAAGCGAGGCCGCATAGTTACCGCCGGTTTTCGCCTCACCGGTGCCGTGCTTCCCGGCCCTCGAAGAATCCAGGGCAATCCAAATCGAAATCGGTTTGACTCCCCCAACAAAATATGGACCTACCGGGGATGCGATCACTCGATACTCAACGCGCTTAGCGGCGCGAACTCCCAAGAAATTCTCCGCAGCAATCTCAAAAGGTCTGAAATAAAGCGTTTTTTCGCCCTCGGGCTTTGGCACCCAGTCGCCGTCAACCGCAATCAACTGGTGGAGTGAATCTATGAAGACATCGGCTGGGAGCTCGGGTAATGCCATTCTCTTGGCAGAGCGCTGAATGCGTGCAGCATTCATCTCGGGCCTGAAAGTCCAGATTGAACCGTCCTCATGGCGATAAGCCTTGATGCCCTCAAAAACCTCTTGGCCATAGTGCAAAACTGCCGAGGATGGATCCATCAAAATTGGGCCATATGGAATTACTTGAGCGCTGTGCCAACCGATACCCGCTTCCCAAACCACAACGACCTGGTGGTCGGTGAAGTGGCTTCCAAAGGTGGGGTCAGATATAGCGGCTTCGCGATCAAAGTCACTCAGCGGTGATGGGTTGCGGGTTACTTCAAATTTCATCTCTACCCCTAAATCAGTCCAAGGATAGATTCTGCAATCTGATCCGTGGTTCGCTTTTGATTGCCGCGGGTTAGTAGGTCTTGGGCAACCGCAGTCTCAATCTTCTGCGCAGCCAAATCGAACCCGAGGGTTTTTGCCATGAGCGCCGCAGACAGGATGGCCGCGGTTGGATCAGCCAGATTTTTGCCGGCGATATCCGGTGCAGAGCCATGAACGGGTTCGAACATGGAGGGAAATGCACCGGTTGGATTTAGATTAGCCGATGCAGCCAGCCCAATGCCACCGCAGATTGCGGCTGCCAGATCGGTAATGATGTCGCCAAATAGGTTGTCGGTAACAATCACATCGAAACGATTCGCAGCCGTCACCATGTAAATAGTTGCGGCGTCAATGTGCATGTAATCGTGGGTGACACCCGGGTAGTTAGCCGAAACTTCCTCGACCATTCGAAGCCAAATCTTGCCGGCATGCACTAAAACATTGGTTTTATGCACCAGTGTGACGTGCTTGCGCTCGCGAGTCTGAGCGAGCTCAAAGGCATATTCAACGGCTCTTTTCACCCCGAAGGCGGTGTTGACTGAGACCTCGTTCGCCACCTCTTGGTCGGTGCCAATTCGGATAGCCCCGCCGTTACCAACGTAGGGACCTTCGGTGCCCTCGCGCACCACTATAAAATCCAAACCCTCGATTCCTGAAAGCGGAGACTGCACCCCGGCGAAGAGTTTGGATGGGCGAAGGTTAATGTGGTGGTCAAATGCAAAGCGTAGTTTCAGCAGTAGCCCGCGCTCTAAGATTCCAGAGGCAACCTGCGGGTCGCCAATCGCTCCCAAAAGAATCGCGTCGTGGGTTCCAAGAGCTACTAAATCCGATTCTTCTAATACCGAGCCGGTGGCCAAGTATCTTTTTGCTCCGAGGTCATACTCGGTGGCCCTTACTTGAACATCGCCTAGAGCCTTGCCAAGCGCCGAAAGCGCGACCTTGGTGACCTCTGGTCCAATGCCATCGCCTGGAATTACGGCAAGGTTAATAGAATTCAAATCTGACCTCACGGGTTATTTGATTTAACCTTATTGGCTTATCGGGCCTAAAGCCGCACTAAAAGAGTTACATCCAACGCAGTTTTTACACCCGAATCGGTTGAAACCTCTCGGGTGCGATCCGAAACCTCAAAATTGAGTCCTTTTGAAAGCGCCCAGGCCTCTAATTGCGACCCAGACGGAAGTAATTCTGCGAAAGGTGGCCCACCGAAGCCTTTGGTCAAATTCAGAAGTGAATGCCAGACTCCAAACATCACACCGGTCTTCTGCTGTGCCAAAACATTATTCAGAGCAAGCTCTAACTGATTCCACGGTAACTGCAGATAAGCGATTAGCGTCAAGTCGGGCTCTGACCCAAAGACAACGCTGGTGGCATCGGCATGGTTTGTGATTACCGGTTTTGCCAGGGTTAGCTTTTGCTCTCTTGCCAAAAACCTATCCAGGGCAACCATGGAGAATTCGACATTCTCAACCTGCCAACCGCGCTTGGCGAACCAAAGCGCGTTGCGCCCCTCCCCGCCGGCCAGATCAATCATCGACCCCACGGGCAACTCACTAAGCGCCTCGAGGACAAACTGATTGGGCTCCAAAGACCACATTGACTCAGTAGCTAGATAACGCTCATCCCAGCTCTTGGCGGATTGCCCGTTCATTAGTCTTTGACGACAGCGAGCCCAAGCTGACTGGAAGCATTGGCCACAGAGCCACCGTTAATCAACTCACCGGTGAAGCCAAGATCGCGCATCTGAGTAATGGCCTGGCCCGCGCGGTTGCCACTGCGGCAGTAAATGTAGTAATCCAAGCTTGGATCAAGAGTTGTAATCTGGGTTGCAAAATCGGCAGCGGCAATTGGAATTAGGACTGCGCCTTCGAGGTGTCCGCTATCCCACTCGGACTGCTCTCGCACGTCGATAATCTCTGCATAGCTCTGCGGATCAAACTTTTCCGTTGAACAACCGGCGAGTGAGCTCACTGCGAAGAGGGCGATTAGTGCGGCTGCTAAAAACTTATAAATCTTCAATCTGATTCCTTTCAGGATACCCCCTAGGGTATGTGCTAGGTTATCTAGTGTCAAGTTGAAAGGAGCTGAATTTGGAAATTCCACAAGAGGATCTCGACTCAGTAAAAAGACGGCTCGCCAGAGCCCAAGGGCAAATCGGCGGCATCATAAAGATGCTCGAAGAAGGCAGGGAGTGCACCGACATCCTGACCCAGCTTGCAGCAGCTCAAGCCGCCATCTCCCGCGGAGCTTTTGCTCTAATCGCGTCCGGGATGGCCAACTGTGCGCAGGATGCATCCGGGCATAAAGACCGAGCCAAGCTCGAAAAAGCCTTTCTCTCACTCAGCTAAAAGATAAGGAATCAACCAATGGCACAAGAAGTAAACCTAAACGATCTAAGTCAAGCATTAGGGGAAGATGCATTTCTAATCGACGTGCGCGAGGACTGGGAGTTTCGAGACGGACACGTTCCAGCCGCAATTCATATGCCGCTGAGCTCAGTACCGGAGAATCTAACGGATCTTCCGAAAGACAAAAAGATATGGGTAATCTGCCAGTCTGGTGGAAGATCCATGACTGCGGCCAATTACCTAGAGGCCCAAGGCTTTGACGCGGTTTCGGTAGCGGGGGGCACCGGTGGCTGGATTACCTCCGGAAAAGACGTCTCAATGGGAGAAGATATCTAATGGGTCTATTTGATTTTTTCAAAAAGAAGTTCGAGACGATTTCACCAGCGCAAGCTAAGGAAGCGCTAGACGCCGGGGCGATGCTTATCGATGTCCGCGAACCCAGTGAATACCGTTCAGGCCACGCATCTGGAGCCAGGCTAATTCCACTCGGTTCTTTAGAACAAAAATTCAAGGACATCCCAATTGAACGCAAAATATTGGTGATCTGCCAGTCTGGCATGCGCTCTAGGCAAGCGGCCGGAATTCTAGCCTCCAATGGCTATCAGGTGACAAATATCTCGGGTGGGATGATGGGCTGGAAACGTGCTGGTCAGCGGGTAGTGAACTAGTTATGAAGGTTCTAATCGTTGGCGGGGTTGCCGGTGGCATGTCCGCGGCAACTAGATTGCGCAGACTCCGCGAAGATGCAGAGATAGTCATTTTCGAACAGGGACCCCACGTCTCCTATGCGAATTGCGGCCTGCCGTATCACATCGGTGAGATTATTCCAGCCGAAGCAGATCTATTGCTGCAAACCCCGGAGTCTCTTAAAGACCGCTTCAACCTGGATGTTCGAGTAAATAATCGCGTGGTGCAGCTAAACCCAACAGCTAAAACCGTAGAGGTTGAAAACCTACAAACTGGTGAAAAATACATAGAGAGCTACGACTCGCTAATTCTCTCCACCGGGGCCAAGCCCCGAATGGTACCCATTCCAGGACTCGAGCGTGCCCATGTGTTGCGCGATGTGCCAGATGCGATCGGTATCAAGGAGCTGGTTGACAATAAGAAGATTAAATCTGCCGTGATTATCGGCGCCGGCTTCATCGGTGTGGAGCTTGCTGAGAACCTCCAGCACCGCGGCATTGACACCACCATCGTTGAGTTCCGCGACAGCATCTTGCCGCAGTTCGACCCCGAGATGATTGAACCGATGCAAAAGCTTTTGATTGAGCACGGCATCAAACTCGCTTTGAATTCAGAAACTGCCGAGGTTAGAAGTGACACCCTGATACTAAAAGATGGAAGAGAGATCCCGGCCGACTTAGTGGTTGCAGCAATCGGCGTAGTGGCAGATCACCACCTAGCCGTTGACGCGGGTCTTGAGATTGGAACTGCTGGCGGTATAAAAGTTGATGATCAGATGCGCACCTCAAACCCATATATTTATGCGGTGGGAGATGCTGCCGAGAAGATCAGCGCACTGACTGGGCAGCCCCAAATGATATGGCTCGCAAACTTAGCAAATCGTCACGGGAGGCTAGTAGCCGATGTTGTTGCCGGTGAAAAAGTGTCGAATAGACCATCGATTGGCACGGGAATCATCGGCGCCTACGGAATGGCGGCGGCTCTCACGGGGATTACCGAAGGCCTTGCCAAGCGCATGAACATCGAACACACCGTGATTCACTTGCACCCAGGCAGTCACGCCGGCTACTACCCAGGAGCCGAACGAGTCTCACTAAAGATTTTGTTTGATCCTAAAACCGGGAGGCTCTTGGGGGCTCAGGCAATCGGCATGGATGGCATTGATAAGCGAATGGATGTGATTGCAACCGCAATCTATGCCGGACTCGGTATTGATGACCTAATGAATCTAGAGCTCTCCTATGCGCCTGCATTTGGCTCCGCAAAGGATGCGATCAACCAGGCCGGCTATGTTGGAAACAATGTAAAAGGCGGCAAAACCCCCACCATTCAATGGCACGAGCTCAAAGCCGCTCAGGAACAAGGCTCAATCGTGGTGGATGTTCGTTCAAGCGAAGAGCACCAAGCCGGTAGCATCCCTAACACTCAACTGATTCCGGTTGATACCCTCAGGGAACGCCTGACCGAACTAGCTGGTAAGGACGTGATTGTGACCTGCGCTGTTGGCCAGCGCGGCCACACAGCCACGCAAATATTGCGCAGCCACGGCATCAACACCCGCAACCTCGACGGTGGTTACACCACGTGGCGAAGCGGAATGGATGCCAAAGAAAGGGTCGCGATTTAGCGACCCTGGGTGTTTCCTGACCCAGCCTTTTTAGTCGAGTAATCGTTACTGGCTGGGTAACAAGCGTTTAGTAAGCCTCGGTAATGGCTATGGCTTGCATAAGGTCGGCCGAAATCTCAGCACGCAAAGTTTCCAAAATCGCTTGGTCAATCCGACTATCGATTGTGATAACAGCAAGCGCCTTGCCACCTTTTTGCTGGCGTGCAATGTTCATTGCTGCAATGTTCACGCCAGCCTCTGCAAACGCCTTGCCGTAAATGGCAACGATTCCCGGGCGATCTTGGTAGACCATGACCACAAAGTTCTCGGCCATCGAAAGCTCAACATCGTATCCATTAATAGAGACCACTTTTTGATGGTGCTTAGGGCCAATTACAGTTCCGCCAGCCGAGACAACACTGCCGTCCGACAGCACGGCCTTCAAAGTTGTGACATTGCGATACTCATCAGAAACCAGGTCTTGAATAAGGCGCACCTCAACCCCGCGCTGCTGAGCCAATAGGGGCGCATTCACATAGGACACCTGCTCGGTGACCATGGATTGGAATAGGCCCTTCAGGGCGGCAAGCTTCAAGACGGTGACATCGTGAGCTGCGATTTCCCCAAGAGCCTCGAACTCTACAGAGACGATTGAAGTGTGGGCAAGGCCCGCGACAATCTGCCCGAGCTTTTCAGCAAGACCAATGCCGGGCCTGACCGAAGCATCGATGACGCCACCAGCTACGTTCACAGCGTCTGGAACCAAATCGCCAGCCAGCGCTAATCGAACCGAGCGGGCCACCGAAATGCCGGCTTTTTCTTGAGCCTCATCGGTTGAGGCTCCAAGGTGCGGGGTAACCAGGATGTTATCGAGAGTTAATAGTGGTGAATCTGTGGGCGGCTCATTCACAAAAACATCAAGCCCTGCTCCGGCGATTTGCTTGCTCTTGAGGGCCTCGTAAAGAGCGGCCTCATCGATGATTCCACCGCGTGAGCAATTCACAATTCTCAGGTTTGGCTTCGCCATCGCGAACTCGTTGGTCGAAATCATCGAGGTTGTCTCGGGAGTCTTTGGAATGTGGATGGTGATGTAGTCGCTGCGCTTCATGAGGGTCTCAATATCGCAAAGCTCAACACCGATTTGCTCAGCTCTTTGAGCTGTCACATAAGGGTCGTAACCAATCAGGGTGACGCCAAAACCAGCTAGCCGCTGGGCGACCAAGGTTCCGATCCTGCCCAAACCAATGATGCCGATGGTTTTTTCGTAAAGCTCGACACCGGTGTACTGACTGCGCTTCCAGAGCCCGTTTTTCAAAGAGGCATTGGCATCCGGGATGTGGCGCGAAAGCGCCATGATTTGACCAATGGCCAACTCTGCGGCCGAAATAATGTTTGAGGTTGGGGCGTTTACCACCATGACCCCGGCACTGGTTGCCGCCTTGATGTCCACGTTATCTAGCCCGACGCCGGCTCGCGCTATCACCTTTAGCAGAGGGGCCGCGGCAATAGCCTCAGCATCCATTTTGGTGGCTGAGCGAATCAAGACTGCGTGAGCCTCTTTCAGAGCCGGCAATAGAGCTGAGCGATCAGCGCCATCGACATTTCGAACTTCAAAATCCGGGCCGAGCGCTTCAAGCGTGGCGGGTGAGAGTTCTTCGGCAATTAATACAACTGGCTTAGACAATGGCAAACCTAACGTCTTATCGACAATGATTAGGGGGACTCTCGAAGTCTAGCGAATCAAGCGCCAGCCAGAGATTTATTTACAGGTGCAGAGTTGAGATTCTGGAACACCGGCAAGGGCTTCTTCAACGTGCTGGCCGCAGCCTTCCCAGGTGATCTTGTTGCAGGTGTAGCAAGTGGCTTGTGAGCACATGATTATATTTCCTTAATTCTCGAGTGAGTTACAGATTATTATACCCCCTAGGGTATTGACCGACTCAAATATTTAACACTCAACGAACTTCCTATTTGACCCGCCTGATCGGCTGTGCCGGGCTGATTGCTACCTGGGTTTCGTTCAACTTGGAAAACCCGAAGCGTTTTGCAGTGCTGCTTGGCTTTTTGGTCTTCGGGGGCAATGGCGGTTACCACTTGTCGATTTCTAGCCAAAATGGTGGATTCCAAAAAAGGTGAGATCAAGGCCAGAAACTCAGGCTTAAGACAAGACTCCCTCGCGAACGAGGGAGTCTGATCCGACCATCGCAACAGTCGGTGGGGTGTCCCAATATAAGCACAAATGTCCGCCGATGACAAGCAGCTTTGGTTTGAAATGTTCTTTGAGCACAGCCTGCAAATCACTTCGGATTACTCGGATACCCCGCACGTCTAGATTTAAATACCAAACCCCCTTCTCATGATCTCAGAAAGGGGTTTGGTTGCTTTTGATCTCTAGCGCGCAGCACTACCTTCTTCGTAGTCGTCGTCCGACTTGATCCAGCTGAATAGCTTGCGCAATTCGCGGCCAGTCTTCTCGATTGGGTGAGCCTCACCCTTTTCGCGAAGTGCCTTGAACTCCGGGCCTCCAGCATCCTGATCTTCGATGAAGCGCTTGGCAAACGCACCGTTTTGGATATCGGTTAGCACGGCCTTCATGTTGTCTTTGACCGATGAGTCAATGACTCTCGGACCAGAAACATAATCGCCGTACTCGGCAGTGTCGGATACGCTCCAGCGCTGCTTAGCAATGCCACCTTCATACATCAAATCAACAATCAACTTGAGCTCATGGAGCACCTCAAAATAGGCAATCTCTGGCTGGTAGCCGGCTTCGACCAGGGTCTCAAAGCCATACATCACTAGCTGCGATGCGCCACCACAAAGAACGGCCTGCTCGCCGAACAAATCGGTCTCAGTCTCCTCGGTGAAGGTGGTCTTGATGGTTCCGGCTCTGGTTCCACCAATTGCCTTGGAGTAGGAAAGACCTACCTCCATGGCGTGACCGGTCGCATCTTGCTCGATGGCAATTAGGTTTGGCACACCCTTACCGGCAACATACTCGCGGCGAACGGTGTGACCCGGGCCCTTTGGGGCCACTAGGAATACGTCAACATCCTTGGGAGGAACAATTAGTCCATAGCGAATCGCAAAACCGTGACCAAAGACGATAGCGTCGCCGGCCTCTAGATTCGGCTCGATGTCGGTCTTATAAAGATCGCGCTGCTTTGGATCTGGTGCTAGCACAACAATCACGCTGGCCCACTTGACTGCTTCGCCCGGGGTCAAAACCTTGAGGCCCTGTTCGGTTGCCTTGGCAATCGATTTTGAACCTGGAAGCAGACCGACTACGACGTCAACGCCGGAATCTTTTAGGTTTAGCGCGTGTGCATGGCCCTGAGAGCCAAAGCCAAGCACTGCAACTTTGCGACCCTGGATAATGCCTAGGTCGGCATCTTTGTCATAGAAAATTTCTGCCAATTTTTATCTCCTTGTTTTATTTAGAAAGCTATTTAGCGAAGAACTTTTTCGCTCATGGACTTTGATCCGCGAGAGATAGCAATAGCCCCCGATTGAACCAATTCCTTGATACCAAAAGGCTCAAGAACTTTAATGAATGCCTGGCACTTAGCGCTGTCTCCGGTCACTTCAATAACCACTGCATCGCTCACAACATCAATCACCCTTGCCCGGAAAAGAGTGACGGCCTCTAGGACCTGAGAGCGGGTGGTGACGTCGGTTTTGACTTTAATCAGCATGTGGTCCCGAGCCACCGAAGCTTCTGAATCAAGCTCCACTATCTTGAGCACATTTATGAGCTTATTGAGTTGCTTGGTGACCTGCTCGAGTGGCTGACCATCTAAAGAAACCACAACGGTCACTCGGGAAAGACCCTCTACTTCGGTGGTCCCCACCGCAAGAGACTCGATGTTGTAACCGCGCCTTGCAAAAAGTGCTGCAACCCGGGTCAAGATGCCTGGTTTATTTTCTACCAGAAGTGAAAGTACGTGTTGCGACATCTTTACTCATCCCCTTCCCATACCGGCCTAGCATCTCGAGCATATTGCACCGCATCGTTTGAAACACCGGCTGCCACCATCGGCCAGACCATCGCATCGCGACCAACAATGAAATCAATCACTACCGGTCGATCGTTTGTTTCGATGGCGAGCTTGATTGCAGCGTCAACTTCTTCTTCGCGCTCCACCCTAATTGCCAAACATCCGTAAGCCTCTGCGAGCTTCACAAAGTCCGGCACCATCTGGGTGTCGGTGCCGGTGTGTAGGTCGGTGTTTGAGTAGCGCTTATCGTAAAACAGCGTTTGCCACTGCCGAACCATGCCCAAAGAAGAGTTATTGATGATTGCGACCTTGATGGGTATGTTGTTGATGGTGCAGGTGGCAAGCTCCTGGTTGGTCATCTGGAAACAGCCATCACCGTCGATTGCCCAAACTACCCGATCGGGCTGCGCAACCTTGGCACCCATTGCCGCTGGCACCGAGTAACCCATGGTGCCGGCGCCTCCCGAATTCAACCAAGAGTTTGGCCGTTCGTATTTAATGAACTGTGCCGACCACATTTGGTGCTGGCCAACACCTGAGGCAAATATGGCCTCGGGGCCCGAAATCGCGCCGATTCTCTCAATCACATACTGTGGCGCTAGTTTGCCATCGTTCTCGTCGGTGTAGCCAAGTGGGTAGCGCTCCTTGAGCCCATTGACATACTCCCACCAGGAAGAGTAATCGGGCTTTTTACCTGCCATTTGCTTGGTGAGCTCGGTGATGAGCATGCCGATAACCACCTTGGCGTCACCCACGATTGGAACATCAGCGTGGCGAACCTTGCCAATCTCCGCGGGATCAATATCTACGTGGATCACTTTGGCCCCGGGAGCGAAGCTTTTCACATCTCCGGTTACTCGATCATCGAAACGTGCACCCAAAGTGATTAGTAAATCCGCCTTTTGCAAACCGGTAACCGCTGGCACGGTTCCGTGCATACCCGGCATGCCTAGGTGTGCCGGATGAGAATCTGGGAATGCCCCGCGAGCCATCAATGTGGTGGTCACAGGGGCATTAATCAATTCTTGCAATCTTGCCAACTCAGGAGATGCGCCTGCCCGAATCACTCCGCCGCCAATGTAGAGCATGGGTTTTTCGCTTGCAAGAATGAGCTCGGCCGCTGCCTGTATTTGCTTGCCGTGCGGGACAGTCACCGGCTTATAGCCTGCTAGATCGATCTTGGGTGGCCAGCTAAATTCGAACTTGCCGTTTTGAACGTCCTTTGGAACATCAACCAAAACCGGGCCCGGCCGTCCAGTAGTCGCAAGCTCGTAAGCCGCGGCCATAACCGCTGGAATGTCTTCAGGCTTAGTGACTAAAAAACTGTGCTTGGTAATGGGCATTGTGATACCAACGATGTCCGCCTCTTGGAAGGCATCGGTACCAATTGCGTGAGAGTTCACCTGACCGGTAATTGCAAGCATTGGAACCGAATCCATTTGGGCATCCATGATGGCGGTCACAAGGTTCGTGGCCCCCGGCCCGCTAGTTGCAAGGCAAACCCCGAGCCGGCCGCTAGCTGCGGCATAGCCTTCAGCAGCGTGACCAGCACCCTGCTCGTGACGAACCAGGATGTGACGGATTATTTTGGAATCCATTAGGGGGTCATAGGTTGGCAAGATGGCACCACCGGGGAGACCGAAAATATCGGTCACACCCAGTAGCTCAAGGGATCTGATGATTCCTTGGGCCCCGGTGAGTATTTCAGCAGGCATTTAAATCCTCATTCGTTTTGGCAAACTAACCGCAGTATGCGCCCTCTGAGGCTGAATGCACTAATTTCGTAAACTTTGCGAGCACACCGCTGGTGTAGCGCGGCGGTAGTGGCTGCCAGTCGATCCGGCGGCGAGCCAACTCTTCATCGTCGACGAGTAAGTCAAGCGAACGAGTGGCGATGTCGACTCGTATTAAGTCTCCATCGCGAACCAGAGAAATCGGCCCACCTTCGGTGGCCTCTGGAGAAATGTGTCCGATGCAAAGGCCGGTTGTGCCGCCTGAGAATCTTCCGTCCGTTAATAATAAGACATCGCCACCTAGTCCTGCACCTTTAACAGCTGCAGTGAAGGCAAGCATCTCGCGCATCCCCGGGCCACCCTTTGGTCCCTCATAGCGAATAACGACCGCATCTCCGGGCATAATTTCGCCGTTGGCGAGAGCTTCCAAGGCGCCATTTTCCCTGTCGTAGACCTTCGCTGGGCCCTCGAACCCAGCAAGAGTGAAGCCCGCGGTCTTCACAACGGCACCATCTGGAGCAAAGGAGCCGTGCAGGATGTTAATTCCGCCACGAGCGTTCATCGGGTTATCAATTGCGCGAATAATCTTGCCATCCGGGTCCGGTGGAGAAATATCGGCTAAATTCTCGGCCATCGTTTTTCCGGTTACGGTCAGCACGTCGCCGTGCAAGAGACCGGCATCTAAAAGTGCCTTCATCAAAACCGGAACGCCGCCGACACGGTCCACATCGTTCATCACATACTGACCAAATGGCTTCAGGTCTCCCAATTGCGGAACTTTGTCGGCAATCCGGTTAAAGTCTGAAAGTTTAAGGTCCACTTCGGCCTCGCGAGCGATTGCCAGAAGGTGCAACACGGCATTGGTGGAACCGCCGAAAGCCATCAAAACCGCAATCGCGTTCTCAAAAGCCTTCTTGGTCATGATCATGCGGGCGGTGATGCCCTTAGAAATCAAATTAACGACAGCCTCACCGGAGCGCTGCGCCCAAATGTCGCGCCGACGATCTGCTGCGGGTGGGGCTGCTGAACCAGGGAGGCTCATTCCAAGAGCTTCTCCGATTGACGCAAGAGTATTAGCGGTATACATTCCGCCACAGGCGCCCTCACCGGGACAAATTGCGCGCTCGATCCGGTCTAGGTCCTCAAGGCTCATGATCCCAGCATTGCAGGCCCCAACCGCCTCAAAAGCATCGATAATTGTGACCTGCTTTTCCGTTCCATCGGTCAGTTTTACCCAACCCGGGGCAATTGTGCCGGCATACAAAAATACTGAAGCCAAATCAAGCCTGGCTGCCGCCATCAACATACCCGGCAGTGACTTATCGCAGCCTGCTAGCAATACCGAGCCATCCAGGCGCTCCGCCTGCATCACGGTCTCAACCGAATCCGCAATGACCTCTCTGGAAACCAGAGAAAAGTGCATGCCCTCGTGACCCATGGAAATACCATCTGAAATCGAAATCGTTCCAAACTGCATTGGAAATCCGTTAGCGTCCTTAACCCCAACCTTTACGGCTTTGGCGAGTCGATCGAGAGACAAATTGCAAGGAGAGAGTTCGTTCCAAGAGGATGCAATCCCAATTTGCGGCTTAACCCAGTCGTCATCGCCCATCCCCACTGCTCGAAGCATGCCTCTGGCTGGTGCACGTTCGATGCCATCGGTAACAAGGTAAGAGCGGGGTTTCATGGGATTTGTCATGCACTTAATCTTAGTTGGGAAAACTAGTACCCTGATGGCGTGGAACCACAAGACACGACCAAAGTCCCAACCGGACTCAATCTTTATAACATCGCCGCTCACAGGGCCGCAAAAGAGGTTATTTACGCCTACTCGACATCGTTTGGTTTGGCCACCAGGCTGCTGGATAAAAAACTCCGCCCCTCGGTCGAAAACATCTACGCGCTTGTGAGAGTGGCCGATGAGATAGTTGATGGCTCAGCCCATCAGGCAGCCGAGTTAGCACCAGAATTAGACCCGGAAGAAGAACTAAATAAGTTTGAACAAGAGACCTATCGAGCCATGCAGCTCGGCTACAGCACCAATTTGATTATTCACGCCTTCGCCCTAACCGCCAGGGAAGTTGGAATCCAAAAAGATATTGTGGAGCCCTTTTTCTACTCCATGCGACAGGACCTAAACCAAAAGGCCCACACCCAAGAGTCCTTCGATACCTACGTCTACGGCTCAGCCGAAGTGGTGGGGCTAATGTGTCTCGCGGTGTTTGTGCATGGCAAAAACTATTCGCTGGATGAAAAACAAAAGCTAGTCAAAGGTGCCAGAGCCCTTGGAAGTGCATTTCAAAAGGTGAACTTTCTTAGAGACCTCGAAGCCGATTTCAAAAGTCTTGAGCGAAGCTATTTTCCCGATGTGAACATAAGTAGCTTTGATGAGGAAACCAAGATGCGCTTGGTTGAAGATATCGAGAAGGACCTAAAGGTTTCGGCCGCCTCCCTCGGGCTTTTGCCGAGTTCAGCCAAAAGGGCCGTCACCGCAGCTCAGCTTTTATTCCAAGAACTAAATCAGAAAATTGGAACAACTAGCGCCCAAGATTTGATTAACACTCGTATCAGCGTGAATAACTTCAAAAAACTCATGCTACTTTTCAGAGCAATTATGGGAGCTAAGCCTTGACTCAAAAAACAGCGGTAGTAATCGGTGGCGGCATCGCAGGCCTTGCAAGCGCGGCCCTGTTGGCAAAAGCCGGTATGAAGGTGCAGCTCTTTGAGGCCAAGGATGTGCTTGGCGGCAGGGCTTACAGCTGGGAAAAAGACGGCTTCAGATTCGACATGGGACCCAGCTGGTATCTCATGCCGGATGCCTTTGAGCAGTTTTTCAACCTGATGGGAACCACGGCTGATAAGGAACTGGACCTCGAGCGCCTGTCCCCCGCCTACCAGACCCGGAACGAGGGTAAAAACGATCGCCTGATCATGAGCGAGAACCTGCCAGAAATCAAAGAGTTGTTCGATTCAATCGAGCCTGGCAGCTCGGTGAAACTGCAGCAATATCTTGACAGTGCGGAAGAAACCTACGAGCTTTCTATTAAGCACTTTTTGTACACCAACTTTCGAGATGTCAGAAGCTTTGTGCACCCAGATGTGCTGAAGAAGCTTGCTAAGTTCCTGAAACTACTCACAATGTCTCTTTATGACTATTCAGGTAAGTATGTAAAAGACGACCGACTAAAAAAGATGCTGAACTTTCCATCCGTGTTTCTAGGAGCCTCCCCATACAACACCCCGAGCATGTACCACCTAATGACCCACGTGGATATGAATCAGGGTGTTTATTACCCGCAGGGTGGCATACACACTGTGATTCAGGCGATCGAGCGGCTTGCTAAAAAGCACGGCGTCGAAATCCACACCTCTTCGCCAGTCACCAAAATCCTGAGTGAAAACGGCAAAGCCGTTGGCATTCAGGTCGGCCCAGCCGAGTATCTGGCCGACGTAGTGGTTGCGAGCGCCGATCTGCACCACGTGGAAACCAAGCTGCTCGAACCCAAAGAGCAGACTTTCCCGCAGAAATTCTGGGATAAAAAGATTCCTGGCCCCTCAGCGATGCTGATCTATTTGGGTGTCAAGGGCAAGCTTCCGCAGCTAGATCACCACACGCTTTTATACACCGAGGATTGGGATACCAACTTCGCAGAGGTATTCCACAAAGCAGACGGCATGCGCAAGGTGCCCTCTCCTGCCTCGCTGTATATTTGCATGCCGTCAAAGACCGATAAGACCGTTGCCCCCGAAGGTTTTGAGAATGTCTTCGTGCTGGTCCCAATCGCCCCGGACCCCTCTATCGGTAGAGGTGGCATCGAGCGCTCAGGTGATGAGCAATTCGAGCTTGAGGCTGACAAAATCATCCAGCAAATATCTGACTGGTGCGAAATCCCAGATCTTGCCGAGCGCATCGTTGTCAGAAGAACCGTAGGCCCGCAGAATTTTGAAGAGGAACTCAACGCCTGGAGCGGCACCGCCTTGGGGATGGCGCACACTCTGACTCAGAGTGCATTTTTTAGACCAGCGAATTTCTCAAAGAAACTCAAAAACCTCTTCTACACCGGACACAACACCATCCCCGGCATTGGCCTGCCGATGTGCCTAATCGGTGCGGAGCTCGTGTATAAGCATCTAATCGATGACAAGAGCTCCGGCCCGACAGTTGGCGAACTGACCGAGGTAACCAACTGGAAGGGTCTTAGGTGAGTTTTGAGATAGCCAGCTTTGGCTATCTTGCGGCTCTACTAATTTCCATAGCCGGACTTGGCGCGATCGATCATAGACAGAAGCTTGCGCTTTTTGTCCACACCAAAGCCACCGTTTTATCGGTCAGTATCGGCGTGGTGGTTTTTCTAATCTGGGATCTACTTGGGATAGCACTGGGAATCTTTTTCCGAGGCAATGCTCCACACCTAAGCGGCATCCTCTTGGCGCCAGAACTACCGATTGAAGAGTTGTTCTTTTTGATTCTGCTTTGCTACAACACCCTTCTGGCATACTGCTTTTTCGCAAGGAGGCTTGCCAAGTGATTTATTTATTGCTCAACACCGTAGTTCTATCCCTGGGAGCGGGCTATGCGTTTTTAATGCGCAGATGGTTGCCAGTGAAGCCAGTCATATACGCAGGTGTCGTGATGCTTACCCTCACCGCAATCTTTGACAATCTGATCATCGGCACCGGCATAGTTGCCTATGACCAAGAAAAAATCTCCGGCATCATGATTGGTCTTGCCCCCATAGAAGATTTCGCCTATACGGTTCTGGCACTTGTGCTGATCCCATCCCTGTTTAATTTGTTTCGGACCAAATTGTGATTCTGAAAAAGCTCTTTATTTCCTCGAGGCCCATCTCCTGGATCAACACCGCCTTCCCGTTCGCGGTGGCGTATTACCTCGGAACCGCAGAGTTCGACCTGGTGTTTTTTCTCGGTACCTTCTTTTTTCTAATCCCTTACAACCTTTTGATGTATGGGGTGAACGATGTCTACGATTACGAATCCGATTTGCGCAACCCCCGCAAAGGCGGCATCGAGGGTGGGCTACTAGACCCCAAGTATCACTTGGCAACTCTTTATTGGGCCTACTTACTCGCCCTCCCTTTTGTGATAGCTCTCACGGCCCTAAAACCGAGCGCTTGGCTAGTGCTTTGGTTCACAATTTTCATGGTGATTGCCTATAGCCATAAGGCCTCCAGGTTCAAAGAGATACCGGTGTTGGATTCGATTACCTCTAGCCTGCACTTTGTTGGACCGCTGGTTACTGGCCTTTTCATGAGTGGGGCAGACATTAGTGCCCAGGGCCAAAGCGCAACCCTGATTGCCTTTTTCCTTTGGGGTATGGCCTCCCATGCCTTCGGGGCCGTTCAAGACGTGAAAGCAGATCGCGAAGCTGGCATCCACTCAATTGCCACCAAGTTTGGCGCCAGAATCACAACCAGATTGGCCCTAGTGGGTTACCTATTAGCGGGAATCTCGGCCCTAACCCTGCCCGATAGGTTCGCATTTGCCACCCTGGCGGCAATCCCATATCTTGTGGTGGTAGGCCGCGAGTTTTTCATCACCGATGAAACTTGCGAAACAGCCCACCGCGGTTGGCGTGTTTTTATTTGGCTCAACTTTTTCGCAGGCGCCCTGGTGAGTGCATTACTTATAGGTCCAAGCTAAACCAAAGATCTAGCGCAGCGACCAATCAATCAGGTGGCGCCTAGAGAATTTAGGCGCACAGTGCTTGCAAGATAGCAAGCTGGTTGGCTTCCGAGACCTAAAGTGTTCGTGGCCACCCGGACAAACCCCTAGGTACCTCGCACTCTCGCGGGCAATTTGATTACCATCAATTCTCTGGTGCAAATAGCCCAGCTCGGTTGCTTTGTTCTTCCAGATAGCGCCGTGACCGGCCCCTTCGCCGCAAAGCGCGTGGGCTATCTCGTGCAGTAAAACCTGTTCGATTTGATGCAAGTCGCCGGTTAGTACCAGATGCTTACTCAAAGTGATTCGCTTATCACGGTAGTTACAAACTCCCGCACGCCTGATTGCTCGATCAAAGCCGAATGAGTAGTTCACAATCCCGTGCTGCTGGAATAACTTAGCTGCCAGCTCAATAACCCGTTCTTGCATAACCGCTTAGTGAACACCCTCGAGCGCCGCCGCCATTCTTCTAACGGCCTCGGTGATTCTGGGCTTTGAGGTGGCGAAATTAAACCTAATAAAAGAAGAGTATTGATCCTGTGGCGCAAAATCCTCCCCTGGATTCAGCGCAACCTTAGCCTCTGCTAATAAAAACTGCATGGGGCGCTCAACGTGATAAGCAGCCAGGTCGATCCAAGCCAAATAAGTGGCATCCATATCAGCCACTTTCGCTTTGGGTAGCATGCTAGCTAGCTCGTGACGAAGGTGGTCGAGGTTCTCTTGCAGAGTCGAAACGGTTTCCTCAATCCACCCGCCGCAATCTTTATAGGACACCACCATTGCAAGCCCGCCGATTAATGAGCTTCTCCAGAGCATTGCTTCGGGCATGCCCGCGAGTTTTTTGCGAACGGTCTCGCTCTGGGTGGCGATAAACGCCGCCTTGAGCCCTGCGGTATTCCAAGATTTGGAAGTCGATGTGATAACCACGCCCGTCTCACGCGCGGCATCCGAGACGGAAAGGAAGGGGGTGAAAGGAACCCAAGCCAGTGGGGCGTGAATCTCGTCAGAGATTACTAGCACCCCGTGAGCCTTTGCCAGATCGGCTATCTGAGTCAATTCTTGCGCCGAATGCACTCGACCAACCGGATTCTGCGGACTGCAGATTAGAAATATTTTGACACCTGATTCAAAGGCCTTTTCAATCCCTGGAATATCCAACTGCCAGCGCTCTGCTACTAGATTCAGGGGTACATCCACAACTTCGCACTGAGCCTCTTGGATCCAAGAGTAAAAATTTGGGTAGACCGGTGAATTTACCAAAACTCGGTCGCCTGGGCTAGAAACCGCTCGAATTATCTCTACCGCGGCGACCCCGACGTCGGTGGCCATCGAGATTCCCTTGGGGTCGATCTGCCAGCCCCACTTATCCAAAGCATATGCCTCAAATGCCGGCGCGAGCTCGGGTAGCGGGCCAAGATAACCAAGGTCGGAGTTAGTGGCCAAGGAGATGATTAGGTCACTTATCGGTTTTGCAACGGGGAAGTCCATCTCTGCCACGTGCATAGGCAGGACATCCTCGGGATACCTCTTCCACTTCGAACTCGAACGGTTGGCATAATTTCCAAATGAATCTTCAGGTCTGATCACAGCTTTGATTATCCTCCTGAATCCAATCTGAGCACTCGATTTAGAACTGGAATGTCAATAACAAAATGGCAATGCCAAACATCACAACTGCAATCACAGAATCCAAGACACGCCAAAAGCTTGGCCTGGATACGAATCGATTCGCCAACTTAGCGCCATAGCCCAAAACAACAAACCAGACCGCGCTTCCAATTGCAGCGCCAAGCCCAAATGCCCAGCGCTCATTGCCAAATTGATTACCCAATCCCCCAAGCAATATCACGGTGTCTAGATAAACGTGAGGATTCAAAAAGGTGATGGCAGCGGTGGCCAAAATGGTCTTTTTGAGCGTTGCGGGAGTGTTCGACGCGGGATCTAGCGCTTTGGGCTTCATCGCCCTTTTTAGGGCCATCGCACCAAACCAAATCAAATAAGCGGCGCCAGCATATCGAATCACCTCTAGGGCTATCGGAACCGAGCTAATCAAAGCTCCAAGGCCAGCAATGCCTAAGAATATCAGGACCGCGTCACTGAGTGAGCAAAACATCACCACCCATAAGACATGCTCGCGCCGAAGCCCCTGCCTAAGCACAAAAGCGTTCTGAGCCCCAATGGCCAGAATTAGCGAAAGCCCGGTCAGTAAACCGGTAATAGCTGCCAGCATGAAGGCCCTTCGAGATTCCCTTGATTCTAGAAGAGGAATTATTTCCAATCGCCCAAGTTTGAGTTATTTCATGAGTGAATTCAAGCTAGTGGCTGGCGCAGCCGCCCCCACTTTTTCCCTACTAAACCAAGACGAGAAAGAGATCTCTCTTTCAGAAACGGGTGACAGGGTAATCGTCTATTTCTATCCGGCAGCCTCCACCCCCGGCTGCACAACCCAGGCCTGTGAGCTCCGGGACAACATAAACGCCCTCAAGGCAAAAGGCTTCAGCGTGTTGGGCATCTCCCCTGATAAGCCAGCCAAGCTCAAAAAGTTTAAGGATAAAGAAAACCTAAATTTTGAGTTATTAAGCGACCCCGAGAACCTCATCGCTCAGGCCTATGGCGCTTTTGGTAAAAAGAGTATGTATGGCAAAGAATATGTGGGCATAATTCGCTCCACTTTTGTGGTGCAAGAAGGCAAAATTAGCCACGCTTTTTATAACGTCAAAGCCAAGGGTCATATCGATTTGCTGCAAGCCGAGTTGGGCCTCTAACGAAGCGGTAACAATACCCCGATAACGATGAATACTCCGCCGAAAAAACGATTAAATCTCTTGCCGGCCTTGGCCAAAA
Organism: Candidatus Aquiluna sp. UB-MaderosW2red; assembly: GCF_900100865.1. Taxonomy (NCBI): domain Bacteria; kingdom Bacillati; phylum Actinomycetota; class Actinomycetes; order Micrococcales; family Microbacteriaceae; genus Aquiluna; species Candidatus Aquiluna sp. UB-MaderosW2red. Next base: position 1,483,323 of record NZ_LT627734.1, read on the forward strand.
GTGGCTGCAGCCGATCGGCGAAGAAGGCAACCAAAAACTCATAACCGAACTCAATCACCACAAATGTCAGCGCCATAATGGCAAATTGAGCCAGTAAAGACCGCTCCGGCACCACGAACTGCGGTAAGAATGCGACAAAGAATAAGATCCCCTTGGGGTTAGAGCTAGCAGCCAATAACCCCTGTCTAAAAAGGGCGAAAGGGGACAGCGAAGTAGCCTCTTGGACCTTACCCACCCGCATCGCAGGGGCTCGCCAAACCTGAACCCCAAGCCAAATCAAATACAGCCCACCAGCCAACTTGAGCCAAATGATCAGATCCGGTGCCGCCACCAAAAAGGCTCCGAGCCCGAACATCGAAAGCCCAATCACCAAAGTGAAGCCGAGCGAGCCACCCAATATTGTCGCCAAGGTTCTTTTGGCCCCGTAGAGCGCTCCGTGAGTAAGCACCAAAAGACCATTGGGCCCCGGAGTAAGAGATAACCCAAGTGCTGCTAGTGCATAAATAATCCAGGTATCAAGCGCCATGTCTAACTAATAACCAAGCTTCTTATCAACCACGCCAATAAGCTCCGAGCCATCTAGCCAGGCGCTCACATTTTCGCGCAAGCGCTGCGAGAACAACCTGGTCACAATCTCCAGAGTGTCAGCAGAGTGTGGGGTGATCAAAAGATTATCCAAACCCCACATCGCGTGCTCCTCAGGAAGCGGCTCAGGGTATGTCACATCAACTGCAGCGGCAGCAATCTCACCATTATTCAGAGCATCAACCAGGTCATCCTGGTTGATCACCATGCCCCTTGCCACATTGACCAAATACGAATCCGCGCGCATCAACTTGAAGGCCCTTGAATCAAATAAGTGCTGAGTCTCGAAGGTTAGAGCACAGGCCAACACCACAAACTTCGCCTTTGCCAATTCGGTTTGGAACTGGTCAAAGCCCAGCACCCTTCCTTGAAAACCCGGGACAAAAGGGGCATCCGGGTGCTTACGGATCACTGTGACTTCAGACCTAAAGGGCGCCAGCAGCTGAACCAGCTGCTCGGCAATTCCGCCGCCACCGATAATCAAAACCTCTTCGTCAAATAATGAGTCAGCGAATTGTCTGCCCCAAGACTTCTCCCTCACACGCTCTGGAATGATTCGACCAAGGGCCAAACAAAGAGCTAGCGCGTGCTCAGCAACCGGTTCAGAGTATGAGCGCTTGGCGCTGGTGAAAACGATTGAGTGCTGCAATACCTCGTGAAAAGCATCCACCCCGGCAAAGGGCAACTGCACCCACTTGAGCTGTGGGTTATTTGCTAAAACTTGTTTTAGCCCCGCAGGATCTGCGTAGTCGGTCCAAACCATGGCCTCGATGGCTGCGCTCAAGGGCACCACCACCGCACCAACAGACTCAATAGCCTCTTGATACGCGGGGACCCGCCTCGGTTCTAAAGCAATCTCAGTCTTCATAATCTGATTCTGGCACTAACCCCGCGATTGTTTTTGAATCTCTAAGTAATGACGTCAAAATCAAGGCCAAAGAACTGCTTAGATACATAGGTGCTAACCCTGAGTTTGATATTTGCCGCAGCGACCTTCGGGTTTGTCACAGCCATCACCCCCGGGCCAAACAACACGATATTGCTTGCCACCAGCGTGAACCACGGCTTCAGAAAAGCCTTGCCATATCTAGCTGGCATTAGCTTTGGCCTGATGGGCATGATCACGCTGGTTGGTCTTGGCCTCAATCTGGTGTTCGCAACCGTTCCCGTAATTTATCAAGCCATCAAATATTTGGGCTTTGGCTACATTCTCTACCTTGCCATTTCGCTTATTCGCTCGGGCTATCAACCAATCGATAAAGAAACCAAGGTGATTGGTTTTTTCCAATCAGTCAGTCTGCAGTTTGTAAACCCAAAGGTCTGGGTGGTAGTCCCGAGCTTTATGGCAGGCTACATCCCAGCTGGCGCCAGCTTTCAAATCACCGCCACACTTGCTGCAGTGTTTCTAATCTCTAAGATTCCCGGGGCGCTGGCTTGGGCCGGATTCGGGCAACTACTTCGCAACTTTTTGATGGATCCCAAGAAACGCAAAGCATTCAACTGGGTGGCTGGAGTATTGCTGGTGGCCTCGATGGTGCCGGTTCTATTCTTACGCTAAATAACTTCCTAATAGATGCCAAGATTAGGCGGTGACCAAAACCAAAGCCGAAGGCCTAGGGCCTAGCTTTAATAGGCTCTGGTCGGCCTCCTTAGCCTCAAACCTCGCCGATGGCATATTCAAGACTTCGGCGCCACTGCTAGCGGCAACCCTTACCAAAGACCCCATTGTTATTTCACTCATGGCAGCACTTGTGATGCTGCCATGGTTGTTATTTGCAATTCCAATCGGCGGCATTGTGGATCGCATTGATAGACGGTTGCTATTAGCAACTGCGAATGCAGTGAGATTCCTAATGGCCGCCTATTTAGCCACCATGGTCGCTTTTGATCTAATTACCATTCCAATTCTCTACCTGGTGGTATTTGTCTTCGGGGTTGCCGAGGTGCTCTATGACACCACGGCCCAGTCCATGATTCCGCAAATACTAAAACCCAAGAACCTCGAGCGCGGTAACGCAAGACTAGAGATTGGTGCGGTCACGGTTGGAGAGTTCATCGGGGCGCCAATCTCCGGAATCCTCTTTGCAGTTGCGATTGCGATTCCTTTTTTCCTAGGCGGAGCCGGGGTTTTGGTGGCAGGGATATTGGTTCTGACAATTCCCGGTAATTTCAAAAAGCTCATGAAGCTCGATGAGAATCAAGCCCCAGTTGCCCCAACCAAGTTTTGGTCCGATATCCGCTTTGGCATCAGTTACCTCTATAACAATAAGGTGCTGCTCAAGCTAGTTCTTTTCACCTCAACACTTGGTTTCTTTTGGGCAGCGACCGGCTCTACCATGGTGCTCTTCCTCACTCAAACTCTAGAAGTCACCCCGACCTTCTTCGGCTTTGTCTTCACGGTGCCGGCGATCGGAGCGATCATTGGCTCGATCACCGGGCCCAAGGTTTCAGCTCGCTATGGCAGGACCAATGTAATGGCTTTTGCGATTGTCACAAGCTCGGCAGTCACAGTTGCGACCGGACTATCACCAACGGTTTATTTCTTTGTGGCATTTGGGTTGGTGAACTCCATCACCATCACCTGGTGGAATATTCTTCTAATGTCTAGCTACCACCAGATAATCCCCAATGAGCTCTTTGGCAGAATCCATGGCACCAGAAGGACTTTGGTTTGGGGCATGATGCCAATTGGTTCGCTTATGGGCGGTGTAATTGCCCAGTTTGGTTTGCGGATGCCCTATTTAGTCGCAGGAAGCATTGCACTCTTCGTTGCGATTCTGGGCATTCGATTCATAATCTCACTCAAAAATCTTTTTCCCATAGGTGATTAATCCCCACAGTAAAAAATAACCGATTGGCCTGCGACAGCTGCTCGGCTCAATAGGGCAAGTGGGGATTAGCAATTTAGGTTTTTTGAAATGGACGAAAACCTTTTCTCGCGTTGCTTCGCCGAAACTAATCGTGATGATAATGGGGTAATTGACATGGGGATGCTGTTCCCTGTCATCGAAACAAAGTTGTTTTCTGACTCTCCAACCGATACCTGAATACCTGAATACCTGAATACCTGAATACCTGAATACCTGAATACCTGAAATTTTTGCCGTCATTCCCTAAACCTCATAGCCCTAGGCGCAGATCGCAAGAATGTTCTCAGATCAACCAACGATGAGTTTTTGCTCAGCTGTCGAGTCTGTAATCCGGCTTGAGCATCGCAAGGATGATGATGAACCAAGCATTAGATACCTGCCTTCGTTCGAGCTGACTCAGGTCCAACCTGGCTGCGGTAATGCCAAGTGGCATTGCAGCAAACAGAATTGCCATGGCATTCACATCTACTCGTTTAGCCAAATTGCCGGCATCGGTGTGCTTGGTTATAAAGTTGAACCAGCTTTGACGAGTGAGCTCTTGAGCCTCTAGAACCACCTCTCGGACTTGGTTATCCGCTATAGATTCAGAAACTGCCCGCAGATGAGCCAGGCGACTAGCCTGACGCTCCGGGGAGAAGATCTCATAGATGAAATCCGACAGGCCTTCCCAGTCGTTCTTGGCAGCCAGGTCATCCAAAAATAAATAGTCATCCCTAATCGAAGAGAGCACTATCTCGCGCCAAGCTCTTCTTATTAGCCCAGCGCTATCTCCAAAATGGTGATTGACCATTGGCGCGCTAACGCCGAGTTTCTTGGTGATGCTTGCCATTTTGGGCACTCGTCCAGCACGAATGTCCTCAATGACCGAGGCAATCAATTTTTCCGGTAGTTGGGCGTCTTGCTTAGCCAAGATGCATGCCTTTCGACTTCAAAATAATTGTTCCCATCAGCACCCTAGGGAAAAGCCTTGCAACTGGAACAGCAAGAATCATGTTCTCTCCCTTTTTTAGAGTTGTTTTGGAAGGCCAAGTTTGAATCTCTGCCCTTCTCGGATGCGAAGGCTTGGCCAACTGTCCTCCAATAGATCAGAGGTGAGTTCCGAAAGCCGAGTCTTCTGAACGCCCAGTTCATCAAAATTACTTAGATCCAGCCAGGTCTCAAAAGCGATCTTTGCGCTGGGCCAGTCCCTATCGAGAATCGAGAACCAAGCGGTGTCACGGTTACGGCCCTTGACAATGGTTGCCTGGCGAAACACCCCTTCAAAGGAGAATCCGAGCCGCATGGCGGCTTGGATAGAGGGCTGATTCAAGGCATTGCACTTCCACTCATACCTTCTGTAACCCAGCTCAAAGGCGTATTGCATCATGAGGAACATGGCCTCGGTAGCGATCGGCTTTTGCTGCATTAGAGGTGAAAAGGTGATCCAACCAACCTCAATCGAAGCAGCCCTTGGATCTATTCGAAGGTAGGCAGCTACTCCCACGGCCTTGCCGGTTTCAAGATCTATTAAGGCGTAAAACATTGGGTCTTGCTGATTCTGAAATTTCAAGACCCAAGCTCGGTACTCGGCTTCATCCTGAAATGGCCCGTGGGGCATATAGATCCACAGGCTGCCCGATTGATTCAGACTAAAAGCTTGAAATAAATCTGCAGCATGCTTGGCATCATCAAGCGGCTCGAGCCTGCAAAGTTGGCCGAGCAATACCGATGTTAAGTCGGGAAGCTCAGGCAAAGTGAAATCTTCAACCAGCTCGCCCACGGGATTACCCTGCGGATCAGATACGGAGTCAAGCCTCATGGCCTAAGGGTATCTAGAAGAAACAAGTGGAACAGCAGAACACACCAGAACCAGCTGCAACAGCGGATTACTAAAAGCTAATCTAAAACCGGGGGTGCTGACTCGGGCCTTAGATCAAGCTTCCTCAATAGCTGAGCGTTTAGAGCGACAACTATCGTGGACATTGACATCAAAAGCGCTCCGATTGACATTGGCAAGATAAAGCCGATAGGCGCGAGAATTCCAGCAGCTAAGGGAACCGAGATTAGGTTGTAACCGGCTGCCCACCAGAGGTTCTGCGTCATCTTTTTATAAGCCGCGTTGGATAGGTCGATCACCGAGATAACCGAGCGAGGATCATCGCTCACCAGGATCACCCCAGCCGAACCGATGGCGACATCGGTCCCTGCGCCAATGGCAATTCCAACATTCGCTTGAGCCAGAGCTGGGGCGTCATTCACGCCATCCCCCACCATTGCTAAGGTTCGGCCTTCAGCTTGCAGCTCTTTGACCTTCTGGGCCTTATCTTCAGGTTTCACGCCAGCAAAAAATCGCTCAATACCTAATTCCTTAGCCACGGTGGCGGCGATTGCTTCGGCATCCCCGGTGATCATCACTACTTCGATGTCCCTTTGGTTGAGGGCGGCAATAGCCGCCTTTGACTCTTCTCGAATCTCATCGGCAAGCGCTAGAGCTCCTGCAACCTGCCCGTCGATAAAAACGTGCAGGATGATCGCGCCTTCGCTTCGCCACTTATCGGCAATTGGTAACTCTGAACCAGATTCTTGGGTTAATAAATGTGGCCCACCCACTTGAATGACTTGGCTTCCCACCTTGGCCCTAACTCCCACCGCAGGTGAAGATTCAAAGTCCTTGGATTTTGGAACATCCAAATTTCTATTCTTGGCGGCGCTGACAATAGCCCTGGCCAGTGGATGCTCAGAATCAGCTTCTGCCGCTGCGGCAAGAACCAAAAGCTCGTCCTGGCTCAGACCCGTCGCCGACTCGATTGCGGTGACAACCGGTGTTCCCTTGGTCAGGGTTCCAGTCTTGTCAAACAAAACAGTATCGACCTTGCGCATTGTTTCAAGAGCCAGGCGATCCTTGATCAGCACCCCAGCCTTAGCAGCTCGCTCGGTGGAGATTGAAACCACAAGCGGAATTGCTAGCCCCAGCGCATGCGGGCAAGCGATAACTAAAACGGTAATGCTGCGAATCACCGCAGCATCCGGCATCCCTAGGAGGCTCCAGGTAATAGCCGTGATTACGCCTGCCGACAGTGCAAACCAGAATAACCAGCCGGCAGCCTTGTCAGCTAAACGTTGAGCCTTTGAAGTTGAAGACTGAGCCTCGGCCACGAGCTTTTGAATTCCAGCCAGCGTCGTTCCTTCGCCAACCGCAGTGATTTCAACCCGAAGTCCGGAGTCCGTTGCCACGGTTCCGGCGATAACCAAATCGCCTTCACCCCTTCGGACCGCGATCGATTCGCCAGTCAGCATGGATTCATCCATGCTGGCGGACCCTTGCAAAATCATGCCGTCAGCTGCGACTTGACCGCCTGGCCGCACCACAATGACATCGCCAATTTTTAGCATCGCCGGGGAGACCACCACAACCTTGTCGCCCTCCACTCGCTCGGCCTCATCCGGTAGCAGCGCGGCTAGTGAGTCAAGTGCTGAGGTAGTTTGAGCCAGCGAACTCATTTCGATCCAGTGCCCGAGCAGCATGATCACAATTAGAAGCGCTAATTCCCACCAAAAATCCAGGCGTTGATCGAGCAATCCGAGGCTTGAACCCCAAGAGGCTAAAAATGCGACGCTGATGGCAAGAGCAATCAGAAGCATCATGCCGGGCTTTTTGACTCTTAATTCACTAACCGCCCCGGTTAGAAAAGGCCTTCCCCCAAAGACATACATCCCAGTTCCAAAAATTGGCGGCACCCATGCCAGCCAGCCAAGGCTCGGTAGCTGATAGCCAATCAAATTGGCAAACATAGGTGAGAGTGAAACCACGGGAACCGCCACTATGAGCATGATCCAGAACAACCTGCGAAATTGAGCCACGTGATCGTGATGGCCAGAATGTTTTTTATGATCGTGATGATCACCCTTTGACGAGCCAGCATCAACTTTTGAGTTAGCTGCTGGGTCCCTCATATTGTGCTTGTCACTAGCGCCAGTGCTCCGAGTCTCACCCTTGGAACTCTCAATGTTATCTTGCTGATTCACAGCGGCCTTTCCTGGTGCAGCTTGGCTATCACTCTGGCACACTTCGAAAAGATTAGAAATCTCAATCTAAGTGCGCCCAACTGGAAGGGCCGCTTTCAAGGGTAATAATCGGTCTCTAATTAGTAGGAATACTCGTGACTGACATCAAGGGTGGGTGATTCGAGATTTCCGCATCAACGCCACTGATTGTGATTTTAGTCAACATGCCAAGCCGAGTGCCCAAAGTACTGAGCTCGCTGTCCTCAATCGGAGATTCTTGTGTTGGCTGTGGAAGTTGGAGTCGAATTGGATGAGGACGCCCTCCCGCTTGAGGTATTTGGGCCAAAACCTCCGTTCGCGTCACCCTGCATTTGGCCGAAATGATCGAACGGACAAGCCCCAACCTGTCCTTCAAAGAATGCCAATCGTGAGCCTTATTAAGAACAGCTCTCTTGCAGTCATTTCGGCTTTGGTTGCAGGTTATAAGGCAAGCGCCTATTTCGGCATAAAGCCGGCTCTGCATTATCCAGCAGAAATTTCGTGCATTCATAAAGCGTCGCTCATATGCGGAACTTGCAGATTCCCCAAGTTCCGCATAGCTTGAGAGCCAAGGACCCACCGGAGGAAATTGAAAAAGTTTTTTACAGCGTTGGTCACAGCCCTTTTTCTAACTTCTATTTTTGGCCCAGGCGCCACCGCCCAAGAGGTCCCTCGAAGCGTGAATCAGTCGTGGTTGCCCGCGTTTCCGGTGAATTCAACCCAGCTAACTTCGGCCCAAAAAGCCAGCATCTTCACCAGAGTTGCAGAGTATTCGAGCGCCGATAAGTACATTTGCACGGGGGTGACCTCTCCAAAAGCATCTAGCAAGGAACGGCTCAAGATTCGGATTCGAGCAAAAGCTGCCTGTGAATATGCCGCTAGCCTGAACCCGTATCTTTCGACTTGGTTTCAATCCAAGAATTCCAACGCTAAGAGATATCAGGGTCGAGTGCTGATTTCAATAAAGACCCCCTTGCTAAATCAAGGTTCCGAGGCTGTGAGCCGAAGCAGTTTTGAAAGCCCCGACACTGTCGCAGGCTTTCAAATCAAACCGATTTATCTACTCCCCTCAGATGTGGCAGATGAGCGCCTTGATCTCAATGGCACGATTGCCACATCCCTGCGCGAGGGAAATGACTTTTTGAAAAAAACCATAGGACTCGAATTTCCCCTGGACATGAACCAGCAAGGGGAAATAGACATTGGATTCATCCAAAGCTCGATGTCAACCAACGACATTGAGCAACTTTTATCAGAGGGTGGCAGATTAGACGGATTGATCGCAGGCACAGGATTTGAGAAACCTTCCACTTCGAGAAAGCTCTATGTCTTATTCGCCCCGGTAAAAGATTCGGCGGATGTCTGCGGGCGTGGTGTCGTCTCTGGCACAATCTCTCTGGTCGCGATGAAGGGAAGTTGCGGCGCCAGCTCAAGTGAATTCGGTCGAGTGTTTTCTAAAGTGTGGATTCATGAGGCATTGCACAACTTGGGGGTCGAGCATGTGCCCGAGAATTGTGATCTCATGAGTTCGAGGTCGGATTTCCCCGAAACAAGATGCTTCTCAAACCAGAGAACTGAAATGGACCCGAACGGGATTTATTACCTGGGGTCTAACGCAGCCGGAGTAGACATATTGACTCAGAAAGCTTGGGTTGGAAACAATCTTCTAAGTGATCAAGACCGAGGGACCTGCAATCCGCTATTTGATCAAAATGGCCGATCGGTTAAGGGAACGTGGATTTGCTCTATCGGGCTGGTAGTGCTGGGGCCAAGAGACTTCTGCTGGAGCCAAATTAGTTCTTCAAAGATGCAAACCTGGTCCGGAGGTAAATGGACAACGCTGGGAAATGGAATTCCAACAAAACTCCCCTGGGGATCCAAAGATGTCTGGGAATGCAAGTCTGGAGGTGTGGCCCCGAGCCTGAAAATCAGAGTGGCGAAGGCTGATGAAAACTGGTATCGATGGCAGGTCAATGGCAAGACTCTCGATCCCTTCAGGGTCATCTTTCAGAACTAGCTCCGATTTTCGGGTCTCAATTACCTGCTGACCGCTCTTTGGCAAGCGAAAAATAAACAAGTCTCAAGAAGTGAAAACAACCATGACAAATGCGCCAAAAATGCTCAGGTGCACGGCCCCCTGCAGGATTGAAGCCTTGCCTGGCAAAAGCGTCAGGGCGCTAACAAATAGCGCTAGAAATAAGAGGGATATTTCCGTTGCACCGAGACCCAGGTTCACCTGAAAACCAAACACCAATGAAATAACGGCAATCGTCGGGATCGTCATGCCTATGCTGGCAAGAGCCGAGCCGAGGGCTAAATTAATGCTGGTCTGAGTCCGGCCGTAATAAGCAGCCTTCAAAGCGGAAATTGATTCGGGTAACAACACCACGATTGCAATCGTGAAGGCCACTACCATCTGAGGCAGCCCGAGGCCGGAAACCGCCCCTTGAATAAGCGGACTGGTGACCTTTGCCAGGCCAACCACGGCCACCAAGGATCCCAGCAGTCCAAATACGCTCCAAAGTGCTTGCTTTTTACTCGGAGCCCTAACGTGAGCGGTTTGACTAGGGGGCATGTTCGCTCTGGGAGGCGGCAAGAAATAATCACGATGTCTGACGGTCTGCATCGTTACGAATGTCAGATAGATAACAAGTGATGTGATGGCTGCAAAACCGAGTTGGGCTGGGCTAAAAGTTGGGCCCGGAGTTGATGTGGTGAAGTTCGGTATAACCAAGCTCAAGATGCTCAGGGATGCCAGTGCCGACAGCGCCGGCACTGCGCCCTCAGGCTTGAAGGTTGCGTACTTGAGCCTAAAAGACTTAATTAAGATCGAGCCGCCAATAATTAACCCGGTCGTGATCATTATGGCTGCAAACACGGTGTCGCGCGCAAGGTTCCTGGTGGCATCGGGGTCAGCTATGGTCAAAACCACAATCATCCCGACCTCGATGATTGTTACTGCAACCGCAAGAATGAGAGAACCAAAAGGCTCCCCCACCTTCAGAGCGATTACCTCAGCGTGAGAGACGGCAACAAAAACGGTGGCCACTAAAACTAAACCCAGCCCGGCAAGCAGCGCCAAGGGAATGGTCGCACTCCAAGAAATTGCCAATAAAACCAAGGCAACTACTGGAACGGCAAAATAGGGGACCTTGAGGTTGGAGAACTCGGTGGCCAAAGTGCTCCCGTCCGGATTTGGTTCAAAAGGCTGGAGACTTTGTGAACGAATTCAAATATTACGACAGTTCTGAAAATGCGGAAGCGGCAATTATTTTTGAATGGGTCAATCAAAGTGCTAATTCGGTTTTGGAGAATTAACCCAACTCCAACTAAGGAGACTTTGGCTAGTTCAGGCCAAACTTTTTAGAATCGACCTGATCAAAAAAGAAGAGCAGCTTCTCGCCGTTCAGTGGCGCTCGGTAATAAAGGCTTACTGGACACAGGTTCAGTAGACCAGTACTGAACATCATCAGACCAAGTGGGATAAGCGCCAAAGCCCAGCCGCCAGAAAGAATGCTTCCAGCAATCAAAACCGGTCCGCCAACAATTCGGGCCCAGCGACCCGCGGGGGAAGAGACAGCCTTCATAACCGCGATACTTGATTTGGGGATTAATCTTGGGGTTGCGCTGCTGGTCATTTGAATCTCCTTGCTCGGTGCAATGCGGCTTGTTGTTACCGCTGTCGTTAGTATACCCCCTAGGGTATTTAGAGGATGACAGTTTTCTGACAGAGTTGCCTAGGGGAATTTAGACTTCGGCAACCATTCCAAGTCGCAGCCACATCTTATTCCTGGTCCCGGCCGCGATACCCCCGGCACCAGCAAGGCCTGGCAGATCGAGCGAAGTGCCTTGTCTCCGGGAAAAGCAAGAAAGTCACTAAGTGACGAGTTGGCATAAAACAGCGCTGGGCTATGTTGTGTAAAAGCGGGCGAGGCTTTGCTGCACTGAAGATTTTAACAAAAGCTTGCTGGTACCGAAAAACTTTTAGCCCAGTTGCTTTTTCGAACAAAACAGGAGAACACCATTGAACTTCATTGAAGCGCATGACTTGAAAAAGTATTACAAGTCCAAATCAGGCGAAATAAAAGCTCTAGATGGTCTGTCGCTCTCAATCCCACAGGGAACAGTTAAGGGACTTCTTGGTCCCAACGGTGCCGGCAAGACCACTGCAGTCAAGATACTGACGACCTTGACTACTCCGACCTCAGGTGAAGCATTTATCGATGGAGTGAGCGTCACCTCGGAACCCGAGCGGATCCGCAGGATGATCGGGGTTTCGGGTCAGTATGCCGCGGTTGATCAAAAGCTAACCGGCTTTGAGAACCTAGAGATGATCGGGCGGCTCTACCACCTTGGTGCCTCAGCAGCAAAAAAACGAGCCAATGAACTCATCGAGCTATTCGATTTGGTTGAAGCCGCGAATCGGCCCGTAAAGGGATTTAGTGGCGGTATGCGCAGAAGAATTGACCTAGCTGGGGCTCTGATTATCAACCCGGCGGTTTTGTTCTTGGATGAGCCGACTACAGGATTAGACCCTAAGAGCCGGCTTGACCTTTGGAAGGTAATCAAAGACCTGGTCACCAACGGCACCACGGTACTCCTAACCACCCAGTACCTCGAGGAAGCCGACCGGCTAACCGATTCGATTGCGGTTATCGACCATGGTCAGGTAATCGCCGAGGGCACCAGCGACGAACTAAAGCGGCAAATTGGCGGGCAGTACATCGAGTTCGCTTTGGTGCGGCTCGAGGACATCGAACAAGGTAAAGGCCTTTTGCAATCTATTTCAAATGAAAAGGTGTTTATTGGAAACGATGGCAGAACCCTGTCGGTTGCCGCAGATTCCGCCCCTGAAAAACTTCAAAAAGCACTCAAGCTTTTCTCGGATGCAGGGATAGAGCTCAATGACGCGGGCATGAGAAGACCGACCCTAGACGATGTGTTTCTGAACCTAACCGGCCGCCAGGCTCAAGAAGATGAGGTTGCAAAATGACACTTTCATATCAAGTAGATATAAAAGGACCCTTCACCCAGCTGATCTCCGACAGCTGGGTGACCACAAAGCGCAACATCATCAAACTTCGGCGTGATCCAGAGATTTTTGTTTTTACCCTGATCCAACCGATCATGTTCGTGCTGCTGTTCAACTACGTATTCGCTGGGGCAATCTCAATTGAGGGTGGCGACTATACCCAATTCTTAATGGCAGGCATTTTCGCTCAAACAATAGTGTTTGGCTCCACCTACTCGGGTTCCGCAATGGCGCAAGATCTAAAAGACGGCATCATTGACCGCTTTCGAACCCTGCCGATGAATACTGCAGCGCTATTGATCGGAAGGACCGCTGGAGATTTGGTTATAAACGCAGCCTCTATGGTCGCGATGCTTATTACCGGCTACCTAGTCGGTTGGCGAGTAACAAGCTCCTTACCTGAAGCAATGCTTGCAGTGGGACTGTTGTTGGGCTTCAGCTACGCATTTAGCTGGGTAATGGTGCTAATCGGGATGTCGGTCAAGTCACCTGAAATTATCAACAACGTTAGTTTCTTGGTTCTTTTCCCGCTGACATTCTTGTCCAATGCCTTTGTGCCATCAGACACACTTCCGGCCCCACTGCGCATATTTGCGGAGTGGAACCCCGTTAGTTCTCTAATTCAGGCCTGTCGCGAACTCTTTGGAAACATCCCGGCAGGGACTCCCGTGGGAGATAGCTTCGTGCAGCAAAATCCGCTGTTGATCGTGCTGGTGGGTATTGGGTTGCTATTAGCAATTTTCGTCCCGGCCAGCATTCTAAAATTCAAGGCTTTGTCCAGAGTTTAGGTGCGGCTTGATTCGATGGACTTGTCGAATTCGGATGTGAAGCTAACCTTGGCAATCCTCTTGCACTTTGGAGCCACCCAGCGGAATCGAACCGCTGACCTGCTCTTTACGAGGGAGCTGCTCTACCAACTGAGCTAGGGTGGCGAAAAATGCCCTTGGGCACTTGCAAAAGTTTAGCGCCAATCACTTTTGACGCCAGACCCCAACTAATTGTTAGGAAATGACTCCGGCTCTTTTGAGTCTCGCCACAGCGGCGTCTTCGATTGCCGACTCTGGTCCGATTGCCTTTCGCATGATTGCCAAAAGGTTTGTGGTGATGGGGCGCAAAATCCAAAGCGGATAGGAGCGCATGCCAATGCGTTCCTGATAGACCTTTGGCAGCGACGCCAAGGCTGAGTGAAACAGCAGGGCGTAAATTGGCTTGGTCGCCAAGGGTAAGGGCACCTTGCGAATCCACTTGATCACATCGGTGGTTGCTGGAGTGACCACTAGCTGAGAATCAAAACCCTGCAGGGTCTCTAGAAGTTCGGCTTCTGACATTGGGGCTGTGTTTAGGCCCAGCGGCTCGACAGACTTGGCCCAAAGCCTCACGTAATCGTCCGCCCCACCGGGGATTGGCTTTCTTGAATAGTTCTGGTGGGCGCGCAAAAAAGAATCCATGAATGCTACATGCACCCAAAGCAATAAATCGGGGTCAGCGGCCTTATAGGGCCTGACCTCTTTAGCTGCAGTCTCATACTCACCGGTAACGCGAGTGTGCATTTTATTTACCCTGGAGGCCTCACCAAAGACTGCGTCGGTTGAACCAAAGGTTGTGACTGTCAGCCAACGGATTGTGCCGGAGAGTCGACCCAGTGGATCTTTTTCATACCTCGAGTGCTGAGCCACGCCAGTGAGTGACCCTGGGTGAAGGGCCTGCATTAAAAGCGCCCTTACTCCACCGACCAAAGTGGCAAAATCTCCATGCACAACCCACGGAGCATCACTTGGAAGATAAAGTCCAGGCTTGTCTCCGGCCTCAACAACCTTGAGCCAGGGTGGCACGCCATCGCTGGCGCCAGATAGGAGTTTGCGGAATCGCTTGGATAAATTCTCCTGAAGAGCGTTGTTTTTCAACCGCAACTGCCTAACCTTGAATAAGACCTTCGAAAAAGGATAACAATGACCGAACAAGAACTAATCCAAGACTTCAATAAAAACCGACTGCACGTAATTCTGGCTCAGCTGGCTCCAACGGCACTTTTGGCCTTTGCCGCCTTTGCCACTCCAGAAATTGCCACTTACAGCAACTACCTGAAAGCGGCTTTTGCTTTGATCTTGTTAGCTTCTGGCATTCTAGGCGCACTGGCTGAGTATTCGGCTGCTTCCCAAGCCCAGGCGGCCATTGACGACCTTAGGGTCCTACCTGGAAAATCTGCACTGCGGAGCCGCATAATATCCTTCAGACCCTGGCTCGATGTCATAAAGTTTGTTACCCCTACGATCTTTATCGCTATATTCGCGACAATTCTTTTAGGGCTCTACTACTAAAACATATTCTCCACCGACCAGCTTCAGCCGCAAGTGAGCTCTTCTTGGTCATAAACCTGGCCATCAAAGTATGCATCAACCAGTGCGTCCACACACTGGTTGCCACCATAAGCGGTGTGACCCTCACCCACAAAGGTCAAAAGCGTAGCTCCATCCAGCAGCTTTGCCAAAGCCACGGCTTGCGAATAGGGAGTTGCCGGGTCACCAGTTGTGCCAACCACTAGTGGTGCATTGGCTAACGGGATACCGAAATCAAGCTCTTGCTTACCAATCCCATCCGGCCAGCTCTCGCAAGAGACATGGGGAGCCGAAAAGTACTTGCCGAAGACTTTGGAGGCCTGTGCAATTTGAGGCTCCAGCTCGGTTACTTCGTCCTCAGTGATTCGAGTATCGGCGCAAGTGATGGCCAGATTCGCTTCATTCACATTCGAAAGATAGCCGCCAGTCACATTTCTATCGTTGTAGAAATCGGCCAAAAGCAGCATCGTAGTGCCATCTCCGTCAAAGGATTCAGTAAAGGCTTGCGATAAAAACGGCCAAGATTCTTGGGAATATAAAGCCGCGATAATGCCCGATATTGCAGGGCCAATTCCGAGTTCACGATCGACCTGAGTAGGCAATGTCGATGATTCCCGATCAGTTAGGAAGCTCGCTATTTTGGCAATCCCCTGGTCAACAGTTCCAGAAAAAGGGCAACCCCGCTGAGTCAAGCAGTCGGCCAGGTAGCCCCGAAGAGCATTATCAAAACCGGCTATCTGACCGATCAGGTTTTTACCCTCCGTGGTGGTGGGGTCGATTGCACCATCTAAAACCATGCGCCCAACTCGGTCAGGAAATAGCGCCGCGTAAACCGCGCCAAGCTCGGTTCCGTAGCTATAGCCAAGGTAATCAAGTTGCTCCATGCCCATCAAGGCTCTGATTAGTTCAAGATCCCTGGCCGCCTGCTGAGTAGTGAAGTAGCCGGTGTCAAAACCGACCTCTTGGCAACTTTGAGCAAATTCCGTCAGCAACTTTCTTGACCAGTCCAAATCCGCTTCTGAACCGTAGGGAAATTCTGACTGGCTGTAGTAAACCCGATCTTTGAGATCCACATCAAGGCATTCCACCGGGCTCGAGCCGCCAGTACCGCGCGGATCAAAACCCAAAAGCTGAAACTTGGAGCGAAGGGCAGCTGTGCCAATCGACTGATAGCCCTCCTGGAGCCACTTCACACCACTGACACCCGGACCACCCGGGTTCACCAAAAGCGGGGGTAGGTCTTTTGTGGCCGAATTTCTGGTAAGAGCTATTTCAATGAACTCACCGGTCTCGGTCACCCAATCAAGTGGGGCCGCGATAACAGCGCATTCGAAACCGGTTTCGCAGTCGATCCAGTCGATAACCTGATCAAAGACAGGTAAGCCTTTCTCGACCTGAGTGATTGAACTATCTGAAACTACTGGGGCACAGCCTGTGAGTAGCAATACCGATAGAGCCAATAGGCCTCTAACTCGCAATTTTCTCCCTAAAAATCATTTGCACGCACAGCGACTCCAAGACCAGCAGATCCCTGACGTTGGAAGCCAAACGAGCCCTGGATTTGGTAATGGCATCCAGAATCTCAATCGTATCCTTGGCCTTGGTTCCCTGGGCTCTTTCGATAATCCCCTGCTGAAACTCTTGATTGACTAGCTCCTGCTCGCCACCAAGTTGGATGGCCATGATGTCTCGATGGAGGGATTCTAAATCGGTGAAAATTCGATCGATTCCGTCTCTCAGCGCTCTGGTCTGACGACGTTTTTGATTCTCTTCGAGTTCCTTGAATTGGACCCTGAGGTTTGGCGGCACCTTTTCGGATTCCTCCAGACCAT